>JAEUJS010000732.1 GCA_016792935.1 Archangium sp. | reverse complement strand
CAGCGAGCGCGGCCAGCGGATGTCGCTCCACATCGTCCACTTCGCGACGTCCAGGTTCTGGTTGATCGAGCGCTGATCGATCGCCACCTTCTCGAGTGCGACGCACGCACGCAGATGCACCAGTCGATGCAACGTCGAGAGCAGCTGCGACGCGTCGACGCGCACCACCACCTCACGCACCAACGCGTCCTTCAGCTTGAACTCCAGCTGACCCGATCGATCGAGCCCTTCCAGAAACCAACGCCCCGCCGGACCGCGTTCCTTCAGCAGCGCGGGCTTGAGCGACGCCGCGTACGGGTCGCCCTGTTCCTCGAGCCAGTCGGCGTACACCTCGAGCATCGACGCATCGGTCGCGAGCGCGCTCTCGAACTCGGGATGACGCGCTTCGGGGAACTCCATGAACGTGTACAGCGCGCTGCCCGAGGTCGCCGTCGTGCCGTGAATCGCCCAGCGCCGCTCACTCTGCGTCACGTGAAACCAGCTCTGGCCGTCGAAGCGGAACGAGTCGTTGAACGCTCCGGTGATCGACGTGACGAACGGAGTCGCCGGATCGAGCGGACGCGACGTGCACTCGCCTGTCTGCAACTCGATGCGCTTCACCCACGGCGCGGCGAGCATCACGTCTCGCGCGGACGACCGAGCTCCAGCAGGAAGAGCGCGATCAACGTCGCGAAGCAGACGATCGTGTCTTGCCGGAAGTGCACTCCGATGTCGGACGGAATGTTGGTCACGTACGAGCCGACGCACATCAACAGCAACGCGATCCACACCAGCGCGCCGCGCAGGTTCACTTTGCCGGCGTGCTCTCCAGCGAGCGTCACCAGCAAGAACGCCGAGTGCAGGTAGTAGTTCGCGGGATTGAACACGAGCGGCACGAGCGCCACGCCCCACGCCGCCGCGCGCTCGAGCGGAGCACGACGCAGCACCGCGAACAGCGCCACCATCGTCGCCGCGAGTGTCAGCTGCCACGTCTGGCGATCCACACTGATGTAGGTGCGGAACGAGATGTTGTTGAGGTGGTTGTCGCGATCGAGCGTCTGCACTTTGCGCAGCCATTCGGTCCAGGCGTCGGCTCCAAACACGACGATCGACAGGCCGACCAACACCGCGCTCGCGATGGCCATGCCCAGCACCACGCGAAGAAGCGGCTTCGCGGCCTCAAGCGCACGCTGCTTCTCCTTCTGCAGCAGCAACTTCGCGCTCAAGAAAATCACCGGGAACGACAGCGTCACGAACGTCAGCGCGGGGAACGCACGAATCCACGCGCTCCACGCGAACGCGGCGCCAGCGAGCGCGAATTTTCGTTTGTGCAGCAGCGCGAGACCGATGGCCCACAGCGACAACCAGTCGTGACGCAGCGTCGCTCCGAACCAGTTCGAGCCGAATTGGTAGAAGTCCATCGCTCCGAAGAGGGTGATGGCGAGGAACGCCGTGCGCGGTCCCCAGGCCCAACCGATCAAGATGAACGCCAGCGCGAGCAACGCGAGATCCGCGATGACGCCGCGCCACAACGTCGCGTCACTCGCCGGAGCTGAATTGAACAAGGCGCGCGCGGCGAGGAACCAGACGGGCGTGGCGTTGCCTCCGTGGTCGTTCATCGACCCGAGGAAGCCGCCGTCACTCATCGCGCGACGGAAGTAATTCATGTCTTCCTGAAACAACGCCCACCGCTCCGGAGAGAAGCGCGCGCGCACCTGCAGCAGGTGTTCCTTCGACGTCGCGACCGTCTTCAGCTCGTGCGTGCGGAGATCGCGAATCGCCTGGTTGTCGAAGACCTCGAGCGGGCGGTTCGACCCCTCGGCCACCGCCAACACGCTCGCTGCGTACACGCCGTCGAAGCGCAGCTCCGGGAAGTACTTGGCGATCGGGTAGTACGTCCGCATGTCGTAGTGGTGCAGCCACGTCGGCCGCCCCTGACCTGCGTCGTGGAACTGTGGAGTGCCGAGATTCAGGAACGTCCAGATCGCCATCGCGCCGGCGACGCCCATCGCGCCGACCGTGAAGACGGGGTGTGCCGGCCACGAGCCACGCCACAGACGCTCACGAATCACCGCGAGGACCGCGAGCAACGCGACCGCCGCGCGCAGCCACGGCAACGACAACAACTTCTGCGGATCCGCCGGAGTCAGCTCGAAGACCACCGAGTACGTCGCCCACAGCCCGACGCCGGCGAGCACCAGGAGCGGGATTTTTCCGAGCCGCTTGCTCGCGATCGCCAGCAGCACAGCCATGCCCGCGAGCCACGAGAGGAAGCTCTGATCGAGCGGGCGCCGCGGCACCCAACGCGAACGCAACAACATCGAGTCGGACTTGTGGTTCTCGAAGAGCTCGAGCTCGCTCACTGAGTACCGCGTGTCGCCGAACGCCGTCGTGAGGCGCACGAAGCGACCCTGCGCGCGGAACTGCGCTTCACGCGTGCGCAGACCGCCACCTTCCACCGCGGGGAAACGCCACACGTCGACCCAGGTGACTCCGTCTTCGGAGATCGCGAGGAGGTAGTCGTCGTTGTTGTCGGCCTGAATCGCCGCGCTGGTGAGCACCACGCTGCGATCGAGATCCCACTCGACCGCGACGTTCGCGGGAATCACGACCGCCGGAGGTCCATCCCACGGGTCGCCATCGATGGGCGTCACGCCGTCGGTCATGCGCGCGGGACCGGGTACGCCATCGGCGCGCATCGGCTGGCGGCCGCGCAGGACGTTTTGGGCGGACGCAGTGGTCGCGGCGAGCAGGACGGCGAGCAGCAGGACTCTCATCGGCGCGGCGCACCCTAACGAGTTCACGTCGATATCCAACTGTTAGCGTCGCCCTGTGGCGTTTCCCGTGCTCGAAGTCGTCGCTGCGCGCTCAGGGCCTGCTCCGGGCCAGCGCATCGCGCTTGGAGATCGTCTTCGCATCGGCCGCGCGCGCGAGGCCGAGCTCAGCCTGCAGACGCCGCACGTCAGTCGCTTTCACTGCGGTGTCTTTCACGAGCTCGGTCGATGGTGGGTTCGCGATCTCGGCTCGGCGAACGGCATTCGCGTCGACGGAGAACGCACGCTCGAGGTCGAGCTCCGACACGGCACGCTGATCGAGGTCGGTCGCGGCTATCTCTATGAGTTCCTCGCGCACGAGCGCGGCGCGGAGCCGGTCGATCTCGCGATGGAAGCGGCGATTCGCGAGAAGCCCGACGATGCGCAGCGCTGGTCGGTCTACACCGATTGGTTGGAAGAGCAGGGCGTCGCGCTCGGCGCGGTGAAGTTGCTCGGGCCGTTCGCCGGCGATCTCGCTCGCAGCGAGCTCCACGTCGTCTGGGAGCATGGCCTGCCGCGACGGCTCACGATGCGCGCGCTCAACGGCGACATGCACGACTGGACGTGGGAGCACCGCCTCGCGTGTCTGAAGCGCGCTCCGGGGTTGCGCTTCGTGCGCGAGCTGGAGCTCGACCTTGCCTCGTGTCTCCGCGGCGACATCATCGGTGAGCCGCCGATTCAGCGCGTGGTCGAGGCGATCGGCGACTCGCTGCCGATGTTGGAGCGGTTGATCATCTCTCCGGCGCGCGTGTTCGGACTCGGGAAGTTGAGCGAGCGTTATGACGTGCAGCTGAAGCCCTGGCGTGAAGCGACGGTGACGCTGACTGAGTTGCGGCCGTTGTGTGCGATGACCATCGAGTTCTTCGGAGCCGGTCGCGAGCCGCGCGAGGTGAAGCTCGCCGTGCCGACTCCGGTGTTCATCCAGTCGCGCTTCGTGGTGACGGGAGCCACTCGAGCGTCGTTCTCGATCAACGCGGCCGGTGACCTGTGGGAGTTCATGCGCTCCCCGAACGACACGCCGGGGCTCAGCACGCTCAACGGCGTCGCAATCAGTCGCGCCTTCATCCGTTCAGGCGATGTGATCGAAATCGTTCCGGGCGTGACGTTGACCTTCTCGGCATAGTTCCCAGACGCCGATGGCCGAAGCCCTGAGTGTTCGCAATCTCGTGAAGCACTACCCGACGCTGTTCGGTCCGGGGCAGCAGGCGCTGCGAGGGCTCACGTTGAGCGTGCCGACCGGCGCTGCGTTCGGGCTCATTGGGCCCAATGGTGCGGGCAAGACGACCTTCATCAAGGTGCTGCTCGGCGTCGTGCGGCCGACATCGGGAGAGGTCACGGTGCTCGGCGGCGACCCGCAGGATCTCAGCGTGCGTGCGCGCATCGGGTATTTGCCCGAGCGCATGCATCTGCCTGCGGCGTTGAAGGGCCGCGATTTTCTGCGCTCGGTGTCCACGTTGAAGGGGCTCTCTCCGAGCGACGCTGAGCTGGGGAAGATGCTCGAGCGCGTGGGACTGGCGAACTCGCAGCAGCGCATCGGAACGTTCAGCAAGGGCATGCGGCAGCGGCTCGGACTCGCGGCGGCGATGCTCGGGAAGCCGGAGTTGTTGATTCTCGATGAGCCGACCGACGGCATCGATCCACTCGGGCGCGTCGAGGTGCGCGCGCTGTTGCTCGAGGAGAAGGCGCGCGGGGCGACGATCTTGCTGAACTCGCACCTGCTCGCGGAGACCGAGCGCGTGTGTGATCGCGTTGGCGTGTTGCAGCTCGGGCAGCTCAAGCTCGACGGCACGCTCGAGGAAATTCGGCACGCGTCGAGTCGGTGGTCGGTGACTTTCGCGAACGGCGCGGAGGGTGCGGACGTCGCTGGCTTCGTGCGCGGAGAGAAGGGTTTTCATTTCGAGGGTGATGTCGCCGCGCTCAACAAAGCGATCGATGCGGCGCGCGCGAAGGGTTTGGAGATCACCTCGGTCGTGCCGATGACTCGCGATCTCGAGGCTGTGCTGTCTGAGCTTCAAGGCTCGGAGGAAGCAAAGTGATCGCCAGCGAGATCCCCTCTCCCTCGGGGAGAGGGCAGGGTGAGGGAGAACCCAACTCACTGTGCGCTCCGACTCGTCGTGGGCGTGAAGTTCGCGCTCCACCAACCCTCTCCCCGAGGGAGAGGGGGACGCTCCCATGAAGCAGATGTTCCGGGTGGCGTTCGACCTGTTGCTCGAAGCGGCGCGCCGCAAATGGTTCCTCGCGCTCTTCGGCGCCATCACGCTGGTGCTCGTCATCCTCGGCTTCTCGTTGCAGCTCGAGGTCGTCGACGGAGCGATCGCCGGCAGCAAGCTCTTCGGCTCGATGTTGAGCAAAGAGATCGTCTCCGCGAATCGCGTGATGTCGGGCCTCTTCACAGTCGTCGCGTACCTCGCGTTCTACGGCGGCGCGTTCTTCCTCGCGCTCGCGTGCAGCGACTTCGCTCCGGAGTTGCTCGCGCCCGGTCGCATCGAGCATCTGTTGTCGTTGCCCGTCGCGCGCTGGCAGCTGCTGTTCGGCACGTTCCTCGGCGTCGTCACGCTCGCCGCGCTGGGTTCGTTCTACGGCGCGGGCGGTCTCACGATTCTCCTCGGGGTGAAGACCGGCATCTGGAACTGGAATCTGCTCCTCGGCAGCGCGGTGGGCTGGGTCGGCTTCTGCGCGCTCTATTCCGTGATGCTCACCACCAACTTCTTCGTGCGCAGCGCGGCGCTCTCGGGCGCGCTCGGAGTGGTCACGCTCATCCTCGGGGTGGTGGCGAGCTTCCGTGAGTCGATCTCCGTCGCGATGTCGGAAGGCATCGGGCGCACGTTGTTTTCCTGGGCCATGTTGCCGATTCCGCGCCTCGGCACGCTGGCGACGGTCGCGGCCAATCTTGCGGGCTCGCTGCCGAATGAGCCGGGCATGGTCGGGCGACTGCTTGGCGGCTGCATCATCTTCAGCGTGGCGTTGCTCTCGATCGCTGCGTGGCGTTTCGAGAGAAAGGACTTCTGATCAGTGGCTCAGCGACAACGACGGCTTCCGGTGTTGTGGTTGGTGCTCGCGGCGGTGCTGCTCGGCGTCGGCGCGTGGTTGATGCGCGGAGCGGAGCCTCCTGATCGTGACCCGGTCGAGCCGGTGAAGTTGCCGACGCGCATGACGCGCGCCGAGCGAGAGAAGGGTGAAGAGCGCCGCACGTGGTTGCCGTTCATCGCGCCCGACGCCGGAGTGATCGCCGAGCCACAGCGTCCGCGCGATCCGGTGCTCGCTGTGATGCCGAGCGAAGTGAAGCGCGGCGCGGTGGTCGCGGAGTTCAACGCGATCCTCAACTCCGAGCTCGGCGGGAAGCTGACCGATTGTCTGTTCGGTGACGGCCAGGACTCCTTCCTGCAGGAACTTCGCGATGCGGGAATGGATCCCACGTCGAAGATCGATCGCGTGGCGATGATCGACGACTCGGTGGTGGTGACCGGCGACTTCAAGAATGCGCAGTGGAAGCGCTTCGCTCCGAGCGGGAGCGACCCGGTGTCGAAGGACTACGGACGCCAGGGGCAGATCCACGAGATCACGCGCGCGGATGGCGGCACCGATGTCTTCGCGACGTGGGGCGGGCAGATGTTCATCGCTGGTGGCGATGAGGCCGAGCTCAAGCAGGTGCTCGATCGTCTCGAGGGGAGTGGGCCCGTGGGAAATCCGGTCGTCGATGAGTCGATGGCGTACGGAGAGGTGTACGGCGTCGTGTCGTCGCAGCCGATCGCCGACATGGTGCGCAAGAGCGACCCGCAGCTCGCGTCGATGATCGAGCAGTCGGCGAAGTCGATGCAGCTCCACATGGATGTCGGGCACGACGTCGGCATGGTGGCGGATGTTGCTCCGAGCAATGCGGCGACGACGGATGAGCTGCGACGTTCATTGGGCGCTGCGCTCTCGCTGGCTCGCATGCAGGCCGCCGCAAAGGGCGAGAAGGATCAGGCCGACATTCTGGATCTCGCGCGCGTGCGCGAGGCGGAGGCAGGTGGTGGCTTTCGGCTCGAGGCGGGTCTGCCGAACGCGTTCATGAGCAAGGCGCTCGATGAGTGCATCGTGCAGCGCAAGCAGCGCGCGGAACGGAATCGCTCAGGCGTTGCACTCGACGCCGGCGACGAGGACTGACGACGGATCGCGACAAGCGACGAAATGCGCACGCGGGCGTACTCCACGAGTGCATCGCAGGTCGATGCGCGTGGCGCTCGTTCGCATCACGGGCGTCTCCGTCGCGCGCGCGCGCTGCACTGCACTGAGGTGGTGTTGAGCACGAAGTTCGTGCGCGGTGCCGAGAAGCGCTGGTGCCCCTCGAGCTTCGAGCGACGACCGGGTGTGCCGGCGCGATGCGTGTCACCAAGACAACGTGGTCGGTCGCTCTCCCGGGAACCGCAATGGTCATGCTCTTAATGTCATGAGCACTGCGCTTCCCGGGAGAGCGGCCGGAGAGGTCACTGCGCATCTTCTTTTCGCAGCGAGGGGCACCTTCGCGATCGAGCAATGCGAACGTGACCCGACCCCAACACCACCTTGTCGGCATGCAGCGCAGTCGCCGCCCGTCGATTGACGGCGCGAGCGGTGACTCCCGGCGCCGGGCTGCTGCTCCCGGCCACGCAAACCCATCGCGCGACGGGGCAACTGTGCAGCGTTCTGCGCAACGCACGCTTGAGGCTGCTGATGCGCGCGAGCCCGTCGCCGTGCTTCATTCACCAACCATGCGACACGTTCTCGCTCTCGCGCTGTGCCTCTCGACCGCAGCGTTCGCGCAGGAAGAAGCAGCACAACCAGCGCCCGAGCAGCCGACCGCACCGCCTGTCATCCCCGCGGCGGAAGAGCCACCACCGAACATCCCCGCGAACGTGGTGCCGTCGAACCCGCCACTTCCTCCCGAGCAGCAGGGACAAGACGTCTCGTACACCCAGCGCTGCTTCGCGATCCCCGGCCAGGTCTGGATTCCCGTCTCGCCTGGCCGCTACCGCTCAGTCGCCGCGACCAGCACCGCACCGCTCTCGAGCTTTCACACCGCGACTCCGATCGGCACTCCGAGCAGCACGGGCTCCGGCTCGAGTGGTTCCGGAGGAAACAGCGGCGGTTCCTCCGGCGGAAGCAGCGGTGGCTCCTCAGGCGGCGGGCTCGGTGACGGCAAAGCGCTCCTCGTGCTCGCGGTGGTCGTCATCGCCGCGCTGCCCGTCGTCATCTACGCCATCGACGAAGACGCTCCCGCGGTCGTCGAGCAGCGCTTCCACTGCCCGACGTTCGGCTTCGACGCGATCGGCGGCGCCGACTTCGGCAGCTTCGGAGTCGCCGGCACCGGGTCCGGCCGCGTGAACTTCGCGTTCGGCTACTTCGGCAGCGACTTCCAGTTCGATCTCAGCACCGGCGCGATCAACGCCTGGGCCGCGCACCTCATGGTCCGCATCGGGCCGAAGGCGCACATTCAGCCCAACATCGCCGCCGGCTTCCGCGTGATGACCTTCCAGGGCCGTCAGCGCCTCGGCTTCGAGATCGGCGTGCCGCACAAATACGTCTTCTGGCGCTCCGGCCTCAAAGAGGCAGGCCTCGAGCTGCGCCCGATGTTCCTCTTCGGCCCGAACGTCTTCGACGTCGGCGTGGAAGGCGCGTTCCTCATCCCGCTCGTCGAGCCGCTCAACCTGCGTGTGGGCGGCAAGGTGCAGAGCTTCGGCAACGACGTCATCGGCGGAGTCAGCGCCGGCCTCTCGTTCAATCTCTAGTTCCGGATCGTCAGCGTCGGGTCCGGCTCGACGAACTCCGTCGTGCACGCGTCGAACTTGTTCCCGCACGCGGAGTCGAGATCGGCGCGCGTGTGACAGCCCGGCTTGTCGGCCTCACACGTCTCCGGGAGATACGCCCACACGATCTGCAGCACGTTCTTCCGCTCGTCGGGCAGCGCCGCGAGGATCTCTTCGCGGTGCCGCTGGAAGAGCACCGACAACTTCACCGTCTTCCCGTCGATCGACACGTGATCCTTGCGCTGCACGAAGCGTCGCATCGCGTCGTCGAGCTGCAGGTTGAGCGAATCAGCATCGAACGGTGCGCCATCCAGCACGCCGCGCCCCTTTTCTCCGGTCGCGATGGAGAAGAACACGCGCGCATCTCCCGACTGACTCAAGGTGTTGCGGTACATCGACCAGCGCGTCACCCGGTGTCCGCCGATCGCCACCGCGTTGAACAGCTCATCGCTCGCCGACGACTTCGTGGACCGCGTGTCCATCAGCTCGAGCAACACCGCCGCGTGGTACGCGTTGAGCCAGTAGGCGAGGCGCGCCTCGACGGTGGGGAACAAGTCGGGCTTCGTCTCCGGAGAAGTCGCCGCCAGCGACGCCACGAAGTTCTCCAACGACTCGTGCCGTTTCTTCAGCTCGACGAGATCGATCTGTCCGCGATCATCCACCGCGCGCAGCGCCTCGGAGAACGGCGACAACGAATACGCGGGCGCGTCACTCGGCACCGAAGCGGGCACATGCCCACCGATGAACGACGCGATGCCCGCGAACGCGATCATCGCGACGGCCAGGACGTACACCACGATTCGAGAGAGCGACCTCACGGGCGAGCTCGACTGTAAATGAAATGAAACGACGCCGGGCCACTCGAAAAAGAGCACCCGGCGTCGAGTTCACGACACGCGCTTCAACCGCTCTAGCGTTTGCCAGCAGCGCGCCGACCTTGCGCTGAGGCCGGCTTCGGCCCCGGTTCGTCGCTCTTGCTCGGCACCTTGCGCACCGCGACCGTCGTCTGACCCGTCACCGTGAGGAAGGGCTTCAACTTCTCGAGCTTCTTCTGCCCGAAGCCCTTCACCTTCTTCAGGTCGTCCACCGAGGTGAACGGCGTCTTCGCGCGGTGCTCGATGATCCGCTTCGCTGCCTTCTGCCCGATGCCCGGAAGCAGATCGAGCTGCTGCAGCGTCGCGGTGTTCAGGTTCACCTGCCCCGTGACTTCCTTCTTCATCGCCGGCTTGGCGAACGCCGCGGCGCTCATCGCGAGAACCGCCACCATCGCCAGACCCAGACCCTTCGTTGCATTGCGCTTCATCTTCAGTGCCCCCCGAACTGCGTGTTGTTGCTCTCGGCCGAGTAGGCCGGGAGTTGCTGCGACGACGAACCATTCGCCGTCACGGCCCTGCTGGTGCTGGTGCTGCTGTTGTTGCTCCGGTGGTCCTCGATGGTCGGCTCCCGCACGTGGAGCTTCCCGTCGATGGGGAGCACGTCGAGGTACACGTTGACGCTTCCGTCCCGGTTCATGAATGCCGAGCCGGCCTTCACCCAGACGTTGCGCGTCTCCGTTCCTCCGTTGTTCGGCTTCTCCAACTTCTGCTCTCTGATGGAGAAGACCTGGTACCGCTTTCCTGGAATCAAACTGCCTCCGTTCGTATGCGCCGGCTTCAGTGCCGACGTGCGAACACCGGAGAGCAGCGGTCGTGCCCGAGTCATCGCCGCGAAATCGCGAGGAGTGCGGATCAGCGACCGTGCGGCTTCGAGCATGCGGCGCGAACGCTCCACTCACTTCTCTCGCGGTTCGAGAGAGGCGACACTCTTTGGCCGTGCGTCGACTCGGCTTCCTCGTCTCGTGCGGACTGATGGCGTGCAGCCCCAACGTCATCGATCCGCAGGTGACTCCGCCCCCGCCGTGCCCGGTGTGGCCCGCCGAGCTCGACTTCGGAGAGGTGGAAGTGGGCACCTCGGCCGCCCGAGATCTCCCCTCGCACGTCATCTCGTCGCCGTCGGTCGCGCCGGTCGACCCGCCCTTCTTCTTCTCGCTCGACGGGGTGCGCTCGACGGTGCGAGTGACGTTCACGGCGACCGACGCGCTGCTGCATCTGGCCGAGTTGCGCGGTGCGCCCGGTGCCTCGTGCCCGGAACAGACCGTGACGCTGCGCGCGCTCGGTTCCGGAACCCTGAGCGCCGGTCAGCGCCTCGTCGACTTCGGAGCGATCGGCCGTGGCGAAACACGCACGCGCACCGTGAAGGTGTTCAACACCCGGCGCACCGCGGTGGCCGTGGCGCTGAGCACGGTCGATGATGTGCCGTGGCTGGTGTTCTCGCCAATATCCTTCCTGCTCCCGCCTGGAGGAGAGCAAGACGTCACGTTCGTCGCGACCACTGGAAACGAGACCGGGCAGCAGACCGTGGGCGTGCGCATGACGACGGCGCGCGACGCAGTGCAGGTGCTGGTGACGATGAAGCCGCAGCTCCCGCGGCTGTCGATCTCGAAGTCGCCGGACGAGTCCGAGTGGTTGCCATTCTTCGGTGTGTCGGACGTGGTGTCGCGCACGTTTCAGATCACCAACGTCGGCCTCGCGGAGCTCGACGTGAAGTCGGTCGACGTGTTTCCCGAAGGGCCGCAGCTCGCGTCTCGCCCGCAGGGGCTCCTCGCGCCAGGAGCATCGGCCCCGGTGACGATCTTCTTCGACACCAACACGCCGGTCGGCAGCCACATCTGGAACGTGCGCTTCATCACCGACGATCCGACGCAGCCCGATGCTGGTACGCGCTACCAGTTCGACAGCCGCGCCTTCGCTCCGTGTGACCCGGGGCTGGTGTTCGAGCGCACCGTGTCTCGCCCCACGCCCGCCATCGGAGGCGTGCTCATCGATCTCGACGTCACCAATTCCACCAACGGTGACTGCCTGATCGACGACATCCACTTCGACCCTCCGACGGCGTCGGTGATTTCCGGCAAGCAGCTGATCATTCCGGCGAACAACACGCGCCCGATTCGGATCAACGCCAACGGCGCAGAACGTTCGTTGCTGTTCTTCAGGCCGATGCGGCCAGGCTCGAACTACGAGCGCGTGGTGATCGACACGCGGTGAGGGGAGGCGAATGCGCACCGCACTGAGCGTCGTGTTCGCGTTGCTCCTCGGCGCGTGTGACGACCCCTCTTCCGCGGACGGTGGGCTCGAAGGCCCTCGCTGTCAGCCGATCCCCGCGGTGATCGACTTCGGAGAGGTCGAGGTCGGCATCATCGCTCGCCGCGACTTCGCGCTCTCGGTCGCGGGAGACCCCGTGGTCGGTGAGCTGCGAGAGCCCTTCACGAGCAGCTTCGACACACTGGGGAATTTCCGGCGGCTGACGGTGACGTTCTCTCCGCCCGATGCACGTTCGTACCTCGCGACGCTCTTCGTCGAGCCCGCGGGCTGCCCGAGCTCGGTCGTCGAGCTGCGCGGCTCCGGCTCCGGCGGTCTGGTCGTCGCCCACCCTGAGGTCGACTTCGGCGGCGGCGTGCTGGGCGAGGTGATTCAGCGGCGGCTGGTCCTGACCAACACGCGTCGCGAAGCGATTCGGGTCGACGCCTCGCACGTGGGCGTGTGGCTCACCATCGAGTCTCCCAGCACGTTCACGATGGAGCCCGGGTCGAGTCACGAGCTGCTGCTGACCGGAACCGTGCGCAACGCGGGTGACGAGTTCAGCACGCTCATCTTGAGCACCGAGAAGAGCACGCTCTTCATTCGCACCCACATCGTGGGGCTGGCCCCGAACATCGAGTTCGCGAATTTCGGGTTCGGCCAGTTGATCGTTCCGAACTTCGGCGTGTCGCAGGTCTTCTCTCGCGACATCAACGTCACCAACACCGGCGCGGCAGATCTGCACATCACGTCGATCGAGGTGATTCCACCCGGGCCGACGCTGGTGAGCACGGTGCCTCCGGCGCTCGCGCCTGGCGCCATGGCGCGCGTCACCGTGCAGTTCGACACCGCGATGGCGCCCGGCAGCTACCTCTACAACGTGCGCTTCCTCTCGGATGATCTGGCCAAGCCCAGCATCAGCTTCCCCATCGCCATCCAGAGCCAGACGATGGACGAGTGCGTGCCCTCGTCGCTCGTCTTCGTGCGCACGCAGCAGACGCCCGGCGCGACGTTCTTTCCCATCACCATCGAGAACCAGGCGACGACTCCGTGCCTGCTCGATGGCTTTCGTCTGAATCCGCCCCGGCTCGCGGGTCTGCCGGAGCAGTGGCTGCTGGGCGCTGGACGCGGAATGACGTTTCAGCTCGGTGTGCCGCCGAACACCGTCGAGACGTTGTCGTTCACGCCCATGCGAATCGGCGCGACGCCGGAGTCGATCGCCATCGACAATCGCTGACCGCTGGTCGCTCGCAACGCAGTGAACTGCGAGACTCACGACATGCGCTCGGTGCTCCTGGTGGCGGCGGTGGCGCTCTTCGGAGCGGCGTGTGGAGATCGAGCGGGCGGCCCCGACGCGAGCGGGCCGTTCGTGATCCCGTGTCCGACCGACATCCCCACGAGCGTCGACTTCGGAGAGGTCGAGAGCGGCACCACCGTGCGTCGCGACATCGGGCTCTCGTCGAAGGGAAACCCCACGTTCCTCTCGTCGGTCGATCTGCCGTTCACGGTCTCGTTCAGCCAGGTGGTGAACTTCCGCCAACTGAACTTGAGCTTCACGCCGATGGATGGGCGCGCGTACGTCGCGACGTTGCGCATGGCGCCTGCGCCCGATTGTGCAGAGGTGGACATCGCGCTCACCGGCAGCGGCACGGGGCGCCTCGCGGTCTCGCGCACCGAGGTCGACTTCGGCGAGTTGAGGACCGGGGAGACCAGCGAGCGCCAGATCATCGTCAGCAACACCCGACGCGTCGCGCTCGACGTGACCGCGACCGTCAGAGGCGGCTCGTGGGTCACCGCGCAGCCACCGCGGACCTTCACGCTCCAGCCCGGAGCGAGTCAGATGCTCACGCTGAACGCCACCTTCGCGTTCGGCGATCAGCTCGCGACGCTCGACCTGCGCGCCGCGCTCGACTCCCTCGCGGTGCCGCTCCGAATGAAGGGCCTCGCGCCTCGCGTCGTCTTCTTCACGTTTCAACAGCCCAACACCACGCTGCTGGTGCCGAACTTCGGCGCGCCCGACTTCGTGCAGCGGCAAATCGGCGTGCGCAACGCCGGCACGCTCAATCTCAGCGTCAGCGCGATGGACGTGAGCCCCGTCGGCGCGACGCTGGTGCCGCCCATTCCCACGCTGATCGGCCCCGACACGCTCGTGCCCGTGGGCATGCGCTTCCTCACCAACTTGCCGGACGGCTTCTACGACTTCAGGGTGAGCCTGAGCTCGAACGATCCGGTGAACCCCGCCGCTGGCCTCACGTTTCGCGTCGAGAGCCGCACGATGACCGAGTGTGGTTCGCTCAGCTTCCCTCCGTCGGTCGCGGGAGTGGGTGACGGCGGCGCGTCGGTGATGATCACCAACACCTCAGCGAATCCGTGCCTGCTCGACGACATCCACGGCGACGGCTTCATGGGCGAGGGGTTTCAGGTTCTCCTCCAGCCGCAGTCTTCGACCTTCGTGGGTGTCACGGGCCTCACGCGGCTGCGCTTCCGACCGATGCGCGTCGGCTCGACCTACGAGGAGATCGTCGTCACCCGCTGAACGGAACTCAGTCGAGCAGGAACGTGTACGTGTAGACGATGGTGGTGGCGACCGCTTCGCCGCCCTTCATCGCCGGCTTCCAGCGGAACTTCTGCACCGCGTCGCGCGCCGCTTCGTTGAGCCCGTAGCCCGGTCCGCTGATCACCTTCACCGCGGTCACCAGCCCCTCGGCGTCGATGGTCACGCTCAAGCGCACCGAGCCTTCGATCTCGTTCTTCCGCGCCTCTTCGGGGTACGGAATCTTCACCTCACCCGAGACGGTCGGCTGCACGTCGGCGGTGCCCGGCGGCGCGTACTTCGGCGCGTTGTAGGCCTTCACGTCGTTGGGGTCGGTGATCTTGTCGCTCGCCTTGCCGTAGGTCGTGTTGCCGACCTGCACCGCGAAGCCACCCGCCGACGTCGTCGACGACATCGAGATGCCGACCACGATCGGCACCGGCTTCTGCGGCGTCTCGGGCGGAGGCGTGTCGTTGGGAGGCGGCGGCGCTTCTTCTTTCGGAGGCGGCGCTTCAGCCACCTTCACCGGCGGCGGCTTGATCTTCACTACGGGCTTGGGCGGCTCTTCCTTCGGCGGCTCCTCGACTTTCGGGGGCGGCGGCGGAGGGGGCGGCTCGTAGAACTCCATCTCGACCGGCGGGCGAATCGCGGCGCGCGCGAGCCGCTCGGGGAGAACGACGATGCCGACGGCGTGCGCGATGAGCGAGAAGACGATCATGCCGCCGAAGAGCGCGAAGCTCTTCGCATCGTCATTGCGCTGGAAGCTGCTCGCGCTCATCGTCGTCACGTCTCTTAGGACACCGTGTGGGTGTCGCCTGGTTCCTGCTACGGCGTCGGCGGTTGGGCCTTCGCCTCTTTCTGAATATTCAACGCAAACTTCGCGATGCCGGCCTCTTTCACCAGATCGATCAGCCCCATCACCTTGCCGTAGTTGAGGGTCTGATCCGCGCTGATGATGGCGCGCACTTCTTTGTCCTTCGCGACGGCTTCCTTCATCTTCGTCATCAGCACATCCTGCTGCACCTCGACGCCGTCGAAGAAGACCTTCGCGTCCTTGTCCATGGTGAGCATCACCGGCCCCTGGACGGTCTTGTCTTGCGTGTTCGCCGCGCGCGGGAGATCGACCTCGACCGTCTCACGCACGATGAAGTTCGCGGTGACCATGAAGATGATCAGCAGCACGAGCACGATGTCGACCAACGGGGTGACGTTGATGCCCGTGATCTCGTCGTCGCTGTCCTGAGAGCCACCGCCAGCCATTTACTTACCCGCCCGCAGGTGACCGACCAGCGTCTGACCCAGCGATGAAGCGCGCGCGACGGTGTTCTTCACCTGGCGCTGCAGAATGTTGTACCCAATGACCGCGGGGATCGCGACGGCGAGACCGACGGCCGTGGCGACGAGGGCTTCGGAAATGCCGGCCATCACCGTGCTCTGCACCTCAGCGCCCTTCGCTCCGGAGACGCCGAGATCCTTGAACGCCTTGATGATGCCGAGCACCGTACCGAACAGGCCGATGAAGGGCGTGTTCGACCCGAGCGTGCCGAGGATGGAAAGGAACCGCTCGTAGCGCGGACGCTCGCGGGCCATCGTGGCGTCGATCACTTCCTGCACCGCGTCGGGGCCCTTGTCCTTCCAGTCGAGGCCTTCGCGGAGCACCGCCGCTTCCATGCCCTGCGCCTTGGCGACCGTGCTCTTCACCGAGTCGAGATCACCCTTGGCGAGCTTCATCAAGACGTCGTCGCTGTTGGGGAGCGAACGGGTCAGGAAATAGATGGCGCGCTCGAGCATCACCGCGATCGAGATGATCGAGAGAAAGGCGAGCAGCCACAACACCCACTCGGCGTTGCCGGTGAACGTCGCGAGGAGCCGCGAGGTCAGCCAGCCTTGCTGTTCGTGCGTCGGAGCCTGCGCCAGCATCAGAAACGGGTTCATGTGACCTGAGGGACCTGTGGGTGAAAGGGCCGAAAAGCGTTGGTTATCTCGTGCGCGGGGTGCCGAATGTCAACGGAAACGCGCGGCTACCGTCTGGCAACTCTCTGCAACGCGACGGCGGCGTCTCTGATTTCACGCAAACGTTCGATCGAGAGGGCAGCGCGCCCCGGGGCGCCCGTGCTCGCTGGCTCTCCAAGTCCTGAATCTCGCTGGTGCTTCAGCATCCCCAGGATGAGTTGCCGCACTTCGTCGGCTTGATCGAGCCCGACCAGGGTGACGAGGTGCGAATTCTCTGCGCCTGGCGTGGTGTCTGCTCCGGCTGTCGAGATGGTGAGTGACTTGAAGCCGAACATGCGCTCGAGCGGGCCCTGCGTCACTTCGATGTTCTGCACGTTGGCGTAGCTCAAGGTGACTTCTTCGCGGGTCCACGCTCCTTGCGCGACGCGGAGTGAGCGATCGCCGACCAGGTAGTGCCGCAATTCGAAGTCGACGCGCGCGGTGACCAGCGCGAACGCGATGCTGATCAGCTCGGCCACCACCGCCAGCAGCGCGATGGCGATGGCCCAGCCCTTCATCTTCACCAGCGCGGGAAACACGGCGAGGCCGGTGAAGATGAACGGCTGCAGAAAACCGAACAGCGTGCGCACGTATTTGTAGGCGAGCCACTTGTCGGTGGGCTTCAAGCTCCGCACCAGCGAGCTGCCTTCGGGGAGATGCGGCGGCGTGAAGTCGATCTTCAGCAGCTTGAGGACGATCGGCTTGAAGAGCTTGAGCAGAAAATCCATCACTTCTTCTCGGTGAGTGCTGCGGCGGTCTCTTTGAGCGCGTCGCGAATTTCGACGAGGAGCTGATCCGCCCCGTCGTGCGTCTGCTGCGTCTCGTGCGGCACGTCGCGAACACCGCGCATCTTTGCGTAGAGGTAGTCGCGAATGGCGTCGAACTCGCGCACGCCGACGATGCTCAAGTTGCCGCTCGCTCCCGATCCGGCGGTCTGCACCGTGACCGTTCCGATGCCCAGCCACCGCTCGAGGATGTTCTGCGAGAGGTGGATGTCCTGCATGCGCGCGTAGGTGAGCTGCATCTCGCGGCGAAACAGAATGCCGTAGCCCATCGACACGCCCGTCGCGTCGAAGCGGTACCAGAGCGTGTGAAAGCGGAAGTAGAGCGGGATGAGCGCGATCGGCCCGGCGCACAGCAGCGCGAAGGAGCTGATCAGATAGAGCCACAGCAGCGCGTTTTCCGGGCGCGTGATGGCGTGGACGCGTTTCTCCAGCACCTCGAGGTCAGCACTGTTCACGCGACGAGCACTCCTCCCTCTCCCCCACAGGGGAGAGGGCCGGGGAGAGGGGTAAACCAGTACACCGCCGCACCCTACACGCTTAGCGTCAGGGCCCGCGCCACCCGGGAATCCGCGGAGTGTTCTCGACCAGAAAACTCACGAACCGCCGCGTGCGCTCGGGCACGAAGCGCGAAGGCAAATACACCGCGCTGACCTGCGAGCGAGGAATCTCGAACTCGCTCAAGACCTCGACGAGCTGTCCGCGATCGATCGCTTCCTGCGACACGTAGCGCGGCAAACGCCCGATGCCCGCGTCACACAACACCACGTTCATGATCGCGGCTGAGTTGGTGAGCCTGAGGACGGATGGAGGCGTGAAGCGAATCAACTCTCCGCTCGGCAAGATGAACTCTTCGGAATCGAACGCCCATCGGTAGTACGGGAGCGCGTTCAGTTCCTCGAGCGTCTTCGGCGTACCTTTTTCCTTCAGGTATCTCGGAGTCGCCACCAACGCGTACCCGTACGTGCCCAACGGCTTGGCGACCACCGTCGGAGAGCGCACCGTGCCCACGCGCACCGCCACATCGGTCGCGTCACTGACGAAATCGGTCACTGCATCGGTGAGCGTCGCTTCGATCTCCACGTGGGGATGCTGCTTCTGGAACTCGACGATGAGCCGCATCAACCAGCACTGACCGAGCGACGTCGGCAGCGAGAGCCGCAACGTTCCGCTCAAGCCCGCGCGCGCGGCGGAGAGACTGGTCTCGGTCTGTTCCAACTCGGAACGCAGCCGCTTGACGACTTCCAGATACTTCGCGCCCGCATCCGTGAGCCGAATGCCGCGCGTGCCGCGCTCGACGAGCCGCGTCTTCACCTGACGCTCGAGGCGATCGAGCCGCTTGCTGATGGCGGGCTGGGTGAGGCGCAGGGCCTTGGCGGCGCTGCTGAGCGAACCGGTGTCGGCGATGCGAACGAAGGCCTCGAGCAGGTCCCAGCGATCCATGCGTCGCATTTATCCGCGGTCGATCGCCGGTGCTCGATTCCTCTCAGGAATGAGGGCTGTGCCGCCGCGTGTCGTGCACCTCTGTCCTGTGACGTCCCGGCTGAGTGGCGCGTGGGCGCGCGTGCGTTCGAGGGGTTGGAAGGCGGAACGGTGGTTGCTCTGGGGACGCTCCATGTCCCCTCGCGTTGGAAGTGGTCCGCCGTCGCCGACGTCGCTGAAGATGCGCACCATCGAAGAGAACCCCGTGCAGGTGCCGGTTGGTGATGGCGTGAAGCGCACCGCGGTGCCGGATCTCAGCTTCGAGATGCCGAAGAAGAAGCCGGTGAACATGACCGGGCGGCACAAGCCGGTGACGAAGGCTCCGGTGCCGGTGAAGAAGGATCTCGCGGGAGACGTGGCGAAGGCGCGCACCGCGATGGCGGCGGGGAGCACGAACATCACGCCAAAGAGTGCCTTGGATCGCGTCTCGAAGATGACCAACGAGCAGCTCGCGCACTGCGTGGAGAAGATGCGCGCGGGCAAGAACATCGATCAGGATCTCAAGCTCGCGGTGGCGAGTGAGATCGCCGCACGCACGAGCTGGGGCAAAGAAAACCCCGAAGCGGTCGGCATGATGCGGGAGCTGATCAAGCAGGGAAAGTTGGGCTTCGAGCAGGTGGACCCGAAGTTCAAGGCCAGCCCCGAAGAGCTCGTGCAGCGCGTCGCGCAGTACTCGCAGATTGAGTACGACGACGCGAGCGCACGCATCGCGCAGGCGACGCGCTCGGCGGCGAACCCGCGCGGCTCGGCGAAGATTCCGCACGTCGATGGCTCGCTCAGTCCGAAGGCGGCGTACGACAAGCTGCCGACGGATCTGAAGAGCAAGATGCCCGAGACGGTGTGGCGCGATCTGAATCAGAAGGATCGCCAGACGCTGATGTCGACGTACGCGCGGCTCAAGGGCTGGGGCGTGTGGGATCAGGTGAAGAGCGTGAAGGGGCAGCTGAACCCCACCGAGGCGCACGCGCACGTGGGCGGCAAGGAGTTCGAGGTCGCAGGCAACACCGGCGGCGTGATCTTCGAGGCGAAGAACGCGAAGGCGTTCAAGGAAGCGCTCATCTCCACCGGTCACTTCGGCGTCGACAAGGGCATCGTCGGCGCGCTGCACCAGGGGCAGGACTCGACGCGCGAGTGGACGGATGATCCCGGGTCGCTGCACGTGTCGATCGGTCCTGGTGATCAGTTCGACACGCACATGGACAAGTATTCGCCGACCAGGAAACCGAAGAACGGCGAGACGCAGATCGACCCAGAGAAGGGGTTCGACCACCACCGCAACGAAGTGTGGCCCGAGATGATCCGTAACGTGATCGGCGTGCCGGGCGTGATCGTCGACGTGAGCACGAACCCGAATCCCAACGGGGGAATGCCCGAGGTGCGCGGCACGGTGAGCATCGAGCTGCGAGGGCCGGTGAAGAAGGAGAAGCCGACGATCGATCGCAAGACGCAGGACAAGATCAATCAGGCTCCGTCGCAGGGAGATCCCGGACCCGAGGGCGTGATCGGCCAGGTGAGCAAGAACGTCGACGTGTCGAAGGTGAACTTCCCGGTGCCGGCGGGCATGAGCAAAGGCGACATGGATCCGCAGGTGATGGCGGAACACATGGCCGCGCTGATGCTCGAGGCCGCGCGCTCAGGGAAGGATCCGATCCACATCGACATCGTCGACTACGCGGGCGCGGTGAAGATCCACCCCGAGATGAAGAAGCAGATGGAAGCGCTCGGGAAGCAGGTCTACGCCGAGCTGAAGAAGGCCATCGCCAAGCTGCCGGAAGATCAGCGCGCGCTGTACGACCTGAAGAAGGTCAAGTCGATGAAGGTGACGTTCGGTGTTCCG
>JAEUJS010000731.1 GCA_016792935.1 Archangium sp. | reverse complement strand
CGCAGAGCTCGCGCGCGTCACTGAAGGAAGCGTCGCGCTCCCCAGCCCCACGGTGCAGACCGAGTACACGTTCACCGCGCGCAACGATCGCGGCGCGTCGGTCAGCCGCCTCTTCACGGTGCGCCCCGTCGGCCTCCCGGTCATCAACACCTTCACGCTGACGCCGACCATCACCAACCTCGGCGATGCCGCCACCGCGCGGTGGACGACGACCGACGCCGTGCGCGTGCAGCTGCGCCAGGAAAATGGTCCCAACCTGCTGGTGGTCACCACCGCGTCGCAGGTCGCGTCGGGCAACGTCGGGCTGCTCCTCGCGTCGTCGACGCGCATCGTGCTCGAGGCCACCAACGCCGCCGGTGACTCGGTCAGCGAGACGCGCGCCTTCACCTTCACCGGAGCGGTCACGCTGACGCCCAACCCCGTGCTCCGTGGCTCGCCCGCGACGCTCACGTGGGACCTCGCCGCCGCCAACGTCACCGAGGTCGTCGGTCTGCCGACCACCATGCCCGCGGTCATCGGCGGCTCGAACAACTTCGTCGACCTCGTCACCTCGCCCACCGCGAACGAGCTCGTCATCGCCGACATCGCCGACGGCGCCGAGAAGCTCACGCTGCCGGCGGGCTTCCGCTTCCCCCTGCTCGGCGTGGTGCAGAACGACCTGTGGGTCTCGGTGAACGGCTTCATCGCCACCGCCAACCCCGGCCCCAACAACGTCAACGCCGACCTCTCGGGCACCAACACCGCGCCGACCCTCATCGCGCCGTTCTGGGACGACCTCTCGATGACCGCCAACTCGAAGGTCTTCGTCGACACGTCCACCAGCGTGCTCGGTGAGCGCTTCCTCATCGTGCAGTGGGAACAGCTGCAGATCGCCGGTCAGCAGACTTCCGAGCTCACCTTCCAGGTGCACCTCTACGAGACCGGTCAGATCGCCTTCGTCTACAAAACGACGAACGGCATGCTGAACAGCGCCACCATCGGCGTGCAGGACCGCAGCTGGCCCGTCGCGCAGCAGTACGCGTTCGACAGCATGACCACCATCCCCACGCCGGGCATGGAACTCAACTTCTTCTCCGGTGGCCCCGCGGCAGGAATGCTCACCTTCAACGCCGGCCCCTCGCGTCAGGTGAGCTTCACCGGCCGCACCACGATGTCGCGCGTCGGCGCCACCGCCGAGCTGCGCAGCTTCGGCCCCGGTGACGTGCAAATCACCGAGGTGATGCCGCTGCCCGAGATGTCGGTGCTCACCACCGGCCAGTGGCTCGAGCTGCGCAACACCCAGGCGCAGACCACCGACCTCGAGGGCCTCGTGGTCACCACGCCGGGCAGCCTCGACGGCGGCTTCACCTTCCCGCCGGGCAGCTTCGTCGACGCCGGCGCTTTCATCGTCATCGGCCAGAGCACCGACCCGGGCTTGAACGGCGGCGCTCCGGTGGCGTTCGCGTCCGACGACGTTCCCCTTGCGGCTCCGGGGAGCGCGACCATCTCGCTCGCCGGCACGCCGCTCTCGACCCTCGCGTGGGATGCGGGCACCGCCGCACAGTCCATCGCTCCGGTGACGCCGGTGCTGGTCGCCAGTGGCACCTTCACCTGCCCGCGCACCGCGACCTTCGGCCCTGGCGGCGCGCTCGGGACGCCCGGCGGCGCCAACGAGAACTGCTCGCCGTACGTGATGAGCTCGATTCCCGGCAACTTCATCACCGCGCCGATGGGCTCGGAGATCGGCACCTCACTGAGCGGTGACGAGGGCTACACGCAAATCACCCTGCCGGTGCCCTTCCGCTACTACGGCCAGACGTACGCCGACTTCAGCTTCTCGATGAACGGCTTCATCACGCTCGGCGCGCCGCTCGCCGCCAACCAGTTCACCAGCCCGACCACGGTCTCGGCGACCGTGCCCAACGGCGTCGTCTCACCGCTGTGGGACGACCTGCACCGCGACACCGGCAAGGCCGCCATGTTCCGTCTGTCGGACCGCACCGTCATCTCGTGGCAGACGTTCAACACCTACGAGGCGTTCTTCTGGGCCGAGCCGTCGGACCTGAACTTCCAGGTGCACCTCATCGACTCGGGCGCCATCGAGTTCCACTACGGCACCATGAGCACCACCAGCCTCGACGCGTTCGTCATCGCGCAGACGCGCGGAGCGACCGCCACCTGCTGGCTCGAGACCCCCATGGGTGACCGCGCCGTGCCCTACAGCGTGCACCTCAACGGCATCGTGCAGCCCAACTCCGGCGTTCGTTTCACGCCCGCTCCTTGAACTGAGAGAGAACGACCATGACGACCTTCACTTCTCGCTCGCTCCTCGTCCTCGCCGCGCTCACCGGGCTCGGAGCGCTCTTCACCGCCTGCCCCACCGTTCCCCCGCCCGACCCGCTCGAGGCGCCGCCGCGCGTGCTCTCGTTCACCGCGTCTTCGGGTGAGGTCGCCAAGGGCACCGCCATCACGCTGTCGTGGTCGGTCGAGAACGCCAAGTCGCTCAAGATCGAAGAGGTGCGCCTCGGCACCGTGTCAGGCGTTTCCGGAGACACCGGCTCGGTCGACGTCGTCATCAACGACGACTCGCTCTTCGTGTTGACCGTGCGCAACGACCGCGGCGTCTCGGACACCGCCGTCGCCGTCATCAAGGTCGGCAGCGCCGCCGGAGAGCTGTTGCTCACCGCGCTCCCCAACGCGGTCAACGCCGGTGAATCGGTCACGCTGGCGTGGGTCGCCCCCGGTGCGTCGAGCATCACGCTGACCGCCGCGCCCGGTGGCCCCATCGACGTCGGCGCGCAGGTCGCCGCCGGCTCGGTGCTCGTCTCGCCCACCGTCAACACCACCTACACGCTGACCGCGGGCACCCGCTCGGCGACGACCTCGGTGCAGGTCAAGCCGACGCTCATCTCCTTCGACGTCAGCTCGCTCTCGGCCGACGCGGGCAGCGCCATCACGCTCTCGTGGCAGACCGCCAACGCCACCCGCGTGCAGCTCACCGCGCCCGGCCGCGGAACGCTGGTCGACGAGATGGACGCGCAGCGCATCGCCAACGGCTCGTTCACCGACACGCTCCCCACCGAGGTCGACCCCGGGCAGTTCTTCGCCTACCAGCTCACCGTCACCGGAGCGGGCGTCACCTTGAGCGACTCCAGGGTGGTCTCCATCACCGGCAACCCGGCGGTGCTCACCTTCACCGCGCCCGCGCTCTCGCGCGACCCGGCGGCCGGCAACTTCCCCGATGGAGGTGCGGGCCCCGCGACGATTCGCCTGACGTGGACCACGCGTGAGGCCTCGAGCGTCACGCTCAGCGCCAACGGCTCGGACTTCTATTCGGCGCCGCTCACCGACGTCGCCGCCGGCTCGCTCGACGTGCCTTCTCCCACCGTCGACACCACCTACGTGCTCACCGCCGCTGGAGCGCGCGGTGGCTCAGCGACCAGCACGAAGATGGTCGACGTCGTGGGGCTGCCGACGGTGATGCTCAGCGCCAACCCGTCGACGGTGATGGGCGGCGCTCCGGTCACCTTCGACTGGACCGGCACCGACATTCGCACCGTCGCGCTGTCGAGCGCCTCGCTGGGCACGATGTACGTGAACCCCGCGGCCACCAACACCGGCAACGTCGCGCGCTACCCGCCGGTGAGCGAGGCGTGGACGATTCTCGCCGGCAACGGCGTCGGTGACTTCGTGACGGCGAGCACCACCATCACCGTCACCACGCCCATCGTGCTCACCACCACGGACACCGGCACGCTGCGCCAGGGGCAGAACGTGGCCTTCTCGTGGACCGGGTCGACGATGAGCCAAATCACCGGC
>JAEUJS010000728.1 GCA_016792935.1 Archangium sp. | reverse complement strand
CCGTGCGGCGTTGCCGGCGGCGAAGCTTCCTGCGCTCGACACCCTCAAGCCGACCGACGACCCGGAGACGCTGCTCGAGCAGGCCGACCTGCTGCGCGACAACGAGGAGAAGCTGCGCCGCGAGCTGAAGTCGCTCGAGGCCCGCATCGCCGAGCGCCGCGACGAGCAGGAACTCGACAAGCGCGTGCAGCGCTTCATGGGCGAGGAATCGATGTTCGACGACAGCGATCGCCGCCTGCGCGTGCAGCGCACGGTGACGACGCCGGCGACGGCTCCGTTCAAGGACAACACGGGTGTGCAGAACACGCCGCAGGAGAGCAACAACCCGCAGTCGCCTGCTCCGGCTGGCACCACGTTCGACACCACGGCGGGCACGGGCGGCAACGCGCCTCCTCCGACCGCTGGTTTGTTCAGCGGCGCAGCTCCGGCGGCCGACACGCGCAACACGAACATTCCGCAGAACGAGGGCACCACGTTCCGCACCGGCCTCGACTCGTCGAACATTCGCGTGACCAACGCTTCCGATGCGCGGCCGCAGATCGGCAACGGCAGCAAGCCCATCGCCGGTGGCGACGACGACCTGAAGGATCTCGAGGTCGAGCGCGCTCGCATCCAGAGCCTGGCGCAGCAGCTCAAGAAGAAGGCTGATGAGCTGGCGAAGCGCGCGGCTGAGCTGAAGTAGGTCGGCTCCTGCGCGTCAGAGTCCCACGCCGACGTCGAACTTCACCTTCGCTTCGAGCGTCGTGTCCTGCGACGGCTGGCGGCCGGTACCGCGCGAGATGATGGTCATCGTCGGCGCGCGCACGAAGGCCGACAAGTCCGTGCTCTCGACATCCAGCGTGAGGGTGGGATTCGGAGCCGCCAGCCCCAGCGAGCCGATGTTCGACTTGCTGGCGATCTTCGCCTCAGCCACACCGTCGGCCTTCGCGGCGAACTCGATCGAATCGAGGAAGGCGTAGTCCTGCGAATTGGGCGACGCGATGGTGATGGTGAACGAGGTGGCCTTCATCGACTTCACGTGCTGGCGCTGCGCCTTGTTGTTCTGGAAGTCAGCGTTCTGATCGAAGTTCAAATCGGCGAAGCCACCGACCTGCGGGAAGACGCTCAGGAGTTGTCCCAGCGCGCTCCCCTGCACCGTCGCCTGCCCCTTGAGCTCGGTGCTGAACATGATCGGCCCGCATCCGGTGAAGCCGAAGAGCGCGAGCAGCAGAGAGGCCGTCGTGAGTCGTCGAGTCATGGCGCCAACGTAGCCAACGTGTAGGTTCCCCGCCTCGTGCTTCGCGCTGCGCTCATCGCCGTGCTGCTCTCGGCATCGGTCGCTCAGGCGGTCGACTTCAAGGGACGCGCGCGACTGTGGGTCGGCCCGGGCATCGACACCAACGCCAAGCGTGAGTTCGTCTCGACCGGAGTCGTCACCGAGACCGACGGCATGCTCTTCGGGCTCTTGCAGCTCGACGCGCAGCTGCGGTTTCTCGAGCGCGTGCAAGTCGTCGGCTCGTACGAGGTCGGCGCTCGCAAGTTCTTCACGCTCGCCACCGAAGACACCATCGTGCAAGCGGCGCAGCTCGAAGGCACGGTCACCTTCCTCGACATGTTCGCGTTCGGCGTCATCGGCCGCGCGAGAGATCGTCGCGGCGCGCTGCGCGACTACACCGACCTGCAGGGCGGAGCGGTGCTCGACTTCTTCCCCACCAATCAGGTCGACGTGCGCGCGACGCTGATGGCGCACCGGTTCCTCTATTACAACCGCTTCGAGTACAGCTTCTGGGGGCCCGATGGAGCGCTGACCGCGCGCTACCGGTTCGATCGCCGCCATTCCATCAGCGCCTCGGGTGGCTTCAACGCGCGCACCTACAACGCCAGGCAGCGCGTCCGTGGGCCTGAAGGCGCCCAGCAGGAGACCGAGGACCCGCGCGTCGACAACGTCTTCTCAGCAGGCGTCTCGTACTCGTACCGCGGGCCGTTTCATTTCACGCTCGCGTATTCGTTCTTCAGTCAAGACAGCAACTCGGTGGGTGAGTCCGTCGCTCGGCATCGCGTGAGCGCGACGGGCGGCTTCGTGCTGCCGTGGAAGCTCAACCTGCTCGCGACCATCGCGTGGCAGCCGTCGATCTTTCCCGATGGCGTGTACCTGAATCCGGACCTGAGCATCGTCGACGACGAGAACGTGTCGTCACTCACCATCAAGGTCGTGCGTCCGCTGACGCAGTGGTTCGATCTCGATCTCCGCTACGCCGGCTATCTGGGCTTCTACCCGCAGAACAACTTCCTCTATCTGCGGCACGTGATCAGCGTCGGCCTGGCGTTCAGCTTCTAAGGGCCCCAGTAGTCGACCAGCACGTCGTGGCCCTTCGTGACATCGAGCTCCATCGACTCGCCGTCGCGACAGCCGACGGTGTGCGTGCCCGGAGTGACCGGGGTCTTCGCGTCGAGCGAGCTCCACGGCTTCCCGTCGAGGATGAGGACGCAGCCTGCGCCAACTCCGCTCTTCGCGACGGTGAGATACGTCTTGCCGTCACTCGACGGGAGATCGGTGCCGAAGCTGGTGTGGCCTTCGGGCTCGACGCACTTCATGCAGCAACCGCTGAGCGCGAGGGTGACGAGGAGGTGCTTCACGCGTGCGAGTCAGCCACGCGCACCTTGCGGCCGGTGAACGGGTTGATGACCCAGCGCGAACGACGCGGATCGTTCGTCTCAGCGCTGCTCGCGGGACGGCCGACGAGTGAGTCGAAGCGCTCGTGAATCTTCGCGTCGAGCGAGCGGAACTGCTTGTGCTGCTCGAGCCGCGCGAGGTCTTCGCTCATCAGGCGAGAGAAGAGTGAGCGGCCGGCGCGAACGGTGATGCGTTCTCCGAAGCGGATGCCCTGGTAACCGGCGAAGTGCAGCTCACCGACGCCGCCATACGAAGCTGCAGAGCCAAAGAGGAGTGCGAGCGCCTGCGTGGTCTCGCGGTACGTGTCTTCACTGACGTAGCAGCTGACGTCGAGGCGGCCGTCCTGCAGCGTGACGAAGAACAGCTCGTGCGGCGACATCGTGAGGTGTTGTTCGAGCGAGGCGAGCAACGCTTCGGGCGTTTCATGCGGCGGTTCGACGCCATCGAGCTCGTCGATCCACACGAACTCCCGCGGCTCGAACGGAGTGACCAGCCACTCCTCGACGTTGGTCTCCGGGAGCGTCAACGAACCGAACATCACGACGTCGAAAGCCATGCGGTGTCTCCGGGTTGAAACAGGCTGCATCAGGAGTGTCGCGCTGCCGTCTTGTCCCGCAACTTTTCGGCGCTGTACGGTGCGCAGCGAGGCGGTGCTACGCCGTGTGGTGAACGATGCTCCTCGCGCTCCTCACCGTGCTCGCGGCCTCAGGCGACGTTCCTGCGAGCGTCGAGGAGCGCGTGAGCATGGAAGACTCGCTCCGACCGACACACTTCCACGGAGAGATCTCGCTGCTCGCGGCCGCTGGAATTTCGACCGTGCCCACGTTCGGCGGCGGAGCAGGACTCCACCTCGAGCTCGGCGCCGTGCTGGAGCAGTCACACGTCTTCAGCGCGCGCCTGTCTGCGGCGACGAGCGGCCTCTTCTATTCGTTTCAGATCGGCTTCAGCTTCGCGGAGCGGTTCGCTGACCGTTTCTCGCTCGGCGTGGGCATCACGTGGGGAGGCGCGTTCGGATTGGGCGCGCGCGGCGGGTTCCTCGGGTTTCAGCTCCCGATCCGCTTCACCATGCGGTTCGGGCCCAACAAACGCAGGGGCGTCCTGGCCGGCTTCGAGCTCGCTCCGGGCGCAGCTCACAACGCAGGAACGGAAAACACGCGCCCGCCGCTGCCGGTGCCGAGCATCATGGGCCAGCTCACCATCGGCTTCGCGGTGTGGTGAGTCACAGCGGGTACGACAACGTCATCGCGAAGATCGTCACCAGCACCAACACCAGCGGCGTGAGCACCAGGAAGACGAGGAACGTGTAGCCCATCACGTCGCGCGCCTTCAGACCGAACAGCCCGAGCACCGGCAGCATCCAGAACGGCTGCACGAGATTCGCGAGCGCCTCGCCGAGGTCGTAGACGGCGACCATCCACCCGAGGTGCACCTTCAAGTCGTGCGCGGCCTGCATCACGTACGGCGCTTCGATGACCCACTTACTGCCGCCGCTCGGCACGAACACACCGAGCACCGCCGAGTACAGCGCGACGAGCGCGGGGTACGTCTCCTTCGTGGACAGCGAGACGAAGAAGCCCGCGATGGTCTCGTTCAAGTGCGTCTTCACGATGAGCGCCGCGAGCCCCGCGTAGAGCGGAAACTGCAACAGCACACCCCACACGCCCGGAGTCGCCTCTTTCACCGAGCGCATCAACCGCGCCGGCGTTCCGTGCAACGCCACTCCGAGCGTCAGGAAGCCGAGGTTGAGCGTGTTGAGCGTCAGCGCATTCAACGGATCGGTTGAATTCACGAACGTCGCGACGAGGAACGTCCCCGCGAGCAACACGAACAACACGGAGAGGATCGGCTGGTGCTCCAGCCACTCTCCCGGCGTGCCGCGATTCGGCGGCGCTTGAGCGTCGAGCGGAGAGGGACCCAGCTCGATGCCGAGCGCCGCGGCGTTCTTCGCGCGGCCCGCCGACGGAGCGGCGAAGTACATCAGCACCGTCACCACCACGAGCTCGATGGCGACGCACACCAGTGACTGCCACAGGAAGATGGTCGACGTGAGCGGGATGACTCCGTTGGGAACTTGATTCGCGCTGCCCGCGACGATGGTGCGCACCGCGGGCTGCATCGACGCGGCGGTCGCCATCTGGAGCGCGGCGCTCCCGGAGAGGCCCTGCGCCCACACGCTGCCGAGTCCGAGAAACGAAGCGGCACACAGCGCGCGGTAGTCGGCGGTCGAGACGCGACGCGCGACTTCCTTCGCCAACATCGCGGAGAAGATCAGCGAGAAGCCCCAGTTGAACCAGCTCGAGATCATCGCCAGCAACGCGACCCACGCCACCGCTGCGCGCGGAGTCGTCACCACCGACGCCAGCCTGACGATGAGCCACGAGACGGGTCGCGTCGTGGCGACCACGGTGCCGGTGATGATCACCAGCGCCATCTGCAACGTGAAGGGAATCAGTTCCCAGAAGCCGCTGCCCCACACGTTCACCACTTCGAGCGTCGCCGCGCCGACCGACTTGTCACCGCTCACCAGCTTGAAGAACGACGCCACGACCACGATGCCGGTCGCGAGCAGCGCGAAGACGTACGCATCGGGAATCCAACGCTCGGCCCACGCGGTGAAGCGCGCAGCGACTCTCGCGAGTCTTCCATCGTCGGCTTCCGTCGCCATCGCGGCCGGTGGTAGCACGCCTGCGCATGGTGTTCGCGGTGTTCACGGCCCTGGTGGTGGGAGCAGCGAGCGAGGATCCGTTCGAGCTCGAAGAGATCGCGCAACGCGAGAGCCCACGCATGCACTGGGAAATCGCGCTCGCTGGCACGATACCGCGCGGCGTGGGCGTGCACCTCGAGCTGGGCGCGATGCTCGGTGATCGGCACGTCCTCACCGCGCGCGCGACGATCGCGACGCTCCTCGTGAGAGGGAGCTACAAGCTCGGCGTGAGCTTCGCGGAATGGTTCGCCGACTGGCTGACCATCGGTCTCGGCGCGTGCGCAGCGCTGCACAACGACTTCGGCGAAACACCCATCTCGGTCGGCGCGCAGTTTCCGGTGCGTGCGACCTTCCTCCTCATGAGCCGCAAAGACGGCCAGCGCGAGCAGCGCGGACTCACGTTCGGCGTCGAGGTCTCTCCCGGATTCTGGACGCGACCAGCGAACGTCGAGAGCCCGTCGCTCGGCTTCTCGCTGATGGGCGTGCTCACGTTCGGCTGGGCGAGCTGGTGAGCCGTGTGCTGAGCTTCACGCACACATGAGAACGCTCGCGCTCCCTCCTCCTCGCGCTGACGCTCGCTGCTGGCTGCAGCGCTCCCGGGCGGACCGCTCGGAGCGGCGTTCCGACCTGCTGACCTCGACTGTAAGGTCCTGAGCGCCGCGGACATTCACGACCATGGTGTTCGCTCTGCTCATCGCGTCGAGCCTCGCCGCGTCGCCTGAAGCGAGTGAAAGCGTCGCGCGCGAACGGGCCAGCCCGCGCTTTCACGGAGAGCTCTCACTCGCCGGTGGCTTCGGACTCTCGCAGCCGGCGATCGGATACGGCCCGGGCGTCTACGTGGAAGCCGGAATCGTGGTCGACGACGCGCACACCGTCGCGCTCCGGGGCTCGCTCATCACCCTGGTGTCGATCGGCGTGCTCCAGGGCGGGCTCATCTTCTCGGAGCGCATCGGAGAACACGTCACCGTCGGCGGCGGCATCGCGTGGACCTTCATCTCGGGCATCGAGATCCGGTTGCCGACCGCGGCCGCGATTCACATTCCGATGCGGTTCACGTTCCTCATCGGGGAAGAGCGCAGCACCTATGAGATCGCGCGGCGTGGTTTCACCATCGGCATCGAGTTCGCTCCGGGCATCGCGTACGCGAAGTCGAACGGGCTGACGACGATGCCGGCGCCGGTGCAGGAACGGCTCGCTCCCGACACGCCTGATGTGTCGATCAGCGCGCTGCTCACCATCGGCTACGCAGCGTGGTGAGCACTGCCATGCTATTCGGTCGCCCGGATGAGCCAACCGGCCGCGCCTCCGCACTTCCGTCTCTTCGGGATCCCGGTGCGGGTCGAACTGCTGTTCTTCCTCATCCCCATGGTCTCTGCGAGCAGCCTTTCGGTCTCGAAGATCGCCGTGTGGACCGCGCTCGTCTTCTTCGGCGTGCTCATTCACGAGCTCGGTCACGCGTTCGTGATGCGCGGCTTCGGCTTCGCTCCGTCCATCACGCTCCACGGCCTCGGCGGGTGGACGCACTACCCGCCCGGTGCGCAACCGACTCCACGGCAGACGTTCTTCATCACGCTCGCGGGTCCGTCGGCGAGCATCGCGCTGGGGGTCGCGGTGCTCGTCGCGCGGCGCTTCATCGACACGTCTTCTTCGCTCACCAACTTCGCGTTCGACCAGGCGGAGTGGGTGGGGTTCGGGTGGGCGGCGATCAACCTGCTCCCGATTCTTCCGTGGGACGGCGGAATTCTCCTCGACTCAGGTTTGATGTGGGCGACCGGCGCGCGCCGCCACTTCGTCGTCGGTTCCATCAGCTTGATCGGTGGAGCCCTGGTGATCGTCGCCGCGATCTTCGTGAAGCAGTTCATGCTCGGCTATCTCGGCGCGATGGGCGTGTGGCACGGCTGGAGCCGCTTCCAGCACTCGAACGCCGCCGCCGCGCAGAGGCAGCAACAGAGTCAGCAGCTCGGCTGGTGGGAAAAGCTCCACGCCGGCGATGACGTCGAGGCCGATCTCCGCTTCCAGATGATGACCGCCGCCGAGCCCGCCAAGCGCGCGCAGTTCGCCGAGCTGCTCGCGTGGGCGTGTCTGCGCAAACGCGACTACGCCGGTGCGCGCGCTGCCGTGAAGCAGATGGGCCAGTTCAGTCCCTCGATCTCGCTCCGCGCGCGGTTGGCGGCGGCCGCCAATGATCCCGAGACGGTCCTCACGTTGCTCTCTGGAGCTGGCACCGTCGCGGACAACGATCTTCCGCTCCTCGTGTCTGCGTTGATCATGCGCGATCGCTTCGATGACGTCGTGCAGCTCGGCCTCAAGAACACGGTGGTCGCTGACGTCGCTTCGACGCGGCTGTTCGAAGCCGGAGCGTTCGCGCAGGCGCTCGAGCTGTGCACCGCTGAACGCGTCCGCACGGGAGTCGGCCGGTACGCGTACAACGAGGCGTGTTGTCTGTGCCGGCTCGGTCGGCTCGACGACGCGGTCACGGCGCTGCAGAAGGCGAAGACGCTCGGCTGTCCGGAGCTCGCCAAGATCGATGGCGATACCGATCTCGCCGCGGTGAAAGATCGCCCCGAGGTGCGTGCGCTGCTCGCGTAGCGCAGATGCTCAGGGGCGAGTGTGAGACGGTGCGCGGGCGCGAAGCCTGTCACGCGGAGCTTCTCGACCTCCGACGGTCTGGCGCGCGCTTCGGCGCTGGGCTGTCGCCATCGCTGACAGTGAGCCGGGCCCAAACGAGGCTTCGTCTTCCTGTCGTCATCGTTGACACGAATTCGCTCCAACGGATTCCGCGGGCTGGTTCCACTCATCGGTCATGCACCGCTTCCTCGCGCTGGCCGTGTTCGTGGTGGGTTGTGGACCGCAATCAGATCTCGCGCAGTCGCGGGGCCGGCTGGTCACCTCACGGCCCGCTCTCAAGCCGAACGTGATGGTGTTGTTCGATCGATCTGGCTCGATGCTCCTGCCCGTCGAGCCGAGCGATCCGAACTGTCCGTCAGGGTGCGGAAACAGCGCATCCAACACGTGCCCCACCACATGCCCGACCCGACTCTCCGAGGCCAAACGTGCGCTGGGCGACTTCTTCGCGCACTCCAGCGCGTCGGCCCGGGTGGGGCTCACGTTGTTCCCCACCGACAACCTCTGCGGTCCGCCGACCAACGTGCAGGTCGAGCTCCCGCCGAGCGCGGCCAGCGACGACGATCTCTCGGCGCTCGAGGCCACGGCCTTCGCGGCGAATGAGGCCGTCCAGGCCGTCGTGCCTTCGGGCGGAACGCCGACCGCGGCTGCGCTCCACTTCGTTGGCACGCTCCCGTCCCTGCGCAACACCAACGACGGTCGCGACGAGTACGTCGTGCTGATCACCGACGGCCTGCCCAACTGCAACGACGCACACAACGACCAGCTGTGCTCGATCGCTTCACCCACTCCGCAGCAGCTGGCCGCGTGCGCCTGCACCACGAGCACCTGCTCGGGAGCCCTTTGCTCGAAGGGCTGCGCCGATACCAGCAACGCGCGAGAAGGCATCGCCCAGCTGAGTGTTGGGTTTGGCATTCGCACCGTGGTGATCGGTCTCGGGCAGGAGGTCTCGATCGACGTCTCCGAGTTCGACAGGCTCGCCGACGGAGCCGAATTCGGAGCGATGCGGGTCCGCAAGAGCACCGAGCTCACCGCCGCGCTCGACGCCGCGATGAAGGAGATCACTCCGACCACGTGCTCGTTCCGCATGAGCCAGCTGCCGGCGAACGGAGATCAGCTCGTCGGGTTCCTCGATGGCGCGCGCTTCGATCCCTCGCTGATGACCATCAAGTCCAACGGCGATTGGGTCACGCTCGATCCGAGCTTGTGTGCGGCCGGTCAGCGACTCGACTTCCGCATCGAAGGGCCTACTCCGTGACTTCGTCGTAGCGATCGTCGTCGTACTCGGCAGCGGCACGCCGCGGTCTCGCCGCGGGTCGACGGGAACTCTTCGGCGCACGGAACTCGGTCTCTTCCGTGTCGAGCAACCAGCCCGCTCCGAGCCGCTTCACCGTGCCCGGAGCATCCGCCATCGCGAGCGTGACGTTCTTCAGCCGCGCCTTCATCGCGATCAGTCGATCCGAATCATCGACGCGCAGCGCACCGTTGAGATCGACGCGCTCCAACTTCGACACCGAGTCGCCGAGCGCCTCGAGCAACCCAACGGCGTCGTTCTGACCAGCCAGAGTCAACGTGTGCAGACCGCTCAACGCCTGCCGCTCACGCACGAAGCGCGCCCACCCTTCCCAGCCGGTCTTCGGAGCGAACTCGCACCCCAGCCCAAACTCTTCGAGCGGCGCTTCGAGCGACAACAAGTCGGTCACCAGCCGCGCATCCAACGCGTTGGGGATCAGCACCAGCCGCTTCAACTTCGGAAACTCGAGCTTCTTGCCGAAGGTGTTGATGGCGGCGCGGACTTCCAGCGAGCGCAAGCGATCGGCGACCGGAGTCAGCGACGTCAGCGACTCGAGCCGCGGCCACGCCGACTGCGCCGCGCGCGCCGCTTCGACGTCGAAGTTTCCCAGGTACAGCGAGTCGAGGAGCTTCGGCCACGACGCCTTCGCCAACACCCGCAGGGCCATGTCGTAGCGGCCTTCGTTGCCAGGACTGCCGAACTCGAGCTGCTTCAAGAAACGCGACGCCGGAGAGAGCAGCACCGTCTCGAGCACGTCACCGATGGGCGCGTTGTGCGGGCCGCTCCACACGCGAATGGTGCGCGCGTAACCGAACTTCCAATCGATGGTGACCTGCTTGTTCCACGCGGCGAGCGGAGCCCCCACCAGCGCGTCGAAGTGCTCCTTGATGAACGCCTTGCTCTTGCCGATCGCGCCGCGTTCCTTTCGCGCCGCGCGCACCTGCAGGCTGATCAACTCACCGCGCACCTTCTCGCTCGTCTCGAGCAGCGAGTCGGCGAACACCGACCACGCGTCGAGATCTCCAGCGACGAGCTTGGCCTCCGTGGCGGGCTCGAGCTCAGCAGCCGCCCCCGAAGACGCAGCGACGGCGCTCGCTTCGCGAAAGCCATCCTTCAGACGTTGATCGATGAGCTGCTGCGCGGTCTTCGCCGCCGCTTCAGGCGACTTGCACGGAATCTCGCGCGTCGTGCCCGGCGTGTGCAGCGGACCAGTGCGGATGATCAGCGTGCTGCCATCGATGCGAACGCCCCAGAACTTCGGTTCCGGGTGCGTCGCCTGAAGCAGCCGCTCGGAGCTCACGAGACTCAGCCCGCGACTTCGCTCCACAAGAGCAGGTCGCCCTTGGTGAGGTACGTGCGATCGGGGAACGCCGCGTAGAAGTCGTCGAACACCGAGTCGAAGTCGGGGTACCGCGAGTCCTTCCGGTCCTGCGTCATCTTGTCGAAGATGGGATCGAGCTTCGCCGGCACATCGGAATTCAGCTCGGACGGCAGCGGCGAGCGACGGCCTGGCAACTGACCGGTCAGCATTTCGTAGAGGAGAATGCCCAGCCCGTAGACGTCGGAAGGCGTGCCCGCGTCCTTGTTGCGCGCGATCAGCTCGGGGCTCATGTAGCCCATGCCTCCGGTGCCGACGAAGACCTGCGGCATGCCCTTGCTCTGATCGACCTCGATCACGCGCGACAGACCGAAGTCACCGAGCTTCGCGTTGCCGTACATGTCGAAGAGCACGTTCTCGGGCTTGATGTTGTGGTGCGTGAGGCCCTGCTGGTGCGCCGCGCGCAAACCGTACGCGAGCTGCAGGAAGTACCGAATCGCGAGCGGCACGTTGATGCCCTTGGTGCCCGCTGCATCCAACTTCTCACGCAGCGAGCCCTTGCAGAGCTCCATCACGTAGTAGGGCCGCGCCACGTCGGTGTTCTGATCGAGCACCTGAATGATGCCCGGGTGACGCACCTGGGCCTGCGCGCAGAGCTCCTTCTTGAGGCGCTTGATGACCTCTCCGCGCTGCAAGAACGAGAAGTAACCGAAGATGTCCTTGAGCTCCTTCACGCACACGTCGAGGCCGAGCGCGTTGTGCTTGCCCTTGAACACGGTTCCCAACGGGCCGGCGCCGATCTGATCCGCCTTCTGGTAACGAAGATCGAGATCCTGTCCCTTGCCTCCGCCACCACCGCCCGGGTTCCCCATCATTCCCGAGGGAGACGAAACGGCAGCGGTGAGCGGCAACGGCGCAGGCGGCGGCGGCGGCGGACTTCCGTACCCACCACCAGGGCGCACTTCGGGCGCCGTCACCTGCGGGAAGTTCGAGTCGTCCTGCGAAGGCTTTCGACCACGGGGAGGCTGAGGCATGACGGTTTGTGGCTCCAGAATGATGTCGGTCGCGGGAAGCGGAGGCGGATTGAAAGGAGGAGGTTGCTCGTTCGACGGCAGCCCCTCTGAGATCTGATCAGCGAAGAAGTCGGAGATCTCTCCACCAAACCGATCTCCGTCGTCGCCACCGACCACGCGCTCGCCCTGCTCCGTCAGCTTGAGCTGGGCCTCGCGATCCATCGCGATGTAGTGAAACTTCCGCAGAAAGAAGAAGTAGCTGTCGAACTCCAGGGACACCGAGTTCTCGAGCGACACCTTCACATCGGCGAGCTTGTTGGAGCGGCCCTGACGCACGTTCTCCTTGAGGCTCTTCAAGATGAAGAGTGCGTCCCCGCTCACCTTGTCCCGCGTCGTCTCTGACACGCGTTCCCTTTCGAAAAACAGAACGGACTACTTCAAGCGCAGCAACTGCTTCACGGTGTCCATCACCTCGGCGAAGCGCACGGGCTTCTTCAAGAAGACGTTCACTCCGAGCTTCATGGCTTTGTCGCGTGCGTCCAAACCACCCGCGCTGATCGCGACCACCGGAATCTGTGCCATCGCCGGCGTCGAGCGCATCTTCTCGAGCAGCTGAAAGCCGTCCATCACCGGCATGTAGAGGTCCGTCATCACGAGGTGAAACGGAGACTCGGTCAGCATCGCCAGCGCCGCGTGGCCGTCGGCCGCGAAGTGCACCTCGAGCGAATTGCTGCCCTTGAACTCGTTCGCGGCGAGCTTCTTCAGCACGTAGCTGTACATCTCGATGATGTGCGGATTGTCCTCGACGATGAGTACGCGCACTCCCGATGGCGCACCTGCCGTTGGCTGGGTCTGCTCGGCGCTCATCGGAGAATCCGAGGTTTATTCGATACGGACCCACGCGGAAAGTTTGATCAGTGGCGGAAGGCTCGACTTGTGGCGAGCCGATGAACACAGCGTTGCACGTGCTACACCTCCGCCCATGTTGCTGAGGACCCTGGGAATGTCGTGCGTCGTCCTGTTGGTGGGCGGCTGCGGGAAACCAACCGTCGGAAATCCATGCGCCACCACCGATGACGTCGTCTGCAAGTCGTCGACCGAGGTGTACGCGTGCGTGATGGGGAAGTGGGCGGTCGCTCCGTGTCAGGGGCCGCGCGGCTGCACTGACGCCACGGTGCTCGACTGTGATCTCTCGCTCGCCACCGCGAACAACGTGTGTCCTCCGTGGGCCGAAGGTCGCGTGGCGTGCCAGTCGATTCCGCCCGCGCTCGTGTCGTGCGTGGGCGGCAAGTGGCAACAGACCAACACCTGCGGCTCGTGCACCATCGCGACCGGCGTTCCCGAATGTCGCAACAACAACACCGGCGGCGGCGGCGGCGGTACGGGAGGTGGCGCCACCGGCGGCGGAGGCGGCGCGACCGGCGGTGGTGGCGGAGGCACCGGCGGAGGCACCGGCGGCGGCTCGAGCGGCTGCGACGCGACGAACTGCAACGGCTGTTGCGCGAACGGGCAGTGCTTCGCGCCTCCGTTGAATGGCGCCACGAACTTCTGCGGTACGGGCGGAGCGGCGTGCGACGACTGCGGCGCGCGCGGCCAGCGCTGTGACGCGCAGACGTTCACCTGCGTGAACTCGACGAGCTGCAACCCGAGCACGTGCGCCAACGGCTGCTGCGCCAACGGCCAGTGCTTCGCGCCTCCACTCAACACCTCGCTCAACTTCTGTGGTCGCGGCGGGGGCGCGTGTTCCGACTGCGGGCGCTTCGGCCTGATGTGCAACGCGAGCACGTTCACCTGTGTCGCTCCGACGGGAGGTGGCGGCGGTGCGACGGGCGGCGGTGGTGGCGCGACGGGCGGCGGCACCGGCGGCGGTGCAACGGGCGGCGGCGGCGCGACGGGCGGCGGAACCGGCGGCGGCGGAGTCGATCCCTGCGGCGGCGTTCCGACCAGCGGTCAGTGCGTCACCTCGAGCCTGGTGCAGTACTGCGCGATTCCGACCGGCACGGGCACGCCGTCGGTGCAGACGTATCAGTGCCCCGGCGGCTCGGTGTGTCAGTCGACCGGCTCGGGCGCGGCGTGCGTGCAGACCGGCACCTGCACCGAAGACGACTCTCGCTGCGCGAGCGCGACGACGATTCAGGTGTGCAGCGCGAACGGCACGTGGGGCGCGGCGCAGAACTGCGGCGGAGCGGGCTGCATCCCCAGCGTCATCGGCGCGAACTGCGTCATCTCGACGCCCACCAACACGGTGACGCACCGCCTGATGTACCAGACGCGAAACCCGCGGAACGATCTCACCGATTGGGACGTGCCGGTCTCCGTGCCCGCGCGCAACGTGACGGTCATCTCTCAGCGCGGCACGAGCTGGATCGACGCGACCACCACCGACGCCAACGGCAACTTCACCATCAAGGTGCCCTCGTCTCCGACCGCGCAGGACTCGGTCGTCTTCGCGGCGTACAACGGTGACGGGCTCGGCATGCGCTACGCCGTCGCCGATCCGGGTTTGGGCACGGGAACGTTCTCGCCCGGTCAGCAGGGAATGAACGCGCGCTTCTGGTCGTGGTCGAAGACGCCCGGCTCGATCACCGCGGGAGGCACCACCACCATCACCACGGCCGAAGGCTCGGGCGCGCTCAACATCTTCGATCTCGCGCAGGCCATCTGGAACATCGCCATCGCCACCAACCAGGGCCGTCAGGGCATGTCGCTCGCGTTCTGGATGGGCATCGGCACCGAGTGGAGCTGCGGCGCGTGCTTCTCGCAGGACAACGTCTTCGAGACCGGCATCTGGATGCCCGGCGGCAACCAAGATCAGGGCTACTGGAGCGACTACACGATCGCTCACGAGATGGGTCACTGGCAGATGCGCAGCTTCGGGACCTCTCCCAACGAGGGCGGCACGCACATCTTGATGTGCCCCACCTTCCCCGGTCAGGCCTGGAGCGAGGGCTACGCGACCTGGCACTCAGCCGCCGTGCGCAACCGCTCGTTCCTCGAAGACAAGCAGGGCGGCGGCTTCTTCTGGTTCGACATCGGCAGCCGCACGTACTTCCCGCAGTCGAGTCAGCCGTCTCCGATCTCAGGACCCGGCGGAACCAACTTGCTCGCGCAGATCGACGAGAACGCCGTGTCCGCGATCCTGTGGCACATGTCGAACTCGCGGCAGAGCGGGGCCGAGGAGATCTTCAACGCCGTCGCGTCGCGCCACATGAACCAGTCTCCGTGGCCGCGCGGCTACACGCGTCGCACGTGGGATGTCGGCAACAACTGCACCAAGACCAACGTGGTGAACACCGGCCAGGCGTCGCTGCAGATCAGCGATCTCCTCGACGCGTTGAGTTGTGGTGGTCAGCCCGCGCAGAGCAATCGCATGCCCGCGATGACGATTCTCCAGGCGTGCAGCACGCCGACGAATTCGAACAACGGCCAGTACTACCCGTATCCGACCACCATGCCGATGTGCCGCTCGGGCTTCTGCTACGGCTGCCTGACGGGGACGACGTGCAACGCGGGCAACACCGCGGCTGCGTGCGGAACCGGAGGCGTCAGCTGCCAGAACTGCGGCGCCGGCTCGTGCACGAATGGAGTGTGCCTGTGAAGAACGTTCTCCTGTTGGGACTGGTGCTCGCTTCCTGCGCGAAGGAAGCCGCTCCTGTTGCGGCTGCACCTGCCGCTGTCGCTCCGCGTGACACGACGGTGCGTGCTGAATTGCCCGTGCGTGCGACGTGGGAAGAAGTGTCGCGTTCTGCGAATGGCGCAGTCGTTCGCGCGACCATCGAGCGTCGCCTCGGAATGGACATGCCCTTCGCGGTGAACATCGCCGTGCCCGCGGGCGTGGTCGTGAAGAAGGGCCGCACGCAGTTCTCTCTGATGCCGAACGTCGAGGCGGTGGTGGTGAGCGAAGAGCTCGAGCTGGTGTGGGACGGCGCGGTGCCGAGCGAAGACGCGGTGCTCAAAGTCGACGGCGACACCGGCGCGATGGGCATTCATTTCAAGGTGCCGTACCGGTTTGGTCGCGCTGAGCCGATCGTCGAAGGTCCGCGCGCGACGGGGCCGCACGTGTTCAACCGCGGTCGCGATCTCGGTCCGTCGATCCCGCTCGCAGAGTGACGAATGTCTTGATTTGGCTGTGACGTCACTCTGAGAATCGCGACGCATCGACAGCCATGAGGTCGAAGTAGGTGTGGATTTGGGCCGTGCCAAACGGCGTTCGAGCCCCTCATCCACGAGCGAAATTTCACTCAGTTGACCAGTGAGTGAATCTGGTCGTCCCGACGACCACTTTCAGACAATGGTCGGCCCTGCGGCGAAGACCGAACGCACCGAACGCCAAATCGCTCGAAGTCGAGGGGCTCGAGCGCTGTTTGGCAGAGCAAACGAGGCCCCAACCCACTTCGACCCTCAGGCAGTTGGCAGCGCTCGCGCCGAGCCGACGCCGGATGGGTTTCGTGCGACGGTTGGCTGAGTTCGCGCGTCAGGAGGCATGACTCGCTCCATCGCGCTGATCTCAGTTCTGATTCTGGCCGGTTGTGACGGCGCCACGTCTTCAGGCACGACAGGTGGCGGCGGCGGTTCGCTGTTTCCGAACTTTGGAGGCGGAACTGGCGGCGGCTCCGCGACTGGTGGCGGCGCGACTGGTGGCGGCGGCGCAACGGGCGGCGGCGTTGAGACCGGCGGTGGATCTGCGACTGGCGGCGGCTCGGCGACTGGCGGCGGCGTTGAGACCGGCGGTGGATCTGCGACTGGCGGCGGGACGGCGACTGGTGGCGGCACGGCGACTGGTGGCGGCTCCGCGACCGGCGGCGGTGCGACTGGTGGCGGCTCCGCGACTGGCGGTGGCGCGACTGGAGGTGGAGATCCGATGGGCGGCGGTGCGACCGGTGGCGGCTCTGCGACTGGCGGCGGCGCGACTGGCGGCGGCGCGACTGGCGGCGGCGCGACTGGCGGCGGCGCGAC
>JAEUJS010000718.1 GCA_016792935.1 Archangium sp. | reverse complement strand
GCCGGTGCAGACGAAGCCGAACTCCACGGTGCACATCGCCGAGCAGCCGTTGCCGCTGGTGGTGTTGCCGTCGTCACACGGCTCTCCGGGAACGAGCACGCCGTCGCCACACGTGCCGCGGCAGTTCGAGGGGTTCGTGCCGGTGCAGGTGTAGCCAGCCTCGACGGTGCAGGTCATCGAGCAGCCGTCGCCGCCCATCATGTTTCCGTCGTCGCAGCCTTCGGTGGACGCCTTCGCGCCGTCACCGCAGCGCACGGTGCACACCGACGGCGTGCCCATGCACGAGAAGCCCGGCTCGATGGCGCAGGTCGCCGAGCAGCCGTCACCCGCCATGGTGTTCATGTCGTCACAGCCCTCCGTGCCCGCGCGAATGCCGTCGCCGCACACCGAGGTGCAGACCGAGGGCATGCCCATGCAGGTCGAACCCGGCTCGACCTGGCAGCCTGACGAGCAGCCGTCGTTGTTCACGAGGTTCATGTCGTCGCAGCCCTCGTTGCCCTGGCGCACGCCGTCACCGCAGTTGCCGTTGCACATCGACGGCATCCCGGTGCACGAATAACCGGGCTCGATGGTGCACGACGGAGAGCAGCCGTCGTTGCCGACGATGTTGGCGTCGTCGCACGCTTCCATCGCGACCACCACGCCGTCTCCACACCGCGGCACGCAGCGAGAAGGCGTGCCCGCGCACTGGTAGCCGGTCTCCACGGTGCACGTCGCCGAGCAGCCATCGCCCGGAGCGGTGCCCATGTCGTCGCAGCCCTCGGTCGGCGTGGGAATTCCATCGCCGCACACCGCGGTGCACACCGAAGGCGTGCCCATGCACGAGAAGCCCGTCTCCTGCTGGCAGTTCATCGAGCAGCCATCGCCCGCCATGCGGTTGCCGTCGTCGCAGGTCTCGCTGGTCGACTGCATTCCGTCTCCGCAGCCGCTCATGCACACCGACGGCATGCCCATGCACATGAAGCCGGGCTCGATGCGGCAGCCCGCGGAGCAGCCGTCGCCGCCCATCGCGTTTCCGTCGTCACACGTCTCGGTGCCACCCGCGATTCCGTTTCCACACCGCGTGACCGTGCAGTTGTTGTCGCAGCCGTCGGCGTTCATCATGTTGCCGTCGTCGCACGCTTCCATTCCGGTGCGCGTGCCGTTGCCGCAGCCCGTGGGCCGGCAGCTGCCGCCGGGGCCGTCGTCGCAGCCGTCGCCGTTCATCGCGTTGCCGTCGTCGCAGGCTTCGTTCATCTGCTGCTGACCGTCTCCACAGCGCGGCGCGGCGCACGCGCCCATGGTGCAAATGCCGCTCTGGCAATCCATTCCCACCGTGCAGCCGCCGTTGGTCGCGCACTGACGAGCCGGCGCGCACGAGCCGCCACAGTCGACGCCGGTCTCGTCTCCGTTGCGTTGACCGTCGGTGCACGAGCCGACCGCGTTGCTGCACACGCGCGTGGCGAGGTTGCAGACCGACGGAGCGCAGTCGAGGTTGCTGGTGCAGCCGACACACACGCCGAGGCCGTCGCAGTGACCCAGGTCACACTTCGTGGCGAGCGAGCTGGGAGGATGCGTGACGACGCCACTCGGACTGCAGACGTCATCCGTGCACGGATTGCCGTCGTCGAGGTTGGCGCACATCGGTTTGCCGCTGCACGCGCTGACGAGGAACGCAGCCGCGGAGAGGAGAAGCAAAGCCCCTTGGGGCGACGCCATGAGGGTGGCGAATCGGGAACGGAATTGCATGTGGGGATCTCGCTCCTAGCGCAACGGAGTCGAACTGCGGAGGGCCCCCCGGTTCGCGGGAAGGCGGGAAATCGGCCCCCAAGCCCCCTGGGGCGACGGCGTTGGGTGTGAATCAGAGCTGCTTGATGGGGATGACGTAGTTGATCTTGCTGGAGAAGCCGGTGTTCAGCGGCAGCTTGATGCTCTGCACGCCCTTCAAGAAGCACGCGCGCACGGGCTCGGGGAGTGAGGCCGCGTTGACTGACGCCGAGCTCACCGCTCCGCTCTTCTCAATCTGGAAGCTGATGGGAATCTTTCCATCGGGTGGGAGTGACGCCGGGAAACGCTGCGCACAGCCCGCGAACTTCGGGCCGGCCTTGTCGATGGCGGCCATGATCATCTCCTTGGTGAGCTTCACGGGTTTGGGCTTCACCGTCGTCTTCGTGCCCGCATCAACGGCGACGACCGGCTCTTCGGTGCCCGCGTCTTCCGGCTCGTCCGCGCCCGCATCGATGACGGGAGCGACCGCAACGCCAGCGTCGATGACGGGCGGCTCCGCGACTCCCGCGTCGACGACCTCCGCCACCACCCCTGCGTCGGGAATCGGAACCATCGGCAAATCACGCGGCCAGAACATGAAGCCCGTGATGCCCGCGGTGAGCAGAACGCCGAGCGTGACTCCGACGTACAGACCCCGTCGCGAGGGAGGAAGCTCGAGGTCCTCTTCCCCGTCGACGCCTTTGGGCATCACCAGCTCGGTCTTCGCCGTCGAGCGCTGCGTGACCGGCGTCGGCGTGGAGAGCGCGGTGATGAGCTCTTCCATCGACTGCGGCCGCTTGAGCGGATCCTTCTCGAGGCAGCGACGCACGACGTCGATGAGCCACGCGGGAATGAACTCTCCGCGCGGTGTGCGCTCGGGCAACGCGTCGGGCACCTTCGTCAGCAGCAGCGCTACCAACTTGCCGAAGTTCTCGGCGTCGATGGGCAACTTCCCCGACAACAACAAGTAGAGCAGCACGCCCACCGCGTAGACGTCAGCGCGGCGATCGACCGTGCCACCACTCGCCTGCTCGGGAGACATCGACGTCGGCGTGCCGATGATCGCCCCGTCCATCGTGCTGACCGTCGGCGCGTCGTGCGTGATGTTGGTGAGCTTCGCGACACCAAAATCGAGCACCTTCACGTACTCGGCGTCGCCGTGTTTGTTGGTGAGGAAGACGTTGTCGGTCTTCACGTCGCGGTGCACGACGCCGAGGCGATGCGCGGCGGCGAGCGCGGACGCGACCTGCTTGATGATGTGCAGCGCGCGCTCGATGGTGAGCGGGCCCTTCGCGAGGCGAGCGGTGAGCGTCTCGCCCTGGAGCAGCTCCATCACGAAGTAGACGGCAGTCGGTTTGCCGTCCGGGCCGAGCTCCTGGCCGAAGTCGGAGATCTCGACGATGTGCTCGTGGTTGATCTGGTTCACCGAGCGCGCTTCCTGGAAGAAGCGCTGAATCAGGTCTTCGCGTTGGTACTGCTCGGGCCGCAGCACCTTGATGGCGGCCTGACGACCGAGCAGCGCGTGCTTCGCGAGGAACACCTGCCCCATCGCGCCTTCGCCGAGGAGCCTCTCGAGCTCCCACGGACCGAGCGTGCGCACACCCACCGGAGTCGGCGCCTGCCCCGGCTTCGGCGGCACGACGTGACCACCCGAGACGCGCGTGCGGTTCGCTTCTCCGAGCGCGTGGATGAACTCTTCGATGGTGCGGAAGCGGTTCGAGAGGTCCAGCCCGAGCGCTTTGTTGAGCACGCTCGCGAGGTGCAACGCGGCGGCGGGGAGCGCACCGACTCTTCCCTGCGGCAATTCGTTGGTGAGCAGCTGATGCAGCAGTGACCCCAGCGCGCTGACGTCGACGAACGCAGAGACCTTCCGCCCGTTCACCAGCGCCGGGAGCAGCCCGAGACCGAAGCCGGCGACCTTCACTTCCATCGCCATCGGCGCGGTGAGCAACGTCACCCACTGCGCCGAGAGTCCGCCGTGAATCAGCCCACGCTGGTGCGCGGTGGACAGCGCCTGCGCCACCGACATCGTGATGCTGACCGCTTCATCGGGAAGGAACGCGCCCTTCTGTTGCAGCACGAGATCGAGCGACACGCCGTCGAAGCGTTCCCACGCGACGGCCCACCGCATCGGCCCCGACGCGTCGATGGCGAGCGTGCGCGCGATGTGGGGATGGCTGAGCTCGAGCGCCTTCTTCACTTCTTCGGCGAAGGCGTTCGAGCGCACCTCATCGACGAACAAACCGACGTTGGTGACACCGACGGAGACGGGTTTCCCGTTCGAGAAACCCGAGAGTTCCTCGAAGCCCTCGCGGTGCCGCACGGGCGTGAGTTGTTCGACGACGAGAGTCATGGAGACGCGTGCGAGCGTAGCCGTTGAAGTGCGAAGCAGCCCGAAAACGGTGGCTGATCAGTCACAGCCTTGCCACCGGGCTTTGCTACACCTCACAACCGGCTTGCAGCACGCACCGCTGCCGATGCGCTCAGAGCTGAGCGAGCGGCCCGCAGTTCGGATCGTCACCGATGCCGTCGATGTTCGCTCCCATCAGGCGAGCGACCGACGTGAGCACCTTGTCGTTGAACTCGGTCTGCGGGAGCCGAATGTTGCGCCCCGTCTGCAGCCGGCCCTTCGCATTTCCAAAGAGCACGACCGGAATCGACCGCACGTCGTGGTGCACCCCGAAGTGCGACATCGCGACGACGAGCGTGTTGTCGAGCATCGTGCCGCTGCCCTCGGGCGTCATCTTCAACCGCGTCACGAAGCGGCCGAGCTGCTGCCAGTCCCACGCTTGCGCGCGGATGTAGTCGTCGCGCCGCTCACCAGGCAGATGGTGCACTTCGTCGTGAATCGAGCCATCGACCTGCACGCCGGCCCAGTCGTAGCGCCAGTGGTAGCCCGACATGCCCCACACGAGCCCGGCGACCTGCACGCGGTCACACGCGAACGCGGAATAGACGAGATCGAGATGCGCGTTGGCGCGCGTGGGCATCGAGCCGTCCCACGGTCCGCGGTTCACGACGGAGCAGATCGACGGAGGCGGCGTCGCATCGAGGTCGGCCTGCACCGCGCGCTCGGTGTTGCGAATCGAGGTCTCGTGAATGTCGAGCTTCACCTTCTCGAGGCCGCTCAACTCGCGACGCAGCCGCGCGAGATCTCCGCGCACGTCATCGAGCAGCGACTTCTTCAAGTTGAGCTTCTTCAGCCGCGCCGCGCGGGCCGCGGGATCTTCCATCGGCGGCGTGAAGCCACCGAACAACCGGTCCCACGCCTGCTCCGGAGCGGAGATCGGCACCTTGAACTGATTCGCTCCCGTGGCGAACGGCTGCTCGCGCATGGTGTCGCGGTTGCGATCGGTGACGACGAGCTCGAGCGACTGCAGGTTGAGGTCACGCACCAGCAGCTGATCGATCGAGATGCCGCCCGCTTCTCCTTCGTTGTCGGGGTCGGACTGCGAGGGATTGATGTCTTTCGCGGTGAGCACCTTGCCCATCGAGCGCAGGTGATCAGCGCCGCGCGGGTTCAGCCCAGTGCGGCGGATGTCGATGCCCTCGATCACCACCATGTCGTCTTTGAGCGGGGCGAGCGCGCTGAGAATCGGAGACGCGGAAGGATCAGCGCCCGTCGGGAAGAACGCACTCGAATCGGGGTAGCCGCCGCAGTTGATCCAGAAGAACACGCGCCGCGGAGGCGTCTGCTGCGCGAACGCCGTGCGAAGTGAAAGCGCAGGCGAGAGCAGCACCGCGGCCTTCAACGAGCTGAACAGAAAATCGCGGCGCTTCATGGTGCGCTCCAGAGTTCGACGCCCGCCGGCGTTCTGATGCTCAACCGCCCACTCGCCTCGATGAACAACTGCGCGCCAGGATTTCCGTACGTGTGCGCGTGCCACACCGGAGTGCCGTTCTCGTCGTAGATGACGAGGTTGCCGTCAGCCTGCATCACCGCGTTGCGAGGGCGTGTGTTCTGCGTGCCGCTGGCCCACACCGCTCCGCCGGACGTGCGGTAGAGCACGAGGTTGCCGTCGAGCTGGTAGAGCAAGTTGTACGCGCCATCGCTCGAGCGTCGCGAGGCATCGGGTCCGAGTGACGCGCCGGACGAGAGCAGCACCGTCGCCGGAGCCGGCATCATCACGCCGCCACCACCACCGCCTCCGCCTCCAGTCGGCATCATCGCGCCACCTCCGCCTCCACCCGTGGGCATCGGCGTCGTGAGCTGCGTGACCTCTTCGCGACGGAAGACTTCTGGAGAAGTCAGCACCGCTTCGATCATCGCTCCAACGTGCAGCGGCGTGCCGGCTTGTGCCGCGCTGAAGCTCTTCGCCCGGTGGTGCAATGCCGTCGTGAGTTCATCGACGTACTGCGTGCGCGCGACACCAGACGAATACGAGATGAGCTGGCGCGTGAAGCACAGCGCCGTCGCGTCGTGACCAGCCAGCGCATCACTCAACGCGAGCGCGCCGTCGAAGTTGGACACCTCTCCGAGCATCGGCACGCCGAGCGCGCGCGTATCGACCGGGCGATTGCGCTGCGACGTGCGGAACTGACCGAGCGCGTCGTAGCTGCCGAACGAGAAGCCCAGCGGCATGAACTGCGCGTGACACGCAGCGCACGTCTGGCCCTGCTGCATCATCGCCTCGTACTGCTCGCGCGTCGTGAGCTGGTCGAAGTTCGGCACCTGCATCGCGGTGTTCGCCGCCGCCACGGTGTTCACGCCCGACGGAGGACCGACCGGCTCGCACAACAACCGCGACTTGATCATCAGCCCGCGCAGCACGGGGCGATCCTTCGAGACGTCTCCGGAAGACGACAGCGCGCTGGTGCTGCTCGCCCACGTCAGCAAGCCGCGACGCTGCAGCGGGTTCAACTCGGCGCGCGTGAGCGAATCGCCTGACGCGCTCAATCCATACAGCGGCGCGGTGTGCTGATTGACGAGCGCGCTCGGGCGATTGAAGAGCGTGCTGAGCAGACCATCGCCATCGATGAGCGTGGTGGCGACGCCTTCGTCGAACTCGGCCTTGAGCGAGACGCCCTGCGCGGCGCTGGCGAGCTTCGGAAAATCCATCGGGCGCGTCGCCATGTCGTCGAGCGCGGTGAGCCCGAGCCACTGGCGCATCACGTCGGCGATGCGCGAACGCGCGCGCGGCGAGTTCCACAGTCGGCGCACGTGACGCTTCAGCGCGTCGGCGTCGAGCGCTCCGGCCTCGGCATCGGCAAGCAGCGCTTCATCGGGCGTCGAGGCGGTGAGCGCATAGGAGATGAGTGACGCGCGCTCGAACGCGTTCAAGGTGCGCTTGCCGTCGGCGTCGGGCGTGCCAATCTCCGAGCGGTACAACGACTGCGGAGCGAGGAGCAGTCGAGCGACGACCGCCTCCGCTCCGTCGACGCGCGAGCCCCCCACCTGGGTCGCGTTCGAGAAGGTGTTCCACAACGTGTCGCGCTCTTCGGTGGTGAGCGGACGACGCCACGCGCGACGGCCGAGCTTCGCGATGACGTCCTGCATGCACGCGTCGGTGATGTTCGCGCGATCGAAGCAGCTGAAGTCGGAGGACGCGCGCGTCGAGACGTAGCGGGCGGCGAGCGACTGCGATTCGTCGATGAGCGCCGAGAGCAACGCCTCCTGCACCTGACCACCCGAACCGGAATCGAAGCCTGCGCCCCAATCGGCGTGACTGAGCGGCGCGCTGACGGACAGCCCGAGCACGTCTTCCATCGTGTGGCGGTACTCGAGTGCGTTGAGCAGTCGCAGCTGCGCGGGCGCGCCGACGGTGACGACCGGAATCGGAGTGCCGTCGGGGTTCTTCCCCGGCTCGTCGCCGAAGAAGTCCGTGATGCCGGTGATGATTTCTCCGGTGCAGCCGCTCAACAGCACTGCGAACAACAACCCAGTCAGAAGACGCCCGCGCACGCGCGCGAGTACTTCACGGCGTGTGCCACGTGGATCGCGCACGCATCTCCGCGCTTCGCCTCGAATGAGGTGTGCACAGCAGAAGACAGTGAGCACGAGTGAGTGTCACTCGAGGGTGACAGCGCTACCGTCGATGCGTGCTCTTCGCGTCCGCCGCTGCGCTCGTCGTTGCGTGTTCGCCCAACATCTCGGCGCACATCGCCGACCTCGACCTCGAAGGACCGGGCGGAGTGAAGCTGCAGCAGCGCCGGGCGGCCTTCACGGTCGAGCTCATCGGCGCCGACGGGAAGGTGATTTGGAAGCAGAAGGACTGGCGGCTGCCGTCGCGCGAGGTGCAGTTCTCTCCCGATGGCAGGACGCTCGCGCTCGATGGCGGCAGCTTCGAGGTGCTGATCATCGAGCCGAGCGGAAATCTCAAGCGCGTGAAGCTGAACAAGGAACTCACGAGCGCTGAGCACGCACTGATTCCGAAGACGTACTGCGGGACGGTGTGGCTCGAATCAATGCGCTTCGCGACGCCGAGCGTGGTTGAGGTGAGCGTGAAGCAGGACGGTGTTCCGCCGCTGCGGTTCGCGATCGATCTCTCGATGAAGGTCGCGACGATCAAGCGTGAGTAAGACGAGTGTCTTAAACTGGCCGTTGGCTCCGAGCACCGACGAGCTGCCGAACTGCCTTGAGGGTGGTGGTGGTGAAGGATTTTCGCCCTGCCGAACAGCGAACGTGCCCCTCTTCTTCGAGCAAATTCTGTTCAGTTGACCACTGAGTGGATCTGGTCGTCAGGACGGCCAAATTCAGACAATGGTCGACCTGCATCGAAGATTGAACGCACTGAGGGCACTCTTCGCTCGAAAGGGAGGGGCTCGTGGCCGTTCGGCAGAGCGAACATCAAACAAACACCACTTCGACCCCAAGGCAGTTTGATCAGCGAGCGACGCGACGGACCCAGTACGCCTCGCCGCCATCCTTCGACACGAGCTTGAACACCAGCACCGACGCGCCACCGATGGGATGCGAGAACCGCCCCGCATCATCGAGCTGCACCGGCTTTCCGTTCAGCGTGAGCTTCGACCCGAGCGGAGCAACGCCCACCGCCACCGACGCCTTCTCTCCATCGCGCGGAGAGCTCAGCACCAGTCGCGTGACCGAGTTGTCGAAGACGATCTCCATCTTGTTCATGCGACCGCCGCCGCTCTCGATTCCACTCTTGTCGAGCGGCACGGCTGACCACACATAGTTGCCTTCTCGCAGCGCGCCGGACTCCACGACGGTCCGGTTCTCCGTCACCTTGCGGTCCACCAGCGCGGTCTTCAAATCGCTCGTCGCGTACACGCGGAATCGCCACGCCGTCACGCCATCCTTCGGAGGGAACGTGAACGTCAGCGTCGGCACCGCGCTCTGGAAATACACGCTCGCCTTCAACCCCGTCTCCGCGACCGTGTCGGACTTCGCGGTCACCGCTCCGGCGAACTCATCGCGCTCGAAGCGCCCGCTCGACGAATCCTCATCTCCCTTGCGGTGCCAGAAGAGCGTTCCCTTCAGCGGGCCGGGCACCACGACGAGATCATCGCCCTGCCCGATCGCGACCAGGTTCTGGAACTGCGCATCGGTGGCGACCTCGAACTCTCCGTCCCCCGGAGCGAGCGCCAACCCGACATCTCCACCCCTCCCCCAGAACACGCGCGTCGAACGCCCCGCGGGCAACGTCAGCACCGGAGAGCCGCGCTTCGAGGCATCGAGCGCCTTGCCCTTCATCGCCACCACTTCACCGCTCACGATTTTTCGCGGCAGCTGCTCGGGCAACGCGGCCTCACCTTCACCCGCGAGCACCTCGACCTTCGGACCGTTCTTGCTCGGCGTGACGAGCGCCGTCATCGCCATCTTCGCGCGCACCGTGATGGGCTTCTTCCCGTCGAGCAAGACGCTCTCGCCCTGCTTCAAGAAGATGCGCATACCTCCCGCTTGCAGCGTGAAGCGCAGCTTCGGATCTCCGTTCGTCGGCTCGATGGTGCCCTTCGACGAACCATCGAACTGCAGCGTCGCTCCGCCGAGCTGCGCGGTGAGTCCACCCGTCTTGTCGACCGTGAACGCGCCGAGCTCGTCGTATTCCTTGCCAGCCACCGGGAGCTTCGCGTTGCCGCCGGTCTTCGACTTCACCATCACCGTTCCGCGCGGCGTGAGCTTCACCTTCGGCTTCGCATCAGGCGGAGGCGTCTCCTCGAACTCGAGCACGCCCTTGCCGACCACGAACGACTGACCCGCCGCGAGCTTCTGCACGCCGGCGTCGCTCTCGAGCTCTTCGAATTCCAGCGTGCCGGAGCCGACGACGAACGTGGTGCCACCATCGCGCGCGTCGAGCTTCACGCGGCTGCCGGCTCCCGCGCGCGCTGCACCGGTCGACGTCGAGAACTCTCCGCCGTCGGCCTCTTCGAAGAACAGCTCACCTGACGCAAGGCCCAAATCGCCGAGCGACTTTCCGAGCGTGAACGACGAGTTCTCGAGCAGCTCGACCTCGCGCCCGCCGGACTTGAGCAGCGCGTGACCGTCGGCGCCGGTGTCGAGCTTGTCTCCCGCGTACAACGGACCGTCGGCGGCAGGCGCAGCCTTGCCTTCGCGCGTGACGGTCACCTTGCCCTTCAAACCAGACAACGTCGCGACGCTCGGCTTCGCAGGCGGTGGAGGCGGACCCGCGTCGACCACATCAGCCGACGAGTCTGGCTGCTGCGGCCCTTCCGGACACGCGCACAACACGAAACTCAGAAGCACCAGCCAGCGAACGTTCACTTCGTCACCTTCTGGAGCTCGCAATGGAAGATGGCCTGGTCTCCATCGGCGAGCGTGACCTTCTTGGTCTGCGAAACGTACCCCGGAGCGGAGATCACGAAGAAGTAGTCGCCTCCCGGAATCGTGACCACGAAGCGGCCTTCCGCGTTGACCGGCACCTTCTTGTTCACGCCCTTGACGACCACGTTGGCTTTGACGGCCTCTCCGGTGCGCGAGCGAATCAAGCCGCGCACCGTCGCGGGGCTGCCCTTGCCGAGCGCCTCCAACGTCACGTCGAGCGTCGCTTCTCCCTCGGCAGGCACCTGCGCGACTTCATCGGCCTGGTTGAAGCCCTGCGCTTCGACGCGCACCTTCACCGGCCCCGGACCAACCGCGGCGAACGTGTACGCGCCCTTCTCGTCGGTCTGGGTGCTGTTCTCCC
>JAEUJS010000133.1 GCA_016792935.1 Archangium sp. | reverse complement strand
AGGTGCAATTCGCCGGGAACTCCGACGGGGACGGGATTGAGAGCAGCATCGAGCACCCAACAGGTCGTGTTCGCGATCGGCGTACCGATCTGCACGCGCGTGACGGGAGTGGGGAAACGCCAACACGTGCTCCACACCGTGGTCTCGGTGGGGCCGTACATGTTCCACGCACTCGCTGAGCGACGCGTCAGTTCGTTCGCGAGATCGCGCGGGACTGCTTCGCCTCCGACCAGCACCTTGAAGTGCGAGCCGCCGTTCCAGCCAGCCGCCATCAAGAGTCGCCACGTCGACGGAGTGGCCTGCATCGCGGTCGCGGCGTGGTCGTCGATGAGCGCCTTCAGCTGCGCGCCATCGGTCGAGTTTTCGCGCGTCGCGATGACGACTTTCGCGCCGACGGTGAGCGGGAGCTGCAACTCGAGCACCGCGATGTCGAAGCTCAGCGTGGTGACGGCGACGAGCGTGTCGTTGGGCGCGAGTCCCGGCTCCGACTTCATGCTCGTCAGGAAGTTCACGACCGCGCGGTGCGGGACCTCGACGCCCTTCGGCTTGCCGGTCGAGCCGCTCGTGTAGATCACGTACGCCACGTTTTCCGGCTTCGCGGTGTGCGACACGCGCGCGTTCGGTTGATCGCTCAGCGTCGCGACGTCGATCACGGTCGCCGCGTGCGGCGGCAATTCAGGCGTCAGCGCCCTGGTGGTGATGATCACCTTCAGCGCCGAGTCCTCGACCATGAACGCGAGGCGATCTTTCGGGAACGCGGGGTCGAGCGGAACGTACGCGCCGCCAGCCTTCAGCACGCCGAGCAGCGAGACGAGCATGTCGGCGCTGCGATCCATGAAGAGGCCGACGAGGGATTCGGCGGTGACTCCGAGGGAACGCAGCTTCGCAGCGACCTGATTGGCTTTGGCGTCGAGCTGCGCGTAGGTGAGCTTCGTGCCGCCCGCGATCACGGCGATCGAATCGGGCGAACGATCGACCTGCTGCTCGATCAACTGCGCGACGTTCAGCTCGCTGGGGAACGGCTTGCGCGTGGCCTCGTTCCACTTCACCAGCTGCGCGCGCTCGCTCTCGGGGAGGATCGGGAGCTTCGCGATCGACGTCTCCGGCGCAGCGACGATCGCGCGGAGGAGCACCTCGAACGCCGACAGCCACCGGTGCATCGTGTCGGCGCTGAAGAGGTCGGTGTTGTACTGGGTCTCGAGCGTGAGCCCGGCGGGCGACTCGGCGGCGTTGATGAAGATCTCGAAGCTCTCGAACGCGCGCGGATTGGTGGCGACGGAACCAGTGAGGCCTGCGAAGCCCATCGCGCTCGTCGCGACGGACTGATCGACGTTGAACAATACGCTGACCAGCGGAAGCCGCGACGGATCTCGAGGAAGTCTCAATCGCTCGAGCAGTGCTCCGAACGCGATCGCCTGGTGATCGTACGCGTCGAGCATTCCCGTGCGCGCTGACTTGAGCAGCGCGCTGAACGGCTGCGCGGGATCGACGAACGCACGAATCGGCAACGTGTTGACGCAGTGACCGACGAGACCATCGGTGCCGGTGAAGTTCTGACCGGCCGCGGGAATGCCGACGACGAGATCGTCCTGGCCACTGAGGCGATGGAGCAGGGCGGTGAACGCTCCGAGCATCGTGGCGAAGAACGAGGCGCCGCTCTTCGCTCCGACCTTCTTCACCTGCGCGACGAGGTCGGGAGGAATGACGTAGTCCTCGCGCACCGACTCGAACGTGCGCGACGGAGGACGCTGCTTGTCGACCGGCAGCTCGAGCACCGGAGCGCTGCCCGGGAAACGCTTCGTCCAATACTCGAGCGCCTTCTTGAACTCGTCGGTGCTCGGGCGCGCTGCTTCTCCACGCGCGTAGACGTCGAAGCCCGGAGCCGCCGGCAAGGTCGTGCCGTTGTAGAGCGCCGCGAGCTCCTTCACGCATACGCCCATCGACCAGCCGTCGAAGACGATGTGATGCGCGGTGAGAATCAGGACGTGGTGCGTCGCCGAGACGCGAGCGATGCGGGCGCGAACGAGCGGACCCTTCTCGAGCGGGAAGACGTGTTCGACCTCGGCGCGCTGGAGCGCCTTGAGTCCACGTTCACCGTCGACCTCGACGAGCGGCGTCTCGAAGTCGCCGGGCTGCGCGACCATCATCGTCAGGCCGTCGAAGCTGAACGTCGCGCGCAGTGACTGATGCCGCGCGATCAGCCGCGCGACCGCGGTCTGCAATTTCGCGACGTCGAGCGTTCCGTTGAGCGTGAGTGAGACCGACTCGTTGAACGCGCGCGAGGCGTCGTCGCCGAGCATCACGGCGCTCCAGATCTCGCGCTGCGAGGGCGTGGACGGGAAAGCCTGATCGATGGCCGGACCCGCGAACGGATCGAAGTCGACAGCAGTCGTGGTGGGGATCATTGAGGAGGGTCTGATCAGTTCAGCTTGAGGAACTTGCCCGGCTCGTTCGGGTTGGGAACGAACCACGCGGGATTGCCCTGTTGATCGCGGCCGAGACGGGCTCCGGGGACGGGCGGTTTGTTGGCGTCGAACGATCCGGCCTGCGGCAACGCGCTCGTCTTCGGAGTGCCCGGCAGGAACCCCGCTTCCTGCATCTCGGTCACCGACTCGCGGATCACCTTGAGCAACTGCGCGACGTCAGCCTCGGAGTGCGAGGTGGTGAGGAAGCACGGGAAGCCGTCCCAGATGTGCACGCCGCGATCGCGCATGAAGCAGAAGAGCAGATCGCCGTGCGTCTGATCTTCCGTGTACATGAGCTTCCAGAGCGAGCCGAAGTGCTTCATCTTCAGCGGCACCCCGGCTTCGTTGAAGAAGGCGTTCGCCTGCGCCGCCATCGCGTCGGTCTTCTCGTTGGTGAGCTTTTGCAGGTTCGGCTTCGCCTTCATCTCGTCGATGACCGCCTGCGCCGCGGCGAGCGCGATGGGGTGCCGCACGAAGGTGCCGGCGAAGTACGTCACGCCGACGGTGGGGACGCTCGCGTCTCCGAATTGCCAGTGACCGCCGTCGAGCGCGTCCATCCACTGCTTCTTGCCGGCCATCACGCCGATGGGCTGACCGCCGCCGATGACCTTGCCGTAGCTGCAGAGATCGGCCTTCACGCCGAAGTGTTCCTGCGCGCCGCCGGGAGCGAGACGGAAGCCGGTGATCACTTCGTCCATGATCAACGCGCAGCCTCCGGCGTCGCAGATGCCGCGGAGCGCCTGGATGAACTCGCGAGGCTGGAAGTCGGGGCGACGCGACTGGATCGGCTCGATCATGATCGCCGCGAGCTCGTGCGCGCGTGACTTGAGGATCTCGAGCGTCTGCGGCGTGCCGTAGTCGAGCACCAACACGTTCTTCACGGCCTCCGGGAGAATTCCCGGCGACGCGGGCACCGACTTGAACGTCTTCGTTCCGCGGACGATCACCTCGTCGAAGATGCCGTGGTAGCTGCCCGACATGATCGCGATGAGCGAGCGGCCGGTGACCGTGCGCGCGATGCGCATCACGCCCATCACCGCTTCAGAGCCGGTGTTGCAGAGCGCTGCGCGATCGTGACCGGTGAGATCGCAGATGCCCTTCGCGACGGATCCGGCGAGCGGGTGCTGCGGCCCCAGCTCGTAGCCGCGCTCGAGCTGATCTTTGAGCGCCTTGACGACGAAGTCGGGTGAGTGGCCGAAGAAGTTCGAGCCGAAGCCGTTGAGCGCGTCGAGGTACTCGTTGCCGTCGATGTCCCAGATCCGCGACCCCTTCGAGCGGTCGATCACGATCTGGTAGATGAGCTCTTTGACGAGCGGGCGGAAGCCGGTGACCACGCGCGGGTCGGCGAGGTGCGGGCGGTTCGCCGTCGTGTACTCCTTCGATTTCTTCGTCTTCGCGTTGTAGCGCCTGGTGAGCTCGTCGAGCTTTGCGCGCTGCTTGCTGTCGAGTTCCTGCTTCTCGGTCGAGATGCGGGCCTGCGCTCCGAAGGCCTTCTTCACGTCGTATTTGGTGTGGCCGACTTCGCCTTCCTGAACCATCGCCGGCGCGGCTGGAACGGGAGCAGGCGCGGCGACCGGTGACGGTGCCGCGAACGCGACTGGAGCAGGTGCGCCCCCGCCGAGCATCTGCAGCTGCGCGGCCATCAGGCGCAGCTGGGAATCGATGACGTCCTTCACGTAGTTGCCGGAAGAGCCGTTCGAAACGGCCGGTGCGCTGAAGACAGGCATGGCGATCGGCGTCGCCGCGACCGGTGCAGCTGCCACTGGCGCAGCCGGAGCGGCCGCTTCCTTCGGCAACTGCGCGTCGAGGAACGAGGCCAGCGCGTCGAGCGTCGTGAAGTCTTCGACGAGCTGACGGAACTGGAACTTGATGCCGTGCTGACGCTGGAGCTCCGTCGCGACTTGCGTGAGCGCGAGCGAGTCGAGGCCGAGCTCGAGGAACGAGGCGTGAACGTCGGCGCCGTTGAGATCGAGGCCTGAGTATTCCTCGAAGGTCTTCATCAGCTGCGGGATGAGCGTTTCTTTGCGAGCCATGGTGGGTTCCTGAGGAATCTGGATCTGTTTCGCGGCCTCAGTTGGAGCCGCGGCGATCGCAGGCTCCAACCAATGACGGGTCTTCTCGAACTGGTACGTCGGAATCGGAATGCGTCGGCGCTTCTCGTGCTCGTGGTAGCGCGCCCAGTCGATCGGCACGCCCGCGGTCCACAGCTTCGCGAGCGCGTTGAGAACGGTGACCCACTCGGCGTCGTCTTTGGACGTGTCGGGCAGGGTGGCGATGCACGGCTGCGCGCGGTCGGTGACGATCTGCCGAGCCAACGTTGCGAGCGTCGCGCGAGGACCGAGCTCGACGTAGGTGTGCTTCTCGCGACTCAGCGTTTCCATCGCCTCGCGGAAACGCACCGTCTCGCGGAGGTGCCGCGCCCAATACGTCGGGTCGGTCGCTTCCTTGTCAGTCAACGCGCGTCCAGTGGAACTCGACACGATCGGCAGCTTCGGCGCGTTGAGCTTCACCTTCGCGAGCTCGAGGCGCAGCGGCTCGACGACGGGATCCATCATCGACGAGTGGAACGCGTGCGAGGTGTGCAGCGCCTTGGCGACCACGTTCTTCGCGGTGAGCGATCTCTCGAGCGCCTCGACTTCCGGAGTCGGGCCGGCGACGACGCACAGCTGCGGTCCGTTGTCTGAAGCGACGGTGAGCCCGCCGGTCAGCATCCCGGTGACTTCGGCGGCCGGGAGACGCACCGAGAGCATCGAGCCCGCGGGTTGCTTCTGCATCAGCACGCCGCGCGTCGCGACGAGGCGGACCGCGTCTTCGAGCGTGAACACGCCGGCGATGGTGGCGGCGACCCATTCTCCGACTGAGTGGCCGAGCATCGCGGTCGGCTTCACGCCCCACGTCATCAGCTGGCGGGCGAGCGCGTATTCGATCGTGAAGAGACTCGTTTGCGTGAACGCCGTGTGTCGCAGGGCTTCGCGCGCTGCCTCGGTGTCGCCATCGCGAGGGAAGAGGACTTCGCGGAGGTCGCGCCCGAGGACTGGAGCGGCGAGTTCTGCGCATTGATCGACGATCAGCTGGAACTCGGGTTCGTCGCGGTAGAGCGCCTTGCCCATCTCGACGTACTGCGAGCCCTGGCCCGGGAAGAGGAAGACGATCGGCGCGACTGGGCCAGCAGTCGCTGTGCTCGCTCTCGCGGGGTTCTTCAGCGCCGTGATCGCGTCCTTCGCGTCGGTGACGACGACCGCTCGGCGTTTCGAGAATGCCTTTCTTCCGACGTGTTGCACGAAGCTGACGTCTGCGAGCTGTGACTGCCCCTCACCCCGACCTGTCTCGCTCCTCGTCTCGAGCCAACGGATGAGCGCTTCGGTTTGTGCTTCGAGCGCGGCGTCGGTGCGGGCTGAGAGCGTGAGGAGATGTTTCGAGCGTGCGTCTCCATGCGGTGCTGGAGCGGGCGCTTCTTCGAGCACCACGTGCGCG
>JAEUJS010000132.1 GCA_016792935.1 Archangium sp. | reverse complement strand
CGTTGGAAGTCAGGGTCTTTCGCTGAAGGAAACGAGAGATAGAGCACGGGGAACGGCGCGTTCACGTCGTTCTCGAAGCGCTCGATGTTCGCGTCGAAGTCTTCGTGTGGATGCAGCCAGAGGTTGGTGCCGGTGAGACCGAGCTCGGCGTCGGTCGCGTTCATTCCCAGATACAGACACAGGTATGCAGACGACGGCTTCGCGCGCTCGAGCGCTTCGAGCAGCTCGCGCGGTCGCTGCGCTTCCGGGAGCATCTCGGCGTACGTCTTTCTCCCGCCAACGTCCGAGATGATGGTCTTCGCGTTGAACACCCGGCCGTTGGTCAGCTCGACGCCAGTCGCCTTCTCACCATCGAGCACGATGCGCTTCACCTCAGCCATCGTCGCGAGATGCCCGCCCGCGGCTTCGATGGCCGGCACGATGGTCTGTGCGAAACGCGACGAGCCACCGAGCGGGTAATACGCGCCGTCGAGGTAATGGTCGGCCACCGCCGCGTGCAGCGCGAAGCTCGAGCGCGCCGGAGCGGGCCCGTAGTCGCCGTACTGCCCGGACAACGCCGCGAGCTGAAGCTGATCGAACCCGAGCTCCGTCAGGGTCTGCCGCGTCGTCTTCTGCGCCCACTCGGGAATCGAGGGAGCCAGCCGGTGCGCGCTGATTCGCGCAGTGTTCGGCCGCGCGACGCGATTGATGAGCTCGAGCTGCACTTTGCGCGCGGTCGCGGTGATGAGGCGCGCGTACCGTTCGAGCGCGTCACGTTTCCCCTCGAAGTGTGGAGCGAGCCCTTCGATGAACGCCGCGCGGCCCGAGTGAAACTCGAAGCGCCGCTCGCGGATCTCGATGGCGTCGTACACGTCAGGAAGTGAGACCCATTCCAACTTTCCGTCGGATACGCGGTCGAAGAGCGAGCGGAGCAGCTCCCCCTTCGAGACACGCCCGACGTAGTGCACGCCGACGTCCCACTCGTAACCGGGCCGCGTGAAGACGTGGGTGTAGCCACCGATGCGGTAGTGACGCTCGAGCACCAGCACGCGCTGCCCACCTTCGCGCGCGAGGAGCGACGCTGCGACGAGACCGCCGATGCCCGAGCCGATGACGATGGCGTCGAAGTCACCCTTCGGCGGTCGCTGCACGAGCGAGTGGCCCAAAGACCCTCGGGGCGACGGCGCTGACGGCTTCATTCAAAGTCCGAGTTCTTTGCGCACGTCCACGATGGGCTTGCCACCGAAGCGCGCCTTCACCTGCGGCAAGGTGCCGAAGCTGCGCGTCAGCATGCGGTCGATGTAGAGCGTGCCGTTGGTGTGGTCGACCTCGTGCTGAAGAATGCGCGCGGGCCAGCCCTTCACTCGCCACGTCACCGGCTGGCCCTTCTCATCGAGGCCGCTGACTTCGACTTCACGCCAGCGCTCGACGAGCCCGGCGTAGCCAGCGACGGACAGGCAGCCTTCGAAGAACGTCACCTTCTCTTCGCCGATGGGCGTGAGGGTCGGGTTGATGAACACCCGCACGGGTACGACGACGCGCTCGCGTTCCTGCTTCTCGAGGGGCGACAGCGAGGCCATCAACTCCTCGCGGTCTTCGAGCACCAGCACGCGCATCGGCACGCCGATCTGCGGCGCGGCGAGGCCCACGCCCGGAGCCTTGCGCATGGTGTCGATCATCTTCGCGAGGAGCGCCTGGAATTCCGCACTCGGAATCGTCTCGGGCGGAACGTCTTCAGCCTTGTTGCGCAACACCGGCGCGCCGACCTGCACCACTCCAGCTTCCACGGGACCTCCAGGTGACGGCGTGTGCGCGCAGGCGGACAGAACGAAACAAATGAGAGTCACTCTCACTTTCACGTGAGCGCCTTCCACGTGTCGTGGGCCTCTCGCGCGAGGTCTTCGACGATGGCGCCCATCGGCTTCACCGCGTGGATGAGGCCGACGCCCTGCCCCGCGCTCCAGATGTCCTTCCACCGCTTCGCGCCCTCTGGCGTGCGGTCGGGGGAGAAGTTCTCGGGCACGGTGGACTTGAGGAAGTTGGCGTGAATCCCCGAGACGGCGTCGGTGTAGACGATGTCTTCGGGGCCAGCGGTGACGACCATCTGCTTGTACGCGTCGGCCGCTCCGCACTCTGCTGACGCGATGAAGCGCGTGCCCAGGTAGCAGAGCTCGGCTCCCAGGCTCAGCGACGCGACGACCTGGCGGCCATCGCTGATGCAGCCGGCGGAAATGATAGGGACTCTCAGTTCTTCCTTGAGCCACGGGATGAGCACGAACGGAGAGATGCGGCCTGCATGGCCACCTGCTCCGGCGGAGACGGCGATGATGGCGTCGACTCCCGCACCGACGGCCTTCTTCCCGTGCGCGAGCGTAATCACGTCGTGAAAGACGAGCGCCTTCGCGTCGTGCGCGCGCTTCACGTAGTCGGTGGGGTTGCCGTAGCTGGTGAGGATGACGGGAACGCCGAACTCCACGCAGGCGGCGAAGTCGGCTTCCAGTCGCTCTTTGGGGGTGAGGCCGATGGTGAGGTTGATGCCGATGGGCTTGTCGGTCTTGCCGCGCACCCACGCCAGGTCTTCGCGGAACTTCTCGCTCGTGCGCGCGTTGAGCGACGGCATGCAGCCGAGAATTCCGGCCTCGGCTGCCGCCAGCATCATCTCCTTGTTCGAGATGAGGAACATCGGAGCGGCCACGAACGGGTACTTCAGGCCCAGCTTCTTCGACAGCGAGGTCTCGAGCTTCATGGGCTGGTGCTCCTAGCCGCACGGCTCTGCGCACGCGAGCGCCGAGCACGGACTAAGAAGGCGTGGGGGGTTCATGACGGACAAGCACGACATCTTCGCGTTCCAGGAGTTGATCGATCGCGAAGAGCAGCTGCTGAAGCTGCGACGCGCCGAGCAGATCGCCCGAGACCGAAAGCGAGCCGCCAGCGAGCACAAGGCGTATCGCGAGCCCACCGAAGTTCCTGCTCACCCGAAGATTGGCGGCACCGCCACGGAACCGTGGCACCACGACGAGCCGTGGGTGCAGTTCACCTGCTCCGATCACTTCGGGCTCGCCTTCTCTGGCGGCGGAATGCGGAGCGCGGCCTTCAACCTCGGCGTGCTTCAAACGCTGGCGCAGAAGCGCATCCTCGAGCGGGTCGACTACCACTCGACGGTTTCCGGTGGCGGCTACATCGGTGGCTTCTGGTCGGCGCTGCGAGAGCACAAGAAGTACGAAGCCAACGGCGTGCTCGCGCACGTTCGCGCGACGGGCGAGCACGAGGGCGCTGAGATCCGTCATCTGCGTGAGTTCAGTCGCTTCCTCCTGCCGCGCATCGGGTTCGGCAAGATCGAGACGTGGGACGGAATCATCGCCATCGTCGGCGGCATGATTCCCACGCTGCTCGCGACCGCCGCGTGGATTGGCGTCGCTTCGTGCGCGTGGCTGCTCATCGCGCGCGCGACGCTCTTCGGCCCACTCACCGCTGTGGCGCCGATGTTGCTGCTCTCGCTGTTCTCGTTCGTGATGACCGAGTGGTCGTGGGTGCAGTGGCAGCAGCAGAAAGCGTTCAAGCCGCCGTATTGGGTCGCGGCCGGCATCGCGTTGCTGGTGTCGTGCACGCTGCTCTTCGGCTGGCGAGAACGCCTGCACACGTTGACGACCATCGCCGCGCTTCCCCAGGCGCTCCCCGACCTTCCGGACGCACTGGGCTTCAACGAGCTCGTCGCGCTGAAGGGGGACTTCCATTCTGAGCTGCTGGCTCCGAGCGGAGCGATGGCCATCGCGGCCCTCACCCTGCTCGTCGCTCGACTCTTCCAAACGACGCCCATCTGGCTGCGCGGCTTCTCGCGCGCGGCGGGGTGGTGCCTGGTCATCGCGCTGTCGTGGGGCGCGAGCGTGCTGTTGTGGGAAGGCGCGCGGCTCTTTCAAATCTACGCGGCGGGAGCGACTGCCGTGGGCACGATCTCCGCGGGTCTCTTCTTCTGGCTGCGTGAATGGCTCAACGAGAAGCCTGAGGAGACGCGCCTCTCGAACGGGCTCTCAGCCGTCACGCGCTGGCTGCGGCCCTTCGTGCCTCAGGTTCTGGCCATCGTCGCCGCGACGATTCTCATCGAAGTGGGCATCGCCGGCTTTCAGGCCGCCTGCCGCGCGAGCGACGTCTTCCAGGCACACCCGCTGCAAGTGTTGTTCGTGTCGCTCGGCGTGTTCGCGGCGCTGGTGATCGGCCTCGGTCGGCTGATCGACCCGGGACGCATCGGGCTCCAGAGCTTCTATCGAACGCGCATCGCGCGCGCGTTCCTCGGTGCCGCGAAGACCGTCATCTCGCCGCGGCCGACGGTGGCGCAGGACGACGACGACATCAAACTCACGCAGCTCGAGGCGACGGGCCCGATTCATTTGATCTGCTGCACCGCGAACGACGTGCAGGGCGACGCGTTGCAAGCGCTCGGGCGCGGTGGGCGCAGCGCGGCGTTGTCACGCGTGGCGCTCTCACTCGGCGGCTTCGCCTGCACGCCGACCGACATCTCTCTCGGAGAAGCACTGACCGCGTCGGGAGCGGCCTTCAACTCACAGATGGGCGACGTCTCGATGCGACTGGGCCCCGCGGTCGCGTTCTTGATGTCTGCCTTCAACCTGCGGCTCGGTCTGTGGGTGCCGCACCCCCTCTCGCCGAAGAAGCAGCGGGCCGGGTTCTTCGAACGCCCGGGCTTCCGGCTGTACCTCGAGGCGCTCGGCCAGACGCGCAGCAACCCCATCAACACCGAGCTCGCGCGCGAGATGGCGAGACTGCCCGCACCCGAGGCGACGAAGAATCTTCCAGCGCTCCATCTCTCTGACGGCGGGCACTTCGAAAACCTCGGGCTCTACGAGCTGGTGCGTCGCCACTGCCGCTACGTCATCGTGTCGGACGCGGGTGAAGACGCAGACCTCGCGTTCGACGATCTCGGCAACGCCATTCGCCGGGTGCGCGAAGACTTCTCAGTCGAGATCGATCTCGACGTCGAACGGTTGCGAACGGTCAACGGGCTCTCGCAGCAGCACGTCGCCGTCGGCACGATTCACTACGACGGCCTCAGCGGGAGCGACAAGGGCACCCTCATCTACCTGAAGCCCACCGTCGTCGGCGGTGAGCCGCCCGACGTGAACCAATACCGGGCGCGCAACGCGAAGTTCCCTCACGAGGGCACGGCTGATCAGTTCTACGACGAGGCGCAGTGGGAATCGTATCGACGGCTCGGCGAGTACATCGCCGCGGTCGCCTTTCACGTCGACGACACCGGCTGGCTCGACAAACCGAACCCCGTCGATGCGCTCTTCCTTGCGGTGAAGCAACGCTGGCACGCCGCTCCGGCGCGTCAGGCCGAGACCTTCCTCGGCTTCACCGATCGCTGCTCGGCGCTCGAGTCGGAGATCCGCGCGAACGCACCGCTGGCGTTCAGGGTCGAGATGTTCCCCGAGCTCGCGTTCCTGCAAGGCCAGGCGAAGCGAGAGGCCGAGGGCCCGGCGACGTTGAACGAGACGCTCGACGAGACGAGCCAGGTGGTGACGTGGGTGATGCAGCTCGCGCAGCTGATGGAAGACGTGTGGGTCGGCGCCGAGCTCGACACCTACTGGTCGCATCCGCTCAACGAAGGGTGGATGGCGTACTTCCACCGCTGGGCGAACACGCCATCGTTCCGACGATGGTGGCCGTTGCTGCGGCCCATCTACAGCGACGGCTTCCGCAACTTCGTGAAGCACCGCTTCGAGCTCCACGTGAACCACGACACGCGACCGTCGTCGAAGCTCGTCGTGCGGAGCAAGAACGTCGCTGGCGAGGGCATGGCGTCGCGCGCGATGGCGCGCTTTCAGCCGGATCCCGAGCTGCCGCCCATGCGTTGGGATTACGAGCTGACGCTCGAGGGCGAAGTGACGCCGCTGCAAGTCGGCGTGTTGCGCTTCGCCATCGACGAAAAGGACCATGAGAAGACGGCGCGGTGGAGCACCCAGCACCTCCACGTTCCTCCGTGGTTGATCGGCGCCGGAATCATCGCGCGCTTCCTCAAGGACATCTTGAGTGAGCTCGCGAAGAACGGCTTCACGCAGGCCATCGTGCACATCTCCGGGAGCGAACGCGACCCAGCGCAGCGCTCGAATCGAGCGAGCATCATCTCGTTCTACAAGAGCCGCGGGTTCGCCTACCTCGATCCGAAGAGGCTGATCTGGAAGGCGCCCGCGGCGGGCTCGAAGTCAGTCGGCACGTGAGACGAACGCGTTCGCGCACGCCAGCAGCGTGTTGTCGTGGACCTCGAGCACCTTCGGGATGCTGCCGTCCGCTTCCTTCTGGTAGCCGCCCGCGAGGTTCCACGCGACCGGTGTTCCCTGCGCGGCGAAGGTGTCGAAGACGAGCTCATCTCGCTCGCGCAGTTCGTCGGTGGTGAGCCAGCCTCCGAGTGGGTCGTTGAGGTGCGGGTCGGCACCCGCCTGGTACAGCACCACGTCGCAGTCGCCCATCGAGCGCAGCACGTTGGGGAGCGCCTTGAAGAAGCGGCTCACGTCGCGCTCGTGTGAGTAGTTGGCGCCGGCCGTGAAGTGGTCGACCCATTCCGTCGCGCGGAGGCGGCCGATGATCTGCTCGGTGCCGTCCCCCTCGTGGTGGTCGCAGTCGAGGATGCCGACCTTCTTCGCTCCCGCGGCGTGCAGCGCGAAGGCGGTGACCATCAGCCCGTTGAAGGTGCAGAAGCCCGACACGTGCGCGTGACCGGCGTGGTGAAAGCCCGAACACGGAGCAGCCGCCGCCGTCTCGTTCTTCCACGCGTGCATCGCGGCCGAACGCATTGCGCCAGTCGTCCACGGCAGCGACTCGGCGACCGCCTTGCTGCGATTGCCGAACCCGTTCTCGGTGCGGAGCGAGAGCACGTCACGCACGAACTTCTCGTCGTGGGCGCGGCAGAACTCTTCGACCGTGGCGCGGTCAGGTTTTCGGAAATCGAGAGTGACTCTCAGTTTCTTCCAGGACTCGACGACCTGGAGCGGCTTCATCGCGCTGGGCGAGAAGCTCTGGGAATCGGCCACCATCGCCGGGGTGAAGAAGACGGTCAGTGCGTTGGCTTTCATGATCGACATGACACCTCGGGGCTTCATGACTGACCATGCATGATGATACAGAGTCCATGACTGTACCGTCAGGACGCCCGCTCGGAAGTCGGCGCACTCCTTCGCAAGGGGTTGTCACTCGACCGTCTGGCGTCGTTCGCCGCCATCGTGAGCAGCGGTGGTCTGGCGCGGGCGGCTCCGGGTGACCCGATCGTGCAGAGTCAGTTCAGCCGACAGCTCAAGGAGCTCGAGCTGGCCATCGGGTACCCGCTGCTGAAGCGGACTCCCGATGGCCTGACGCCGACTCCGGCCGGGCGTGCCTTGTTCCGCGCGGTGCGCTCGCTCGCCCGCGAGCTCGAAGAAGTGGTGGCCATCGCGGCGGGAGAGCGGCCGAAGGTGGTGCTCGGTGCGGGCGACAGCGTGTTGCAGTGGCTGGTGATTCCACGGCTCGTCGAGCTGGAACTCGGGACGCTCGAGCTCGAGCTCGGTGCGTTCAGCGCTGAGATGACGGTCACGGCGCTGCAGGAAGAGCGCATCGACCTCGGCGTGCTGCGCGCGAACGAGGCGAGCGGCGACTTCAAGACCGTGCGGCTCGGGACCGTCGAGTACGGGCTGTTCGAGGCGAAGCGTCGAATGCCGCTGGCGGTCGCGATGTCGGAGCCGGGCGTGGCGAGACATGCGCTCGCGCTCGGGCGTGAGGTGTCGTTGCGGTGCGAGACCTTTCCGCAGGTCGCAGCGGCCGTGCGCGCGGGGACGCATGCGGGGGTGCTGCCGGTGTTCGCCGGGCGGCTGCTCGGTGACGGTGTGAAGCGCGTCGAGGCTCCGATGCTCAGCGGTGCCTCGTCGCCGCTCGCGCTCGCGTGGAAGGCGAAGACGCTCGAGCGTCGCGCTGAGCTCGCGGACCTGCGACGGAAGCTCGAGCACGTGCTGCGCCGCGCACTCGCGGAGTGACTGGGAGTTCCGCACGGCCCGCGCGCAGGAGTAGATCGAGCACGTCATGTCGAAGGCCTTCACCAGCGAAGAGACTCCTGATGATCCGGTGCTCGGTCGGCCCGTGGCTCGCGTCGTGCGCGGCCAGGAGCGGCCCATCACGATCGAGGGCTACCGCGCGCTGGTCAACGAGCAGGAACATCTCAAGGCCGAGCGGCTCGCCGAGAAGGAGGAAGCGCGCCGGCTGCAGCTCGATCATCGGCTCGCGTTGATCAGCGCCACGCTCGAGAACGTGAAGGTGGTGAACGTTCCACCGCCGGACGGCACGGTGCGCTTTGGCAGCACGGTCACGCTCGAGTGGGAAGACGGCAAGCGTCAGACGTTGCGACTCGTCGGGCGCGATGAAGCCAACGGTGACGCCATCAGCGTCGAGTCTCCGCTCGCGCGCGTGCTGCTGGAGCAACGCGAAGGCGACGAGGTCGAGGTCGTGCGGCCTCGTGGCGTCGCGAGCGCAGTGCTCCTCAGCGTGAAGTGACCAATCCGCCATGACGCGTCGAGCGTCGAATCGCGAGCATCTTGCGTGAGCAAGGAGTGACCAGAGCGCCTCGCTGCCGAAGTGACCCATCGAGTGACGCCTCGAGCGTCAAGTTCGCGAGCAATCGTTGATCAACGAGCGCTGATTTCGATCGGCCCGGCCTCGACCGGGAGCGTCTGCCGCGACATCACGACGCTGAGCACCACGAACGCCGTACCCTCCGTTGCGGGAACGCGCAGCTGGATGCGGGTCTTGCCCGGTGGGAGCGAAGTGTCGAGGTTGCAGGCCGCGCGCATTCCGTCACGGACACGAACGCCGTCGCGCTCGAAGAACCACGTCTGCGCGCACGGCGACCAATGGGCTTCCGCGAAGCCGTCGTTGATCAACTCGAGGTCGGCTTCGCCACTCGGTGGCACGAGCGGGGTGAGCACGCGTGCGGTGATGGTTCCGCTACACGAGCAGGCGAGCAGTGCGACGAGCGACAACGCGAAACGCATGGCCCGACGATGCTCTCCTCGTTCGCGACGCCAGTCCACGCGCAGCACGTTCACCGCGCCCGCATCGTCACCGTGAGGGTTTCAGTTCGACCCGGCGCGACGAAGCGCTTCGACGGCTGCGCGCCTCGCGCGGTCCACGGCTCGACGCAGACGAACGACGCTCCGGGCAACGTCCACACCACCAGCGTGTCGAACTGCTCACTCCACTCGAGCGTCACCTTCGAGCCATCTCCGCGCTCGAGCACCGTGCCGCCAGAAGTCGACGCGAAGTGAAGATCGACCTCACCCTCGGAGAAATCGACCTGCTCGACCAGGCGCGTGACGACCGCCTTGTTGTCGAACGCCTCGCCGGTCGCTCCCGAGACGCGCACGTCGGCCTTCGCCGCCGCGTTCACGCGGAAGTACGGGTGAATTCCGAAGTGCAGCGGCATCGGCTCCGACGCACCGCGGTTCTCGAATTCCCAGGTCAGCTTCAGCACCCCGCCGTCCAGGGCCACCCGCTGCCGCACCTCGAACGTGAACGCAAACGCCTCACGCGTCGCCTCGTCATCTCGCAATGTGCACACCACTTCCGCGTCGCCGGCGACCGACCATCGCATCCGCCGCGCGAACCCGTGCTGCGGCAGCGTCGAGCCCACCGGCGGCTTCCCCGCGAAGGGAGACAGCACCGGCACTCCGCCGCGCACGTTCTTGCTCTCATCGCGCAGCGTCGCCTCGTCGAGAAACAGCACCTCGTCTCCGCCGACGCAGAAACGCGAGACCAGCGCGCCGCGACCGGGCACCACCTCGACGAGCGCGTCAGCGTTCTGCAAGCGCCACGTCTCCAGCGTGCCCGAGCCCTCTTTCGTGATGCTCGAAACCATGGGGAACAGAGCGTACAGTTCAAAACGCGATGGCGAAGAAGGGCCGCACCAAATCGCTCCCGGACGCGTTGCTGCCGCTGCTCACTCCGAAGCTGCCGCAGACGGTCGATCGTCGCCGCCAGACCGGCGAGTCGATGGTCAAACTCTTCGACCGCATCAAGCAAGGTGAGTCCGAGCGCCGCAGCTTCCGCGACCGCCGCGCCACGCCGCGCGTCAACGTCGGCCTGACGCTCGAGACCGGCGAAGGCGACGAAGCGATGCGCCTCGTCACGCACGACCTCTCGACGTTCGGCCTGTCCATCAGCGGCGGAGCAACCCCGAAGAAGGGCACCAAGCTCGAGCTGCGCCTCTTCCTGCCCGACGAGCCCACCAACCCGCTCGTGCTGCAGGCCGAAGTGCTCGGCCCGCTCGGCAAAGACGGCGGCGTGCGCGTGAAGTTCATCAAGCCCGACCTCGACGCCGTGCGACGCATTCACCGTCTCGTGAAGTGACCTCGGAGTGATAGAGCGCCGACCGTGTCCCTCGAGCGTCGCCAGGCCCTGCGCGCCAACGTGGTCATCGCCGTCGAGGTGAGAGACGCGCGCGGCTTCTCGCTGCATTCGACGCGCGACATCTCGAGCGGCGGTCTCTATTTCGATCGCGCGATTCCGCATTCCGTCGGCGCGCGCGTGCAGCTCGCCTTCACGCTGCCCGGCGACACGAAGTCGATTCGCTGCGACGGAGAGGTCGTCAACGTGCCCGACAAGAAGGGCTACGGCATGGGCATTCGCTTCCTCGACATCGCGCCCGCCGACGCTGATCGCATCGAAGAGTTCGCGAAGGAATCACTGGAGGGGACGTCGTGAGAATCACGCTCGTGCTGGTGTGTGGAGTGCTCGCGTCAGGCTGTCTGGCGACGCGCGATCGCGGTGCATCCGATTGGACGTCTCGCGCGCAGACCTACAAAGCGCCCACCGAAAACCGTTGTGCAAAGTTGGCTGGAGCCCCCGCGAACAATTGCAACGAAGCGCAATACCTCGCGCAGATCTACGTACGGAAATTGTCCTCAGGAGACGAGGTCTGTCTCGAAGGTGGCTTCGGTGACGCTCCGACCGGTGCGTGCCTCGGCCGAGCCGCGGTCGTCGACACCGCGACGAATCGAATTCTCCTCGAGATCCGCAACGCCAGGCCCGAGTCGAAGTGGTTCAGCCACGAACAGCACCAGTTCTGGTTCGAAGAGGGCGCGCTGGTGGACTTGTATTTGCTCGAGCACGGGTACTGACCGAGCAGGCGGCAGCACGTCGCGGTGGGTGGAACACATACGCGCCCTCGCGACATACTTCGGTCATGTCCTTCTTCGATCCGCTCCTCGATCAGGTCAAAGCCGTGCAGAAGTTGTCTCCGAAGAATCTGAAGCGCCTGGGCAACGAACGCCTCAGCGATTTGATCGACAAAGAAGCGATTCGCGCGCGGGCCCGCGTCGATGAGTTGCAGCAGCGCTACCCGACGGCTGGACCGCGCGAGCTCTCGCAGCGCCTCATCGACAGCAAGAAGAGCATCGCCTCGATGGTCGGCGGCGTGACCGGCGTCTTCGGAGCCGTCACCGTGCCGGTCGATCTCATCGGCATGGTGTACCTGCAAATCTCACTGCTCACCGAAGTGGCCACCGCGTTCAAGCTGCCTCTCAAGAGCGACCGCGAGCGTCAGGAAGTGCTCGACCTCTTCGGCTACGCGAACGGCATCGGCGCGATGCAGCGCTCGACTCCCAAGGTGCTCGGCTCACTCGCGGCGATGGTGCTCTCGCGCGTCGGCATGAGCGGCTTGTCGAAGGCGATGCCGCTGGTCGCTGCGCCCATCTCGGCGTACTTGAACAACCAGCACATCCAGCAGGTCGGCGACTCGGCGGTGCGGCACTACGACGGCTGGTCGCACGCCCACGAGAAATCGCAACGCGCGTCGGGCAACTGAGTTACTTCGCGACGCATGTCGCGTTGGGACGAAGTCACTTCTCACTTCGAACACCGGGTCACGTTCTCCGAGACCGACGGCCTCGGCTTCGTGCACCACCGCTGCGCCGCAGTGTGGTTCGAGCAATCACGCGAGGCCTTCTTTCGCCGCTACGGAATTCCCGCGGCCGAGCTCTACAAGAAGGGCTGGTACCTCGCGCTGCGCCAGCTGAACGTGCGCTTCGACAGCTTCATCGCCTACGAAGACCACCTCAGCATTCGCGGAGCGCTCACCAAGTTGGGGCGCGTCGCCATCGACTTCCACTACCGCGTCGACAACCTCACCACCGGCAAGCTCGCGCTGCGCGGCCACACCAACATGGTCGCCGTCGAAGCCCCGCATCCCGGGCTCGTGCCGCAGCTCGGTCGCATCCGCTTCGATCGCGCGCCGTTCCAGAAGCTCGTCGTCGACGCTGACGAGTTCTTCGACGCGCCGCAGGGCGCCTGGAAACCACCGCGTTGGGAACCCGACGCCCCTTCGGAAAACTGAGGGCAAAGCCCCCGGAAACGTTGCTCGCAACCGGGCGTGATCAGACCCTCACGCCGCGCGGCACGGTTGCTGCTCTCTCGCGCGCGCGTGAAGAACGTCTTCCTCATCTCACTGACCGCACTGCTCGCAGGCTGCGGCGGCATGCGCGACTTCGCCAACGACGGCGGCGTCGAGCGCACCACCACGCTCAGCATGTCGGGCTGCGCCACTGACTCCGATTGCGGTCGCGGGCTGTTGTGCGAGACGTGCGGCGACGGAATCTTCACCTGCGTTCCCGGCTGCCGCGTCGATGCGGAGTGCGGGGCGAACATGCGCTGCTCGCATCAAGTGCAGTGCACGACGTGTCCGTGCCCGAGCGGTTGGTGCGAGCTCGACCCGTGCAGAGATCTCGACGGTGACGGCTTCGCGGCCGCGCTGACCGGCACGTGCGCGAATGGAAAAATCGCCGGCGACTGCAACGACGCCATCCCGTGGGTCTTCCCCGGTGGCCGCGAACGCTGCGCGAACGGAGAAGACGACGACTGCGACGGCAAACGCGACGCGCGCGATGACGAGTGCCGCGACGAATGTGACGGCACCAACTTCTGCGCGAGCTCGCAGCACTGCGGCCAGAACAAGTACTGCGAGCAGGGCTGCTGCGATGCGTGCCCCGTCATGTCCACGCCGGCGTGCGGAGTGAACGAGTGTCTGTTGCCCGGCGGCCTCGATGCGCTCGGCTGCAAGAAGAGCCCGACCTGTCAGACGTGCGCGTCGTCGTGCTCGCTCGATCGCGACCCGGTGTGCGGGAAGAACTTCTCGACCTACGACAACGAGTGCCTCGCGCAGCTCGCGGGCACCACCGTCGCGCACGGCGGAGAGTGCGGCTGGGGCGAAGGCATGCGCTGCTTTGGTCCCCACGAGTGCCAGTACGGTCAGTTCTGCCGCAGCGTCCCCACGACGAGCGGCGCCGAATTGCATTGTGCGCAGTGGGGCACGTGCACCACCGACGCCGACTGCGACTTCGTGCAGCAAGTCGTGTTGTGCAGCGATGCGGGCATCGCCGAATTGCACTGCGTGAACGAGCGCTGTGCGGCGAGGTGCGAATGAAACGAAGTCTCTCGGCACTCGTCGTGTTGCTCGCTGCGTGTGGCCCTGGCCGCGGCGAAGTCACCGACCTGCCGCTGGTGGTCGACGGTCCCGTCTTCCGCCTCGAAGGTGACTGCAACCCGAGCGCGGTCTCGATGCCGTTCACGGCAGAGATTCAGACCACGTCGTGTCTGATGGGAACTCCGCCGCCGACGCTGGTGGAGACGCAGCTCGACTTCGATCGCATGACTTCGGCGTGCGGGCTGACGACGCCCACGCGCGCGCCGACCATCGACTTCTCGACGCAGCGCGCGCTCATCGTCTCGTCACGCGGCGCGAGTGAGTGGTTCGTGATGCCGAACTTCGTCGCGCAACGTGGCGACGCGCTCGAGGTAGGGCTCGTGATTCGACCGCGCGGCTCACCTCCGCCGGACAACATCATCGTGCTGCCGCGCAACGGCATGTCGGTCGAGCTGCGCTGGTGCCGCTCGGTGTGCACGCAGTTCTGCGACCAACCGCTTCCGTGAAGGGTCAGCGCTGGCGACGAGCCGAGGCGAACTCCACTGGGTAGTACTGGTGGTCGCCTCGGTAGAAGCGCGAGACCGCCGAACTCTCCATCACTTCGACGGGAGCTTTCACCAGCCAGCGAAGAAACGCCGCGAAGGTCTTCGCCACGCGCTTGTGCCGCCCGTGGTTCTCGAAGAGGTGCACGCCGTCGGGCGCCCAGAAGAACGCTTCGCTCGCGTGACTCGTCGAGGCGAAGGGCACGCCGTCCAACTTCGTGAAGCCGAGCTTTCCGAGCTCGTTGAGCCAGGCCGCGTCTTTCCTCCGGTCGTTCCAGTCGGCGATTCGTTCGAAGCGAAGGAACGAGGAGTCGTTGACCAGTCCTTCCGAGTCGGCCTGACGTTCGCGCAGGCTGTAGAGGCGGTCAGGCGGAAACTTCGCGTCGCAATAAAGCAACATGCCGTCGTGCTTCGACCACAGCTCCACCAACTCTGGCGGGAGTGACTCGATGGAACGAAGCCGCGCGAGGTGCTCCTTCGTCGCCGGCGGGCCGAGGTGGTGACAGATGGGAAACGTCGCGAGCGGTCCGCGCTCAGTTCCGGTCCGCCGCGAGAGCATGACGGACTCGGGCTCGTGGAGGTGTTCGAGAAACGCGTCGACGACTTTGCTCACGCCTCGTGCAACCCGGCGCCTGGCGCGCTGGTGCAAACGATGTGCATCGCAATGTTCACAAGAACTGCGCGCCGATGACGAAGCCGGGAACGATGCGCACGCGCTGCGACGTATCGAAGCCCCACGGAGACAACACGCGCACGCTCTGATTGTCGTTGATGGCGACCAGCGTGTGCAGCTGCGGCCCGGCAAAGACCGCGAGCTTCTCGAACAACTGGTAGCCGACGTTCAGGCGGCCGCCGGTGCTGAACACCGAGCTGTTCCACGAGGCCGCTCCATCGAGTTGGTGCAGGTCTTCGAAGCTGCCCTCGAGCTCTCCGTAGAATTTGTCGAAGCGCAGCCGCACGCCGAGGCCCAGGCCGTAGCTCAGGTTGGCCTTGCCGCCGGCTCCGCGCGGATTGAGGCCGCCCATCGCGAACGCATAGACGTTCTGGCTGCCGTACTTGAGCGCGATGTTCGCGACCGACGTCTCGTTGCCCCACACCGCGACGTTCAAGCGGCCCTGGGTGATGACGTTCAGCAACCCAATCGGAGCAGTGCTCGTCTGCGCGATGTTGAGCAAACCAATCTGCGTGCCCTTCACCGAGCGCGCGATGTTCAACAGCCCAATTTGTCCGCCGGTGACGTCCCCGCCGATGTTGAGCAGACCCGCCTGAATTCCGCCGAACTCACCCATGCCGACGTTGGTG
>JAEUJS010000630.1 GCA_016792935.1 Archangium sp. | reverse complement strand
GTGCAGGTGCACCGAGCGCTGCGCCGTGACGCGGAAGGTGCGGGCTGGCACCTGCGCCCAGCTCGCGTCGCTCACGGAAGTGGGCGCTTTGGGTTGCGCGACCGCGTCGAGGACCTCGGCCTTCACGAAAGCGTCAAAGCCCTCTGGGGCGACGGCGTTGGGTGGCGAATTGGCGTACGCGCCGCCACCCAACACGAACGCTGCGAGTACGAGCGCTCTCACTTCAGCACCGGGAGCTTGAAGCCCGGCCGCGCGACCGGCAGCCGGAACATGTCGGAGTGTTTGTACGCGATGAGCGTGTCGAGCAGCTCGCTGGCCTGCCCCGCCTTGCGCTTGTCGAGCTCGGCGTGGAGCGTCTCGAGCGCGTCGTGCACCTTCGGCCCGAAGAGGTGTTCCAGGTACGGCGTGGGGATGCGCTCGGACCCCTCGATGGGCTTGCCGGTCTTGTCGAAGCGGCGCGGCCCGCTCATCGGCGGCACGTAGTACACGTTGGCCTGCGTGCCGTACTCGGGGTGCAACGGGAGCGCGACCTTCCACTTCTCGACGAGCTGGTGCACCTGGCCCTCGACGTCATCGAGGTAGCCCACGAAGCGAATGCGCCCCACGCACTGCTGCGCGCAGGCCGGCGGCAGGCCCTGCTCGATGCGCGGAAAACAGAAGATGCACTTCTCCGACTTCGAGAGCTTCGGGTTGAAATAAATCTTCTTGTACGGGCACGCCGCGATGCACATGCGGTTGCCCTCGCAGCGATTCAAGTCCACCAGCACGATGCCGTCCTGCTCGCGCTTGAAGATGGCCTCGCGCGGGCACGCCGCCAGACAGCTCGGGTTGCTGCAGTGGTTGCAGATGCGCGGGAGGTAGAAGAAGTACGAGTTGGGGAACTCTCCCGCGCCGACGTCTTCGTCCCAGTTGGGGCCGACCTTCGGGTCGCTCTGCGGGACGAATTCCTTGTTCGCGAGGATGTCGGCGCCGTTGTAGTCCCAGGGCACGCCGTAGTCGGAATAGCGCCCGGGCACCTCGCCGTCTTGCAGGTTGCCCAGCGCGTCGAAGCCGCCGCCCATGCCTTCCCACTTCTTCGGGTAGCCGTCACCGGGTTTGGTCTCGACGTTGTTCCAGTACATGCCCTCGCGGCCGTTGCGATTGGTCCACTGCGTCTTGCAGGCCACGGTGCAGGTCTGGCACCCGATGCACTTGTTCAAGTCCATCACCATCGCGAGTTGGCGTTTCGACATGGTCAGGCCTTCTCGATCTCGAGGGTGGTCTCGTACGCGTGCTGGTTGCCGTCCCAGTTGGTGCCGAACTTGAGGTGGCCCCAGCCATCGGACAGCTCGAGCAGGTTGAGCATGTCGCCCACCAGCAGGTTGTGGCCCTGCTTGCCGGCGTACATGAAGGGCTCCCAGCCGTGTTCCATGACGATGGCGTCGGGAGGCACGGCAGGCGAGAGCTTGGCCATGAGGCGCACGCTCCCCAGCTCGTTGAACATCTTGATGTCGTCGCCATCGGCGATGCCGCGCGCTTTGGCGATCTCCGGGTTGATCATCACGTACGGCTTTCCGCGCTGCAGCCGCAGGAGGATGGGCGAGGTCTTGTATGTGCTGTGAATCGACCAGCGCGCGTGCGGCGTCATCAACACGAACGGGTGCCGCGAAGGCCGAATGGGCAGCTTCGCGGTCGGTACGTGCGCGTGGGCGGCGATCCACAGCGGGTGATCGACGTAGAAGGTGAGCCGGCCGGTGAGCGTCTCGAAGCGCTGATGCAGGAAGAGCTGGCTCTCGAAGGTGTTGTACGGGCGGTCGGCGTACAAGGGTGAGCTCTTGCCGGCCTTCTCGTTGAGCTGCAGGAACCCGCCGCGCTCGTACACGCTCTTCGGGTTGTTCGGCTTGAACTGATCGACGTGCTCCAGCGCGTATTCCACCGCCTGCTGGTCGGTGCCCAGCTGGCCGTCTTTGGTGAACTCCTTCACCAGCTCATCGAGGCGGCGATGGCCTTCTTGCGTGTGGGTCGCGTCCGCGATGCGGATCTGCTTCTCGTCACCGCTGGCCTGGTGGCGCGCCTTCGCCAGCGCTTCGAGCTTCTTCACGATGAGCGTGGAAATTTCCCATTCGCTCTTCACCTCGCCCACGCGTTTCAGGTTGGGCGGCGGGTACGCGATGTTGGCGTAGCGGTGGTAGCCGGGGTTGGTGCGCAGGTCCCAGCTCTCGTAGGGCGTGGTGCAGGGCAACAACACGTCGGCGTAGACCGCCAGGTCGTTGGCGCGCACGTCGCCGTACGCGATGAACTTCGCCTTCTCGAGGAACGCCTTCTGGTATTCGCCCTTGTTGCGGCGAAAGCGCGAGTCGGCGAACAACAGGAAGTTCTCGCACGTCGTCCAGTACGGCTTGCCTTCCTTGTACTGGGCGTCGTTCTTGCCCTTCTCGAGCAGCGCCTCGACCTTCGCGCGGTACGCGGCCTTCGTGTCACCGGTTCCGCGCTGAAAGTCTTCGTCGGAATACAGCGTGTCGGCGCTCTTCAGTCCGTCACCGAGCATGAACTCGCTGACGAAGCCCGACGCGAAGCGATGCGAGTACTTGCCCTGGAAGCCCGAGAGCCCCTCGAGCCCGCTGATGTTCCACTCGTTCTCGGTGTTGAGCCCGCCGTTGGGGCCCAGCTTGCCGATGAAGGCGCCCAGCGAGGCGATGGCGCGTTGACTCAACATGCCGTGGAAGTGTTTGCCCACCGCGAAGCCGAGCGTGATGAGCGCCACCTTCGACTTCGTCAAATCGTCCGCGAGCTCGTCGACGATCTTCGGGTGCACGCCGGTCAGCTTCTGCACCTTCTCGGCGGCGAACGCGGCCACCTCGCCCTTGAAGAGCTCGAACGCGGTGGTGACCTCGACCTGCTTGCCGTCACGCAGCGTGAGCTTCCACTTGCCGTTGAGTGCGGGGTCGAAATCCCAATCGGCGTCTTGCAGGCGCAGCGTCTCGACGCTCGAGCCCTCGGAGCCGGGCATCACGACGAACTTCTTCTGCTTCGTGTCGAACGCGAGGAAACACTCGTGTTCGTGTTTGCTGAAGAGCCCGACGGAGCGAGCGTCGAGCTGCTTCTGCGCCCGGTCGACGTCGGACAGCCGCACCAGCTCCTTCGTGTCGCGCCGCACGAGGAAGGGGAGGTCGGTGTATTCCTTCAGGAACTCCGGCTTGAACGCCTTCTTCTCGATGATGCGGTGGATGATCGAGAGCGCGAGGTGGCCGTCGTACCCGGCCTTCACCGGCACCCACAGGTCGGCGTGGATCGCCGTGGAATTGAACTCCGGCGTGATGACGATGATCTTCGCGCCGTTGTACTTGCCTTCCCACAGGTAGTGCGCGTCGGGGATGCGCGAGGTGTTCGGGTTGCAACCCCAGAACACGGCGACGTTGGTGCCGAACACGAAGTCGTACGTGCAGCCGATGTTGCCCTCTCCGTAGACCACGCTGACACCGGGGAACATGTCGCCCACGTAGCTGGCGATGTACGGCCGCACCGCGCCGAGCAACGAGCCGAGCCGCTTGACCGATGCCGCGCGCGCTTCGGTGAGCACTCCCGCGCCGACGTGAATGTAGTTGGCCGACGGCCCCTTCTCGACGAGCCCGTCGTGGAGGTGCGTGGCGATGTCCGCGATGGCCTCGTCCCAGCTGATGCGCTGCCACTTGCCTGAGCCGCGCTCGCCGACGCGCTTCATCGGGTAGAGGAGGCGATCGGCCTCGTACATCGTCTGGCTGTGCTGGCTGCCCTTGTTGCAGCCGCGCGGGTTGGCGTCGGGAAGGCGCGGGTTCAACTGCGGGTAGCTCGCCGACTGGTTCTCGCGGGTGACCTTGCCGTCCTTGCCGGTCCACACCTCGAAGGCGCAGTTCCCCTGGCAGTTGACGCAGTGGTACGCGAAGCCGCGATCGCCGGGCTCTCCACGCACCGCGGCGAACTCCGCGCGGTAGAAGTCTTCGGTGCCCTGCGGGGTGGGGTAGCTCTGACGCGGATCATCGACGCGCACCGGCTTCGTGGGCTCGGTCGGAGCGGCGTCGGCCTTCGCGGCGACGGTGGCGGCCACCGAGGTCGCGAGCAGGTTCTTCAGGGCATCACGCCGGGAAATCGACACCTGAGGCGCTCCTTGGGAAGGGTGAAACGAAACGTTCAGAGACAGCCGCCGCCGGCGCCCGCCTTCGGCGCCGAATAGTCACCGGTGTCTTCGGGCAGGTTGGCGTCGGACCACGCGGCGATTCCGCCTGCCAGGTTGCGCGCCAGCCCGAAGCGGCCACGGCACTTCTCGAACGTCGCGGTGTCGCCCTCGTCGGTCACCAGCACCGTCATCACGTACGGGTACACACGTTCGCGCGCGGCCGGCGGAGCCTTCTCGGGGTCGCACTCGGGCAGCGGCACCGAGCCCGGCACGTGCGTGTCGAGGAAGTGGTCGTCGTCGTAGGCGCGCAGGTCGACCACCTGCACCTTCACCTGCGGGTTCGAGAGGAGCGCGTAGAGCTCCTTCGCAGTCACCGGCTGCTGCGACGCGAGCGAGGTGTACGTGCGCCCTTCGAAGAGGAGCACCACGCTCAGGAGCGCCAGCGCACCTATATAGATGAGTGCTTCGAAGGGCTTCAGCCCGGCAGAGCCCTCAGCAGAAGTCGGCTTCAGCCCGGCAGAAGTCGGCTTCATGGCTGCACCGCCGTGGGCGTCGCCAGCCGGGCGTTCTCACGATGGAGCGTCACCACCGCCGCCACCATCGCCCCGATGAGCACCAGGAACATGACTCGGGTCGAGCGGGCCATCAGTCGTACACCTCATCGCCGATGCGCTGCGCGGCGTTCAGGTCGACGCGGCGCGTGAGCAGCATCAGCTGACTGGTCGCCATCGACGCGAGGAAGAACGTGCCGCCCATCGCCAGGCTTCCGACCGACAGCGTGGACCACGCCGAGATGAAGGCGCCGGTGGTGCAGCCGCCGCCGATCAACGCGCCCAGCGAGAGCCCGAACCCACCCAGCATCGCGCGCGCCGAGGCCTTCGCGTCGAACACCGGCTTCACGGTGCTGTGCGCCGCCGCTTCGGACTTGTACGACCCGAGCTTCGCGAGGAGCGCGCCGGGGAAGACGCCGACGATGAGCATCGCGCGCCACATCAACTCGGGGGTCCACTTCGGCACGGCCTCGAGCGGGTGACCGACGAGGTGCGCCACTCCGCCGACCGCCGCGAGCACTGCGCCCGAGAAGCCGAGGAAGCCGTCCTGCATCGTGGCCGAGACGATGACCAGCCCACCCACCACGCCGCTGGCGAGCCAGCTCCATTCTCCGCGCACGTAATCGATGACGCTCTTGCGCTCGTGCGACGAGGGGTAGCGCTTCTCGCCGAGAAAACGGTCAGCCGCGAAGGTGATGGCGAAGAAGAGCGCCGCCCACACCAGCGCCACCACGCCGTACGGGAGCCCGAGCACGCCGTGAATCGTCATCGGCTTCTGGTTTGCCGCGATGACGCCCACGTCGGTGAGCGGCGTCTTGAGCAGGTTGAACGCCAGCACGCCGAACACCAGCCCGAGCATCGAGAACTGCGCCGCGAAGCGCTTGTCGCCACCCATGCCGCCGGCCTTCGCGACGCAGGTGCCCGGGCAGGTTCCGGTGACGCCCATCGCCACGCCGAAGAGGACGCCCCCGAGCAGGTGCGCCGGCCCCATGAAGTTCATCACGCGCGGCACGAGGTGGAAGCGTTCCGCCACGCCGAAGATCGACGCCAGCCCGTAGACCAGCGACGAGGTGGCGATGGCGGTGAACGCGAACTTCATCACCTTGGTGTCGCGCAGCGTCAGCATGCCGATGACGCGCGAGAAGCGGCTGGCGCCCACCTTGTAGAGCACCACGCCGAAGGCGGCTCCGGTCAGGAGCCCCAGCAAGGCGTTGCTGATCACTGCTGCGTCCCCAGCGGGAGCTCAGGGGTGTTGCCCCACTCGCTCCACCCGCCGATGTACACCTTCGAGTTCGCGTGCCCGGCCTTCAGGAGCGCGAGGTACTGGAACGAGCCACGGCCCAGGCCCACGTGGCAGTAGGTGATGATCTGCTTGTCGTCGGCAAAGCCATTCTTCTTCAGCTTCTCGAGCTGCTTCTGGATGTCCTTCGCGTCTTTGAGCGTCGGCTTGCCGGCTTCCGCGTCTTTGTTGCCCGCGTACTTGGTCCACGGAGAGAACACCGCGCCGGGAATGAAGCCGCCGCGCGCCACGGTGACCTCCTTGCCCGGTGACGAGAGCCCGCCGAGGAGTTCCTTGCCGGTGTATTCCTCGAGCTTGTGGCGCGAGTCGAGGATGAGCGTCTTCGACGGCTCTTTCAGCACCGCCTCGACGTCGGAGCGGCTGGCGATCATCTGCCACTGCACCTCGCCCTTGAAGCTCTTCGCCGGCGGCGCCTTCGCCGCGCCTGTCTCGAGCGGGCCGTTGGCCGCCTTCCACGACGCGAGACCGCCCTCGAGAATCTTCACGTTCTTGTGGCCGTAGAGCGCGAGGAAGAACCAGTCGCCGCTCGCGTTCACGCCCATGCCCGCGTCGTAGACGATGACCTGCGTGGCGCCATCGACGCCCAGCTTCTTGCCGATGAAGTCGAACGCCGCCGCCTCGCACATCGGCAGGCCCTTGCACTTGCGCACGTCGTCGAGCAGCTGCAGGTCGTGCGCGAACGCCTCGACCGCACCCGGCACGTGGCCCTTCTCGAATTCCTTCTCGTTGTCGGCGGCCACGAAGCGCACGCCCTCTTTTCCAACCAGCTTCAGCGCCTCGTCAGCGCTGATGAAGAAGTCCTGCGCGCTCGCCAGACCGCTGAGCAGCAGCGTGGCGGTGACAACTGAGCGAAATGACATGATTCAGCTCCAGGGGAAGTGATGACCGTCATGAGAGCCGTCGCTTCGACAAACGATTCCGCCCGTGGCCGCGCAAATGTTGCGCGCGCCGTTTCGGTGGCCCAATGAAGCGCGCGGCGCGCGGACACCGTCGGTTACGCTGGGGCGATGTCGCCGAGCGATGAACAACTGCTGGCTGCAGCCAGGGCCGGCGATGGGCGCGCCATGGAACAGCTCCTCGCTCGCCACGAGCCCAGCGTGTACCGCTTCGGTTTGCGCATGTGCGGCAACGAAGATGACGCACGTGAGGTGCTGCAGGAGACGTTGCTGGCGACCTTCAAGAACCTCGCGTCGTTTCGCGGAGACTCGAAGCTCTCGACCTGGCTGTACCAGGTGGCGCGAAGCTTCTGCACCAAGCAGCGCCGTCGCCACGAAGGAGAGCCCGCCGAGCACGCCGCGCTCGAAGACGTCGAGGCCCGCCGCGTCGTCAGCGACAGCACGGGCCCCGACGCGCGCACCCACGCGCGGCAGGTCGGCGAGGTGATTCAGGCGGCGCTGGCCACGTTGCCCATCGAGCAGCGCGAGGCCATCGTGCTGCGCGACGTCGAAGGGCTGTCGACGGAAGAGGCCGCCGACGTGGTGGGCATCGAGGTGTACGCGCTCAAGAGCCGGCTGCATCGCGCGCGCATGTCTCTCAAGCAGAGCCTCGCGGCGGTGCTCGACGACGACGGCACCGAGCTGGGCTGTGAAGGGCTCAGGCAGGAGCTGTCGAGCTACGCGGCGTCGGAAATCGACCAGGCCGCGTGTGCCCACATCGAGGAACACCTGCAGACCTGCGCGCAGTGCAGCGCGGCGTGCGAGTCGCTCAAGCGCACCGTGTCGATGTGTCGTTCCATCCCGGGTGGGGAAGTCCCCGTCACGGTGCGCACGGCGGTTCGCCGGGCGCTGCTGCGCCACTGACGCGACGTCGCCTCAGGCTCGATTTGCGGGGCAGTGCTGCGCGCGGAGCGAGTCGATCAGCAGCGCGAGCTCCGCGCAGCGGCGCCGCACACTGACGACCTCCTCTTCGAGCAACGCCCGCGAAAGGCCTTGTGCGTTGCCGACGCGCGCCAGCCGGGCCTCGACCTCGCGCTGTTCCCGCATGAGCCGCGCCAGCGCCAGCTGCGCTTCGCTGCGCACCAGACACATGCACACCGCGAGCTCCTGCGGCGTCGCGTCGAGCAACCCGACGACCGCGCGCGCCGCGACGCGAGGCAGCGCCGCCGGGCGCAACCAGGTCACGACGCCGGTGCCCGGAGCGAGGATCGGCACGATCGCGCAGTGGTCTTCCACCACGAGGCGAGCGAGCACCGCCCCGTCGCGCACCGCGGCGCCGGGCTGCACCAGCCACTCCAGCCGTCCGGAAGCCGGCACCCGCAGCTCCATCGCGCGTCACCGCCAGTTCGACATCGCTCCGAGGTCGTGCACGCGCGTGAAGCCAGCCGTCTTCAAGATGCCGCTGGCCCGCGCGCTGCGCACGCCGCTGCGACAGTAGATGACCACGTCCTGGTCCTTCTTCGCGGGCAGCGACGCCAGCTTCGCTTCCAGTTCCTGCACCGGCACGTTCACCGCGCCATCAACGTGCCCTTCCGCGAACTCCTGCGGCGTGCGCACGTCGAGCAACAGCGCGCCCTGCTTCTGCACCAGCTGGTGCGCGGCTTCCCCGGTGATGGTGGGCGCCGCACACGCGCTCAGGCCGAGCAAGGTGATCAGCACCAGGCTCGCGGGCTTCATGGCGTCACCGTCGCTTCTTTTTCCGCCGCCAGCTCACGGCGAATGGCGTCCATGTCGAGCGCCTTCGCCTTGCTGACCAGCTCGTCGAGGGCTCCCGCGGGCACCATCCCGGGCTGCGCCAGCAGGAGCACCCCGTCGCGCAACACCATCAGGGTGGGGATGGCTTGAATCGAGAACATCGCGGCCAGCTTTGGTTCGGCCTCGGTGTCGATCTTCCCGAACGTGACGTCAGGGTGGCGCGCGGCGGCCGCTTCGAAGATGGGCGCGAAGGCGCGGCAGGGCCCGCACCACGATGCCCAGAAGTCGAGGAACACGATGCCCTGCTTCACGATTTCAGGAAACGTCTGGGCGGTGAGGTTGACGGGCTTGCCAGTGGGAGCGTTGGTGTTGGTGGCGTTCATGGTGCGTGGGAGACCTCAGCTCGGGAAAAGGATTCGTCGTGTTGTCCGGCGACGAGGTTGGCCTCGATGCTCGGGCGCAGCAGGCGGGGCGGCTTGAGCGTCGCGTCGCGCGCGGTTCGGCGAGCCACGAAGTCTTCCCGCGACGCGCTCGCCGGCAAATGCACGTTGTTCTTCCGCGCCTGGCCCACCGTGGTCGAGGCGCGCCAGCTGCGCGTCGGCGGCGGGTAGTCGTGGCCGACGTACAGCACCGTGGCGTCGGGGAGCGTGAAGAGCTTCTTCGTCACCGAGTCGTACAGCGCACCCGCATCGCCGCGGGGAAAGTCGCAGCGGCCCACGCCCACGTCGTCGAGGAACAACGCATCGCCGGTGAACACCGCGTCACCAATCTGCACGCTCGTGCAGGCCGGCGTGTGGCCCGGCGTGGCGATGGCGCGCAACGTCAGCTCGCCCAGCTTCACCACCTCTCCGTCGTGGAGCAGGCGATCGAACTGGCTGCCGTCGGTGACGAGCGAGGGCCAGTCGAAGAGCTTGCGGAAGGTGGCCTGAATCTCGGTCACGCGCGCGCCGATGAAGACCGGAGCGCCGAGGCGCTCTTTGAGCCACTGAGCACCGGTGAGGTGGTCGGCGTGCGGGTGCGTCTCGATGACGGCGCGCAACACCAGCCGCCGCTCGCGCAAGAAGGCAACGATGCGCTCGAGCGACTCGGTCCAGATGCGAGGGGCCTCGCCCGGCGCG
>JAEUJS010000614.1 GCA_016792935.1 Archangium sp. | reverse complement strand
CCGAACCTGAGCTTCTTCTTCAGCAACGGCATGGACCCGGAGTACGCGGTGCTCGGGCGCGTGGCGCGGCGCATCTGGGCGCGCGCGATTCGCGACAAGTACGGCGGCAACGATCGCTCGCAGAAGCTGAAGTACCACATTCAAACCAGCGGCCGTTCGCTGCACGCGCAGGAGATCGCGTTCAACGACATCCGCACCACGTTGCAGGCGTTGCTCGCGCTGCAGGACAACTGCAACTCGCTGCACACCAACGCGTACGACGAGGCCATCACCACTCCGACCGAGGAGAGCGTGCGTCGCGCGCTCGCCATTCAGCTCGTGATCAACAAGGAGTTCGGCTTGATGAAGAACGAGAACCCGATTCAGGGCTCGTTCATCGTCGAGGAGCTGACCGATCTCGTCGAGCAGGCCGTGTTGAACGAGTTCCGCGCGATCTCCGAGCGTGGCGGCGTGCTCGGCGCGATGGAGCGCATGTACCAGCGCTCGAAGATCCAGGAAGAGTCGCTCTATTACGAAACGCTCAAGCACGACGGCAAGCTGCCGCTGATCGGCGTGAACACCTTCCTCGATCCGAAGGGGTCGCCGACCGTGACTCCGCCCGAGGTGATTCGCGCGACGAAAGAAGAGAAGGACTACGCGATCTCTTCCCGCGACGCGTTCTGGAAGCGGAATGCGGCCACGGGCCCCGAGGCGCTGAAGGCCGTGCAGCGCGCCGCGCTCGATGGCGGCAACGTCTTCGCGGCGCTGATGGAGGCGTGCAAGACGTGCACGCTCGGCCAGCTCAGCTCGGCGCTGTACGCAGTCGGCGGTCAGTACCGCCGGAACATGTGAGCCACATGACGTTCGATCAGTGGAAGGCGGCGCTCGAGAAGGACCTGAGCGTGATGACGCCGGAAGGCATCGCGATCCAGCCGCTGTACGCCGAGTCGGCAGCGGCAGAAAAAGGCTCCCCTCTCCCTCGGGGTGAGGGTCAGGGTGAGGGAGAGATTTCCACCTTCTCCGAGCACGAAGCAGGCGCAGACGCGGCGGATGAGATCGCCATCGCTCTTGCGCGCGCGGTCGTGAAGTCGCCGCGCACCGTCGAAGTCGCGGTCGGCCGAGACACCTTCCTCGAGCTCTGCAAGCTGCGCGCGCTGCGCATCTGCTTCGCGAAGTTCTTCACCGCGCTCGGAGAGCCGAAGCGAGGCATCTCGATTCGCGCCCGCTGCTCGACGCGCACGCTCACGCAACGCGATCCGTGGGTGAACATGCTGCGCGCCACGACGCAGGTGTTCGCGGCGATCCTCGGGAGCGCGGACGAAGTCGTCCCCACGGCGTTCGATCAAGATCTCGGCAAGCCTTCTGAGCTCGCCGAACGCGTCGCGCGAAACACCGAGCTGATCTTGCGACACGAGTCGTCGCTCGGTCGCGTGATCGATCCCGCGAGTGGCTCGTACTACCTCGACACCTTGACGGATCAGCTCGCGCGGGAAGGGTGGAAGCGGTTCCAGGCGATCGAAGCCGAGGGCGGAATCGAGAAGGCGCTCCCGAGCGTGATGAAGCGCATCGAAGCGGCGTGGACGAAGCGGCTCACGCAGCTTGCCTCGCGTCGCATTCCGGTTCTTGGGGTCAGCGAGTTCGCCAACCTCGACGAGAAGCTGCCGGGCACGCCTCACGCGGCGAGCGGACATCGCGACAGCGAGGCGTTCGAGGCGCTGCGCGAGCGCGTTGAAAAGAAGAACCCGACCGTCGTGCTGCTGACGCTCGGAACGTTCGCCGAATCGCGTGCACGTGCTGGGTTCAGCGCGAACTTCTTCGCGGCTGGTGGATTCCGGACGCGAGAAGTGACGACGGCCGAGGCCGCCGACCTCGTGTGTCTGTGCGGAACCGATGATCGCTACGCGACGGACGCTGCATCGACTGCGCGTGAGCTGAAGAAGCTCGGCGTCAAGCGCGTGCTCCTCGCTGGAAAGCCCGGAGCGAACGAGGCGAGCCATCGCGAGGCCGGCATCGACGGCTTCATCTTCATCGGCTGCGATCTGATCGCGACGATGAGTGCGCTGGTGGAGGTGCTGGCGTGAGCCGCCCCGACTTCTCGAAGCTCGACTTCGATGCGATCAAGGTCGCCTCGACACCGACCGCGGCAGGCGAGACATGGGACACGCCCGAGGGGATTCCGCACCGCTCGAGCTACGGCGCCGACGCGCTCGAAGGCCTGAGCCACCTCGGGACGATGCCAGGTGCTGCTCCGTTCGTTCGCGGGCCGTACCCGACGATGTACGTGCAGCAACCGTGGACGATTCGTCAATACGCCGGCTTTTCCACGGCGGAAGACAGCAACGCGTTCTATCGGCGCAACCTCGCGGCCGGTCAGATGGGGTTGAGCATCGCGTTCGATCTCGCGACGCACCGTGGCTACGACTCCGATCATCCGCGCGTGGCCGGTGACGTCGGCATGGCGGGAGTCGCGATCGATTCCATCCTCGACATGCGGCTGCTCTTCGACGGCATCCCGCTCGACAAGATGAGCGTGTCGATGACGATGAACGGCGCGGTGCTGCCGATCCTCGCGCTCTACGTGGTGGCCGCGGAAGAACAGGGCGTCTCGCCCGAGAAACTCCAGGGGACGATCCAGAACGACATCCTCAAGGAGTTCATGGTGCGGAACACCTACATCTACCCGCCCGCGCCCTCGATGCAGATCATCGCGGACATCTTCGCGTTCACGTCGCAGAAGATGCCGAAGTTCAATTCGATCTCCATCAGCGGCTACCACATGCAGGAAGCCGGAGCGTCGGCTGACCTCGAGCTCGGCTATACGCTCGCCGACGGCCTCGAATACGTGCGCACGGGCATCGCGGCGGGAATGAACGTGGACGCGTTTGCTCCGCGGCTGTCGTTCTTCTTCGCCATCGGCATGAACTACTTCATGGAAGTGGCCAAGCTCCGCGCGGCGCGGTTGCTGTGGTCGCGGCTCATGTCGCAGTTCAAGCCGAAGAACCCCAAGAGCCTCGCGCTGCGCACGCACTGTCAGACCAGCGGCTGGTCGCTCACCGCGCAGGACGTGCACAACAACGTGGTGCGCACGTGCATCGAGGCGATGGCGGCGACGCAGGGCCACACGCAGTCGCTGCACACCAACTCACTCGACGAAGCGCTCGCGCTGCCGACTGATTTTTCGGCGCGGATTGCGCGCAACACGCAGCTGCAGCTGCAGCTCGAGGCGGGCATCACGCGCCCCGTCGATCCCTGGGGTGGCAGCCACTACGTCGAGCGGCTCACGCACGAACTGGCGGCGCGCGCTCAGGCGCACATCGACGAGATCGAGAAGCTCGGCGGCATGGTGAAGGCCATCGAGGCCGGTGTTCCCAAGCTGCGCATCGAAGAGGCCGCGGCTCGCACGCAGGCGCGCATCGATTCCGGCCGGCAGATCATCGTCGGCGTGAACAAGTGGAAGCCGACCCACGAGGAGAAGATCCCCGTGCTCAAGGTCGACAACGCGGCGGTGCGAAAGAAACAGATCGAGCGCCTGACGCAGCTGAAGGCGTCGCGTGATCAGAAGAGCGTCGATGCGAAGTTGGACGCGCTGACCGCGTGCGCGGCGCGAAAGTCGCCCGGAAATCTGCTCGAGCTCGCGATCGAAGCGGCGCGCGCGAAGGCGACCGTCGGAGAGATCTCCCTCGCGCTCGAGAAGGCATGGGGCCGTCATCAGGCCGAGATCCGCGCCATCAGCGGCGTGTACAGTCAAGAGGTGGGCGAGCATTCCGACGCCATCGCGAAGATGCGGGAACGCACCAGGCGCTTCCTCGAGAGCGAAGGTCGCCGGCCGCGCATTCTGATCGCCAAGATGGGCCAGGACGGTCACGACCGCGGGCAGAAGGTGATCGCGTCGGCGTTCGCTGACCTCGGTTTCGACGTCGACATCGGGCCGCTGTTCCAGACTCCGGATGAGACGGCGCAGGCGGCGGTCGAGAACGACGTGCACATCGTCGGGGCTTCGTCGCTCGCGGCGGGGCATCTCACGTTGGTGCCCGCGCTGCGCGATGCGCTCGAGAAGCGCGGCCGCAAGGACATCTTGATCGTCGTCGGCGGCGTGGTGCCTCCAGACGACTACGAGGCGCTGCGTGCTGCGGGGGCCGCGGAGATCTTCGGGCCGGGGACGGTGATCGCTGAAGCCGCGAACGCGCTGATGGATCGGCTCGAGGCGCAGCAGTGAAGACACGCCTCGCGTCGAGCGGTCGAGACGCCACGGGGAAGAAGCCAACGGGATGGTGTTGGGGGCTGGTGCCTGGCGTTGCGGCGAACGGCCCGCGTGTCCCTCGGCTTCGTGCGAGTTGCGTTCAGTTGCTCACCGTCGCGAGCTCGCCTCGTCACGGCCGCGGTCGTCCGCCCGACAAAGTCGACCTCGCCGGTGAGACCGACGGCTCACCTGGTCTCGCCCAGCGTCGTCGGCACGACGCCCCACGTGACAAGGTGAGCGATCTCCCCGAGTCCTCCGCGCAGCAGGGGGGCGTCGGTCCCAAACTGGTCGCTGGAGCAGCCAGAACGAGGCCGGCCCCCACCGCCGGTGCGAGCACCTCGCCGACGTCGAAGCCCGCGCGAACTCGCGTGTCTCGAACGAAGTCGAGAGGCCCCCCCGCGGCGTGCACTGCGCCTGAGCGTTCGCCGTTGTCTTCGACCGCTCAGGCCAATCAGCGCCGCGACTTCTCGCAGTCCGTGCGAACCCGTCCGCGTTCGACGTCACACTCTTCTGCCGTTGATGCTCCGCGCCTCGCCTCGTCGCGACGAACAGGGGCGCGATGAAGAAGCGTCTCTCGCTCGAAGCCTTCGAAGCCGGCATCCGCGCGCGCGATCGCGGAGTGCTCGCCCAGGCCATCACGCTCATCGAGAGCGTTGAGTCGCACGACGTCGCGCTCGCGCAGGAGCTGCTGACGAAGGTCCTCCCGCTCACCGGCAACGCGCGCCGCGTCGGCATCACCGGCGTCCCCGGAGTCGGCAAGAGCACCTTCATCGACGAGCTCGGCACGCGCCTGACCGCGCAGAAGAAGACCGTCGCCGTGCTCGCGGTGGACCCCAGCAGCTCGGTGAGCGGTGGCTCGATTCTCGGAGACAAGACGCGCATGGCGCGCCTCGCCGTCGATCCGCACGCGTACATCCGCCCGTCGCCGAGCAGCCTCACCCCCGGCGGAGTCGCGCGCCGCACCCGCGAGACCATGCTGCTGTGCGAAGCGGCCGGGTTCGACGTGATCCTCAT
>JAEUJS010000588.1 GCA_016792935.1 Archangium sp. | reverse complement strand
TCCCATCGACGAGGATGGTGGCGTCACGTTCGATGCGGGTCTCGACGAAGACGCAGGAATCGACGCGGGCTTCGACGCCGGGCCTCCCGAGCGCGTGCGCATGGCGACGTTCAACGTGCGCCTCTTCTTCGACACCGTGTGCCAGAGCGGCAACTGCTCGGCGGCTGGCTTCGAAGAAGTGCGCTCACAAACCCAGTTCGACGCGCGCGCGCTTCAGGTCGCCAACGCGGTGAACGGCTTCGGCGCCGACATGGTCGCGCTGGAAGAGATCGAGAACCAGACGTGCCTCGACGCGATCATCGCTCGCCTCGATGGCGGCATGCCCTACGGCGTCATCGGAGAGATCGGCACCGCGGGCTCGGTCGACGTCGCCATTCTCTCGAAGACGCCGATCGAACGCGTCGTCGCGCACCGCGCGCTGCAACGGCTCACGCGCCCGGATGGGTCGATCACCAGCTTCAGCCGCGAGTTCCTCGAGGTCGAAGCGAAGACGCCGCGCGGTCAGACCATGGTGCTCTTTGCCGCGCACTTCCGCTCGAAGGTGAACGACGATCCCGGGCGCCGCTTCGCCGAAGCGCAGGTCTCGCGTCGGGTGGTCGAGGCGCGGGCTGCGGCGTCTCCCAACGCGCTCGTGGTGATGGGCGGCGATCTCAACGACACACCGGGCTCACCTCCACTCGGAGAGCTCACCGCCGACGGAGGTCTGCTGCGCGTCGCGGCCGATCTCCCGCCGAGTGAGCAGGTCACCTACATCTTCAACGGGCAGGGAGAGGCGATCGATCACCTGCTCCTCGCACACACCTCGAACGGCGCAGCGGTGCCGTTGAGCGCGCGCACCTGGCGCACCAGCAGCTCGGGCTTCGCCGGCAGCGATCACTTCGCGCTGACCGCCGACTTCGAGCTGCGGCCGCCGTGATACGGTTTCGCGTCCTTTCCGAAAAAAAGCGCTGTGTCCGTCGCACCGAGGGGAGCCATTCATGACGCCGTTCGTGCTGGTCGCCGTGCTCGCGCAGCCTCTCCTCAACCCGCCGTCGCTCACCGTCGACAAGAAGAGCCACGAGCAGGCGCTCTACGCGGCGCTCGTCTCGTATTACTCGTCGCTGCAGCCGGGAAACGTCGAGCGGCTCAACACCTTCCAGACGACCGACGCGCGGCAGGCGCTCAAGCTGCTCGGCGCGGAGTTCGTGAAGCGGTACCCGAAGAGTGAGCACGCGCTCGAGGTGAAGTTCAACATCGCGCGCGCGACGTACGAAGACGGCGACTTCGCGCAGGCCGCCACCTTGCTGAAGACGTTCGCGATGGCCAACCCGAAGCACCCCGACGCGGTGGTCGCTGGAGAGCTGGCGCTCGACGCGCTCGATCAGATCCGCGACTGCGCGGGCGTGAATGCGCTCGGCACTGCGTTCGCGAAGGAAGATCAGTTCCCCGCCGACTTCACCGCGCGGGCCAGGCGCATCGCTGACGCCGCGGCGAATGGGGACTGCAACATCCGCGCGTGGGTCGAGACGCCGGGCGCGGAAGATCTGCTCGACGCGGTGCTCAAGACGGCCGACGAGAAGAAGGGCACTCCGGGTGGAGAGAAGGCGCTGATGAACGCCATCTCGATCACCAGCGATCGACAGGACTCGAGCAAGCGCGACGAGCTCGTCGAACGACTACTGCGCGAATACCCGCGCTCGGAGTCGGCCGCTTCCGTGCTCCAGGTCACCGCGAACGACGCGATCGCCACCGCGCGCTTCAACGACGCGTCGAAGAACTACGAAGAGCTCGGCGCGCGCTTCAACGACAGCGTGGGCGTCGAGGCGCTCCTCAACGCGGCGCGCATCAAGAAGGCGCTCGGCGATACGAACGGCGCGGTGAAGAACTTCGAAGCGGCGGCGACCAACGCCGGAGCGCGCAAGGGAGAGGTGCTGGTGGCGCTCGCGCAGACATTGCTGAAGACCGAACCGCAGCGTGCGCGTGCCATCGCCGAGCAGGCGCTCAAGTTGGATCGCACCGATGCCGCGGCGGCCGCGGTGCTCGCTGAGGTGATGGCGGCGGATCTCTCGACGAAGCCCGAGGCGATGGTGGCGCTGCTGACTCCGGTGACGAATGGTCCGCGCGCGTCGGGCGAAGACACGGCGAAGGCGCTGTGGTTCCTCGGCGACGTGCTGTTCCGGCGCTTCAAGGCGATGCCAACGATGCCGCTCAACGAGAAGGCCGACGCGATGAATCAGACGCAGGCCATCTTTCAGCAGGCCGCGGAGATGGGCTCTGCGGAATGGACCGTGGCGTCGATGTGGCGTGTCGGCGGTGGGCTCAACCATCTCGCCGATTCACTCGAGGTGCTCGGGGCTCCCGAAGTGAAGGCCACGGTGACGCAATTGCGCGCGCAGGCGGCGACGATCTTCGAGCGCTGCGTGTCGCGGTCGCAGCAGCTGGGCGTGTACTCGGTGGCGTCGATCGGTTGCCGTACGCGTTCGGATTCCGCGGCGAGCCCGCTGCGTTCGCTGCCCGCGATGAAGCCGGTGAACGTCGAGGAACTGCAGAAGACCGTGCTGACCAAACGCGACGCGGCGAGCTTCGAGGCGCTCGGAGTGGCGTACCTCGGCGCGTGGCGCGTGAAGCAGGCGCAGCTCGTGCTCGCGCGCTCGGTGGAAGTCGATGGCGCGCGGGCGTCGTCGCATTCAGCGCTCGGGTACGCGTTGTTGCTCGATGGCGATGCGCTCTCGGCCGCGACGCAGTACCAGCTCGCGCTCGAGGCCGACCCGACCTTCGTGAAGGCGCGCGCGAATCTTGCGGCGCTCAAGTGCCGCTTCGGCGATCGCGAAGGCGCGCGCGCCGAGCTGTCACTGCTCAAGGGCGCGTCGCCGAGTGGACTCGACGTCGATCCCGAGTGGTCGACCTGCCACTGAGCGAAAGCCGATCAGAACGTCAGTCGTCGTCGCTGCCCAACCACCAGCCGAGCGCGATGCCGGCGATGGCGGCTCCGATGACCAGCGAGGGCACGAGGAGCGACTTCTCCTCGAGCTCCGCTTTCTTCGCGCGGAGCCGCTCGAGCTCGCCTTCGGTGCGCAGCCACGCCTCAGGGGAGAGGTACGCACCGCCCTGCACTTCGAGCTTCTCGCCCTCGAAGGTGTTCACCACCGCCTGCTTCACTTCGACGATCTCGTCCTTCATGACGTCTCCCCTGCGCGGCCCGCCTCGAGCACCTTCGCGAAGTCGCGTTCTTTCTCGAACGTGAAGACGAAGCGCCCGGCGTCGAGGTCGAGTTCCAACTGCCCGTGACATGAAGGCATCGTCACCGCTTCACGCTCAGACACCGCACCGGCTGACTCATTGCAGTGCGCGCCATTTCGTCGCTGATGTGGCCAATCTCCGCCAGCCGCGTCAGCAGCGTGTCACGCGCCTCTTTGAGCAACGCCGTCTTGCGGCATTCCTTGATGTCGTCCCAGTAACCCCACGGCGGAATCGCCAGCTGCAGCTCGGCCAACTCCGCGATGTTCAGCTGGGTGAGCGGCTTCTGCATGATGAGCTCCGACGCCTTCTCGACGCCGATGACGCCGTGGTCGAACCACATCGAGTGGAGATCGAACGCCACCAGCTGATCCTTCGCGAGGAAGCGGTGCACGCGATCGGCTCCCACCGCGAGCTGCAAGTCGGTCTTCATGCTCAACCGCCGCGAGAGATTGCGCGCGAA
>JAEUJS010000586.1 GCA_016792935.1 Archangium sp. | reverse complement strand
CCTTCGTGTCGTCAGACCCGTTCGTCGGAGGGATCGAGTTGGCGAAGAGCGAGCACGTGCGGGGCTTCTTTCGCGAAGTTCATCTCCGGCCGTGGGCGGAGTGCGAGCGCGAACTCCCGCTCCTGCTGCGGCACCCGCTGTGTCGCGGCGTCACCGACGTCAAGAACTGCGGGCCGGTCGGTGACGCGCTCCGCAACGCGTTCCCGCACGTGCATTTTTCGCTTTGAGACGCCCTCAAGGGGCACGGAAGTCGCCGCTCCCGAAATCGACGGCAGCCGAGACGCACCACACCGACACCCGCTCGATTTGCGACGCTGAGAGATCGTCGCGCAACCCGATCAGGAGCGTGTCCTGTTGATAGCCACCGGCCTTGAGCAGCTGCGGCCCGACCGCGGTGCCCTGGCTGAACGGCTGCGCCGCTCCGGCGAGCACGAGCCGCACGTCCAGACCTCCACCGTCGAAGAAGAAGTCGGTGACGGTGAGGGTGCAGGCGTCGGTGAGGGTCACGCGACCGCGCACTCCGTGTGCCCGGGTCGAGAGATCGGCGAACCAGCCCACGCGCGAATCAGTGCGGGTGCACGCCGAGCGTCCAGCGTCGGGGTCGAGCAGCGCGTCGCCGGTCGAGGCGGGCCCGCATGCAGCGAAACTCACGAGAAACACGATCGCGGCAGATTTCATGGAAGGAATACGCACGTCGCGCGAAGCGGTCACACCGATCACCTCAGTACAGTCGTCGTGCGCTGACCGCCCACGTTTGGCTGCCGACCGATCCGTCAAGCCAGCGACGCCAGGTCAGTGGAGATGGACGAACTGGGTCGAAACACGGAGACACTGACTCGCGTCGCCGCAAAGTGGCCATGGCTTCGAGCACGGTGCGAGATCCTGCGGGCGCGTGCGGTACGGTACGACCCGTGAGCAGCGAGGCGTGGATCGCCACCGAAGGGATCGCGAGCGAAAGGCAATTCTCGTTGCGATTTCGTGAGCCGTCGGAAGCGCGCAGGCTCGCGCTGAAGTGTCAGGTTTCGATCTCGATCGGCGCTCGAGGCACTTCACTGACGGCCCAACTCGAAGCCGAGATGACGCGGTTCGAGCACAGCGTGCGGTCGATGATCGATGCCGAAGACGCCTGGCTCGCGGGAGTGTTCTCGACCGGCGGCTCCCGCGAGTGGTGCTTCTACGTCGCCGAATGGAAGGCGTTCATCGAGCGCTTCAACGCGCTCCTCGCCGACGCGCCGCGCTTCGCGCTCTCCATGCAGTACAGCGAAGACCCGAAGTGGAGGTACTTCTCCTTCCTTCGCTCGGGATTCACGGATCCCACCTGATCTCGCCAACTGCACTCTTGTTCAGTAGAGTGTCAGCCATGAGCACCGAGACTGAGCCGGACATCATGGAACCGACGTTGTGGCGCCGCGACGGGTGGACCGCCCGCGTGATCAAGAACGAAGACGACGACGGTTGGGCGGTCGAGATCCGCAAGAAGGGCCTCGCCGAACCAGCGCTGATCAGCCCGTGGGTGATGGGCCGCGACAAGAAGAACCCCAAGCCGTTCGATCAGCCCGCGTTCCAGACGTTCGTGAAGACCGCGAGTGAAGTGCTCGATCGATCCGCGCGTCAGCGTGACGCCGCGCTCAAGAAGCAGCTCGACATCGCGTGGGGCGGCAAGTGGTTCAAGATCACGCTCGAGCAGATACCCGACGACGACGACCCGCGCGCGATGTTGATCGCGACGAACGAAGCTGGAGAGACCGTCGCGAAGTACCAGGTCGCTCCCGGCTTCAAGTTCACCCGAGACGCCGCAAACGCCTGGGCACAGGGCGGTTTTCAGGAACCGCGATCGCGCTGAGCTGAGGCACGAGGTGTAGACTCCGCGCGTGACGACGGCGCGACGGCTTCACTATTCCCACGCTGACTACCTGCGTGCCTTGAGTGAAAGCACCATCAAGCTCGAGTACTGCGACGGAGTCATCTACGCGATGGCCGGCGGCACGGTCGCGCACGGACAGCTCTCGGTGAACATCGCCTCGGCGCTCAAGGTGCAAACCCGCACCACTTGCGCCGTGCTGAGTTCAGACGTCAAGGTTCGCATCGACGCGACTGACCTGACGACGTTCCCCGACGCGTCGGTCGTCTGCGGGAAAGTGAAGACGGCATCGCAGGACCGCACCGCCATCACCAACCCCAGCGTTCTCGTGGAAGTCACGAGTCCCTCGACCGAAGACTACGACCGCGGAGACAAGCTCAGTCACTACAAGCAGCTCGCTTCGGTGAAGACGGTGATCTTCGTTTCGCATCGCCGTCCCGAGTTGACGGTCGTGAGCCGCCGTGGCCGGAAATGGATCGAAGAGACCTATCGCGCGGGTGAAGCGTTCTCGATCGACGAGCCAGAGGTGTCGCTGAACGTCGATGATGTCTACGAGGGCGTCGCGCTCGACTGAGCGGAAATCGCCATTGTAATGACCGAGCCGCTCACGACCTTTCTCCTTTGTCCGCGATCAACGCGGCCCCAAACCGGAGAAAGAACATGTCGAATCGCATCGCGCCCACCACTGAAGCGAACGCTCCTGAAGGCACCAGGCCCATGCTCGTCGAGTTGAAGCAGGCGTTGGGCATGATCCCCAACGTGTACGCCGCGGCCGGTCACTCGCCGGCCGCCCTCGGCAGCGTGCTGTCCTGGAACGCATCACTCGGAAAGAACGGCCTCAGCAAGAAGGAGATCGAAACGATCTCCCTCCACGTCTCGGAGCTCAACGGCTGCAGCTACTGCATCAGCGCGCACACCGTGCTCGGAGGCATGGTGCAGCTCACGCCCGAACAGATCTCCGCGGCCCGCAACGGCATCGGCTCGACGGCTCGCGAGAACGCCCTGCTCTCCTTCGCGCGGCGCGTGGTGCGCACCGGCGGCTCGCGTTCCGGCACCGACTTGATGGCGCTGCGAGAAGCGAAGCTCAGCGACGCGGAAGTGATCGACGCGCTCGGAGTCATCGCGCTCACGCAGTTCCGCAACGCAGTCGCCCTTGTCGCCGACACCGAGATCGACTTCCCGAAGGCGCCCCGTCTTCCGACCAACTAACACCGCGCCATGCACACGTTCATCGGCTGGGTTTCCGATCTCGCTCGCGCGCACACCAAACCGCTCGCGGCCGTCGCACGCACCGAAGGTCTCACTGGAGACGATGCCGTCGACGCCGTGCAGAGCGCCTTCGAGACGTTCCTCGGGCTCCCCGTCGCGCGGGAGTTGGTCGGAAACCCAGACGACTCCCGCGCGCTGATGTCCGTGCTGGTGCGGAACTCAGCGCGCAACATGCGCAGGCGCGCGCATTCGAAGCAGCCGCACGTCGACATCGCGCAGGAAGCGCAGCTCGCCGATGAACTTCCGCGCGCCGACGATCTCCTCACCGAGGCCGAGCAGCACATCCTGGTGATGGGCTGCGTGAACCGGCTCGGCAAAGTGCAGCAACACGTCGTGCGCCTGCGCATGTTCGAAGAGCTCTCGAGCGCCGAGACCGCAGCGACGCTCGAACTCAAGCCGAATCACGTGAACGTGCTGCTGCACCGCTCGAAGCAGGACCTCGTGCGGTGCATCCGCGCGCAGTGAGCGCGCCTCACTTCACTTCTTGCCTTCGCTCTTCGGGTTGCGCTTGGCGACCTGATCGATGAGCCCGTACTGCACGGCCTCACCAGCGCTCATGAAGTTGTCGCGGTCACAGTCCTTCTCGATGCGCTCGAGCGTGTGGCCCGTGGCGTCGGCGAGGATCTGGTAGAGCACCTTCTCGAGCCGCGCCATCTCGGCGACCTGAATCTTCATGTCGCGCGCCTGGCCGCGAGCACCACCGAGCGGCTGGTGAATCATGATGCGCGAGTTCGGCAGCGCCGAGCGCTTGCCCTTCGCGCCCGCGGCGAGCAGCACCGCGCCCATCGACGCCGCCTGGCCCGTGCACACCGTCGCCACGTTGCAGCGGACGTATTGCATGGTGTCGTAGATCGCGAGACCCGCGGTCACCGAGCCACCGGGCGAGTTGATGTACATCGTGATGTCCTTGTCCGGATCTTCCGATTCCAGGAACAGGAGCTGCGCCGTCACGCCGTTCGCCACGTCATCGTCGATCTCCGTGCCGATCATGATGATGCGGTCGCGCAGCAGGCGGGCATACAGATCCCACACGCGCTCTCCACGGTGGGTGGTCTCGACGACGGTAGGAGGCCAGTAGGGCATGACGTTCTCCGCTGAAGGGTGAGCTACTTCGCTGCGTTCTCTCGGAGGAAGGCGATCACCTTCTCCTCTTTCATTCGGTTCCGCAGCCCATCTTTGGCCTCGGGCGAGGTGTATTGCTTCTGCAGAATGGGCAGGCCGACGTTGTTTTCCTTCGCCAGCTCTTCGATGCGCCTGGTCAGCTCGTCGTCGTTCACCGCGATCTTCTCGGTGCCGGCGATCGACTCCAGCAACAGCTGACCGCGAACCTCGAGCGCCGCCTTGGGCCGCATCTCCTCGCGCAACTTGCCCCAGTCGAGCTGCAACATGTTGGGGTCCATGCCCGAGCGCATCAGGCCCTGGAACGCGTTCTCCAACATGAAGTCGATGCCGCGGTTCACCATCGCCGTCGGCACGTCGATGGGGTTCTTCTCGATGAGCGACTTGAACAGCGCATCACGCGCATCGACGTCGGCGCGGTTCTTCGCGGCGCGCTCGAGATCCTTGCGCACGCGAGCCTTGAGCGCGTCGAAGCTCTCCTCGCCCATGTCCTTCGCGAAGGTCGCGTCGTCCGGCATCTTCTTGGCCTTGAGCGCCTTGATGGTGCAGGTGAAGTGCGCCGTCTGGCCCTTCACCTCTTCCACGCGGTAGTCGGCGGGGAACGTGTAGTCGAACTCCTTCTTCTCGTTGAGCTTGCTGCCCTCGAGCGCGGGGAGATTGCCGTCGATCAGCTCGCCTTCCGCGACCTCGACCGTCACGTCACGCCCGGTGTTGCCGGGGAACGGCGTCTTCTCGGCGCCCTTCGTCGCGTCGAAGTCGATGACGACCAGATCGCCCTTCTGCACGGTGTCGCGATCAGTGACGTCCACCACCTCGGTGCGCTGCTCGCGGAAGCGCTTGATCTGCTCGTTCACCTTCTCGTCGGCCACGCTCGAATCGAACGCCGGCAACGTGAGGCCCTTGTAGTCCTTCGCGGTGACCACCGGCTTCACCTCGACGCGCGCAGAGTACGCGTACGGCTTGGCGCTCTCGAGCTTGCCGCCGCTGAACGCGGGATCGCCGACGGCCGCGACGTTGGTCTCTTTGAGCGCGTCGATGAAGCCCAGCAGCTGCACGCGCTTCACCACGTCGGCCTCGACCTCGCTCTTGAACTTCTGCTCGAGGATGCGGCGCGGGATCTTGCCGGGCCGGAAGCCGGGCACCTTCACCTGCCGCGCGAGGTTGGAATACGCGGCCGCCAGTTCCTTCTCGACCAGCGCCGGGTCGACTTCGATGGTGAGCCGCTTTTCAATCGCCGAGACGTCTTCGACTTGGACCTTCATAGGTCCGGCGCGTTTAGAGGAATTCGTTTTAGAAATACACCCATGCGTTTCGTCCTCGCGATGTGCGGTGTCGCCGCTCTCTCTGCCTGCCCCACGCCCTCGATGCCCGATGCGATGACCGGCGGCGGAATCGGTGGAGGCGTGGGCGCTGGCGGTGGAGCAGGAGGCGGAGGCGGCGGCGTCGCGACCGGCGGTGGAGGAGGCGTCGCGGGCGGTGGCGGCGTCAGCGGCGGAGGCCAGGGCGGCGGCGACGCTGACGCCGGCATTCCGACGATCACCATCGACCAGTTCTGCGCCGCGTGGCCCGCAGCCTCGTGCGCACACCTCGCGGCGTGCGGCCGGTACTCGAGCGCCACCACACCGATCTGTCTCGACTCACAGCGCCTCGACATCGAGAACCTCTGTGCGTCGGCTCGCTCGGGAACGATGCGCTTCGACGGAGCCGCCGCCGTGCAGTGTCTGGCCGAGCTCGCTGCGACGCCGACGGCCTGCTACCTCGACTTCCCCGCGTGCGGCTCGCTACGCGGTCCTCCGTTCGGCGAGGCGGGCTTCGTCCCCGTCTTCGCGTGGCGGCCCAACGGCTGTGCGGCGGCGACGTGCGACGGCGGCTTCTGCGACCAGGACTGCACCGGCCCGACGTGCCGCCCGCTGCGCGCGCTCGGTCAGAGCTGCAACGCGCGAGGCCGACCCGTCTCCGAATGTGATTCCACGACGGGCTGGTGCGGCTTCAACGACGCGGGCACGCAGGAATGTCTCCCCGTCGCCGGCCTCGGAGAAGACTGCAGCAACACGCAGTGCGACTCGCGTCTTCGTTGCGACTTCGCAGCGACGTCACCCACCTGCATCGCACCGCTCGCGAACGGCGCGACCTGCCAGCGCAGCGAGCAGTGTCTCGATCGCACCTGCAGAAACGGGGTCTGCGGAGCTGCGCCGCTCGGAACCGTGTGCACCAACGGCAGCGATTGCGGTTTCTGGTTCGACGCTCCGAACGTGTGCCGTGGACTCTCGCTCTCGAGCGACGGAGGACTCCTCGATGCGGGAACGTGTCAGCCGCGCCCGTTGCTCGGTCAGGCGTGCGACTACGCGTGGACACGCTCCACCGATCCCTGCCGGATGGATCGCGCAGAAGGCTGCATCGATGGCGTGTGCCGCGCGCTCACGCCCTTCACCCAGCCCGCGGGCACCGAGTGTCCGATTCGCTCGTATGGCCGAGTCGAGGCGCCGTTCTACGGCTTCGCGATCTGCCAGCGCGGCTTGACGTGTCAGCCTTCGACGACGGCGCACGCTCCGAAGACGGGACGCTGTGCGCCCGCGCTGACCGCTGGAGCGCGCTGCGGCGACGACTTCTGGTGTGGCGCCGGACTCTCGTGCACCGGAGTCAGCGATGGAGGCCGCGAGTGCACGCCGATCTCCAACTTCGGGGAAGACTGCGACGATCACCCCTGCGAGCGCGATGCATACTGCGCGCTGCAGACCGACGGCGGACAGCAGTGCGTGCCGTACCAGCTCGCCGACGCCGGCTGCGGTTCGGGTGAACGCTGCGCGCCCAACCACGTGTGCAACGGAGCAAACCGCTGCGAAGCCTTCTTCCTGGCCTCGTGCGTCTACGACTTCGAGTGCAACGGGCTGGCGTGCTTCAACGGGCAGTGCACGGCGATGTGCATCCGATGAAGCGCAGCCTGGTTCTCCCGCGCGCTGGCCAGCTGCTGGTGAGCACCGATCTCCACGGCAACCTGCGCGACTGGCGAGCGCTGCGGGCGGTGTTCGAGGCGAGTCCACCCGACACGCACTGGGTTGTCCTCGGAGATCTCGTCCACGGACCCGATGAGCAGACGGCACGACTGAAGCCGCAGCTCTACGGATTTGAAGATCAGAGCGCGGAGTTGATCGACGAATTGTTCGAACTCCGCGAGCGATGCGCCGATCGCGTGCACTTCGTCCTCGGCAATCACGACGCGGGGCACGTCGGGTTCCGGCACACCGCGAAGTTCCACACCGACGAGGTCGAGCACCTCGAGTCGAAGCTCACTCCGCGGCAACACGAGTGCGCGCAGCAGCTCTTCTCGAACGCGCTGCTCGCGGTCGTCGCGCCGTGCGGAGTGCTGATGACGCACGGCTCACCAGGCGATGCGCTGACCTCACTCGCGCTGCTCGACGGACCGCTGCCTCCGGGTCCCGGAAACGAAGAGCGCATCGTCGCGATCGGCGAGACGCTGTGGTGCTACGGCCAACGCGGCGAAGTGAGTCAGCGACTGCTGCAGCGAATCAGCGCAGAGACAGCGCTCGACTTGCGTGTCGTGGTGCACGGCCATGATCGCGATGAATCGGGCTGGTTCATCGAAGGTGGCAATCAGGCACAGCCGGTGATCTTCGGAGCGCCGGACGCGAACAAGAAATACCTGTGTGTCGATCTCGCGAAGCACGTCGAGTCGCCGGAGGCACTCGAACCGTCGCTGCGATCACTTCACTGAGACTTGTTCACCAGCGGCTCGCCCCAGGTCGAGCCTGACCTCTTCGAGATCGGCCCAGTTCTTCCCGGCCCACACGCCGACGACGAGCGGCACCTCGAGAATGAACGCATTGCGCATCGCTTCGGACGCGACCTTCGCGGCTTGCTGCAGCTCGCTCTCCGGCACCTCGAACAACACCTCGTCGAGGATCTGCACCACCGGAGTCGCCTTCAGCCCCGCCTTCCGCAGCGCGCGATCGGCATCGAGCAACGCCCGCCGACCGACATCCGACACGCTGCCTTCATGCGTCGCGCGGCGTGCGAGTCGTTCGGCATACGAGAGCAACATGGAATCGAGCGATTCGAGACCACCGATCGGCCACTTCCGGCCCGCGATGGTCTGGATGTAGCCGCGCTCCTTCGCGAGCCGCAGCTGTTCGTCCTGAAACGCGCGCACCTTCGCGTAGTGACGATCGAAGCGGGCGATGTACTCCTTCGATTCCGCCGGAGTGATGCCCAGCTGCATGCCCAGCGAGCTCGCGCCCTGCCCCGCGAACGTCGCGAAGTTCACCACCTTGCCGATCTGCCGCTGCTCGACGGTGAGCTCGTCTTGCGGAATCTCGAGCACCGCCGACGCCGTCAGCTTGTGCATGTCGGCGCGCTTGCGCAGGGGCTCGACCAGATTCGGATCTTGCGTGAGGTGCGCGAGCACGTAGAGCCCGAGCTGCGAAAAATCGACCGACATCAACAAACAGCCCGGCGCCGCGACGAACGCGCGCCGCACCTTGTTCATCTCTTCCGTGCGTCCCGGCACGCGGCCGAGATCTGGAGCGGAGTTGATGAGGTGCCCCGAGAACGACCGCGCGAGGTGGAACTGCGAGTGCACGCGCCCATCGGTGTGGATCGATTTGCGCAGCGCGATGAGCCAGTTGTCACGCAGCCGCCGCAACGTGCGCCACCGCAACACCAGCGCGACGATGGGATGCGCGTTCTCGATGCGCTCGAGGGCCTCGTTGGCGGTGCTCCAGCCGGTCTTGGTGTGCGAGACGACCGGGAGCTTCAGCTGCTCGAACAACACCTCTCCCAACTGCTTGCTGGAGTTGATGTTGAACGACTTTCCCGCCAGCGCGCTGATCTGCTTTTCGAGCTCGGCCTCGATCGCGGCGAACGCCTCGACTGCTTTGTCGAGCACGCCCACGTCGACCGAGAGGCCGGTGAGCTCCATGCGCACCAGCACCTCGCTGAGCTCCAGGTACTCGGCGAGCAGTTTGGGATCGACGCCAGCGCCCAACTTCGCGGCGATGGCAGCGCTGGTGTCGGCGCGTTGACCAGCGATCTCTCCGGCGCGATCGATCGAGAGCTGCGACCACTTCTTGCGCTTGGCTCCGGCGCCGAGGACCTCTTCGTCGTCAGGGAGCGCGCGACCGAGCACCTGCTTGGCGACGACGGTGAGATCGTGCGGCGCCCAATTGCTCGGCTGCGTGAGGTGCGACAGGCAGGCGGAGTCGGTGACGATTCCGCGGAGCTCGAGGCCCATGCGCTTCAAGGCCACGGTGAGGCGCACCAGATCGTGGCCCTGCTTCGGAGCCTTCGCGTCTTCGAGCCACTTCGTCAGCGCCGGCCAGCCGCGTCCACCCGTCGGCACGTAGAACGCCGCGCCATCGCCGGCCGACAACCCGACACCGGTGAGCGCCATCACGACGGGATCCGGATCTTCGAGGAGCGGATGGATCGCGACGGTCTTCCCACTCAACTTCGCGAGCGCCGCTTTGGTCGTCGCTTCGTCTTCACAGCACTCGACGGGTTTCTTCTGGGCCGCGTCGTCGGACATCAGCAACTCGACGAACGCGAGCTTCTCGTAGAGCGCGTTCACCTGCGCGGGAACGGGCGGCTTCCATGCCGCATCCTTCAAGGCGATCGGCAACGACAAGCCACCACCGAGTCGAGCGAACGCGAGTGCCTTCGGCACTTCGTCACGCGAGGCCTTGAGTGCTTTGGGAATGCGACCCTCGAGCGTGTCGAGCTTCGCCATCGCGGCTTCCACGGTGCCGTGCTCGACGAGAAATTCGGTGGCGCCCTTGGCTCCGATGCCCTTCAAGCCCGGGACGAGATCTTCGTCGCCGACGAGCGCGAGCCACTGCCCCACTTGCGGCGGCGGCACGTTGAAGCGCTTCTGGACGATCTCGATCGTGTAGCGGACGTCTTTGTTCGCGTCGAACCACCACACACGTTCGGTGACGAGCTGCGCGAAGCGCTTGTCCACCGCGGCGATGATGACGTCGTCTCCCGCATCGACTGCGGCCTTCGCGTACGACGCGCAGAGGTTGAGCTCGTCTTCGCCCTCGACCACGGTGAGCCCGAGCGCGCGACACAGCTCGGGCAGCAACGCGACTTGCTTGAACAAGATGTCCGGCCACCCGCGCGTCGCGGCCTTGGAATCGATCACTGCGATGGCCCGCGCCGGCGCCTTCATCGCCAGCACTCGATGCAACGCCCGCGCGACGGCGAAGAGCCCGTTGACCGGCTGACCGTCAACCGACTTGCGATCGGTCGGGACGACCTGAAAACCACGGCGCAGCAGATTGGTCGCCGAGGCGATCAGCGTTCGTTCAGCCATGACGCGCCGAAGTTAGCGGCCCAGCAACGCATCGCCACTTGTGGACAGGGCGGGACTCGAACCCGCACGTCTTTCGACACGGGCTTCTAAGGCCCGCGCGGCTACCAATTACGCCACCTGTCCGAAGCAAAACGGTCGGCGCTCTTTCGAGGGCCGACCGTCTGATTCTGCGAGTGAAAGCGGAAGGAATCGAACCTTCAACCTATGGATTAAGAGTCCATTGCTCTGCCAATTGAGCTACGCTTCCGTATTCGTTTTTCCCAGCGATTCGCTGCTGATGGGCGCGGCGTATACGGCCCGCTGTCACTTTCCGTCAAGAGCCAAAACCACTGGTCGTGACGGCCTGAACAACAGCCACACGCCGGTCGCCGCCAACCCAATCACCACGTACTGCGCCGGCGTAAGACCTGCGTAGCGACGATCCACGAAGCTGAGGTCTGACGCGCGCAGGAAATCGAGGAAGAACCGGGCAATCGAGTACCCCAGCGCGAGCACACCCATCAGGCGCCCCTCGAGCGGTTTTCGCGACTTCATGACGTAGAGAACGATCGACAACGCGCCCAGCACGAACACGTCGTAAAGCCCGAGATCGTGGCGTGGGCCGCCGTACGGGTTCACCGGAAAATCGACGGCCAGCGGGAAGTCGGTGCGGATTCCAGGGTGGTCGTGCACGAGGAAGCAGCCAATGCGCGCCACCATCCACCCCGGCGCGGTGCCCAGCGCGAGCGCGTCGGTGAACGGCATCAACGGCTCTTTGATCTTCCGGAAGAAGAGGAAGATTCCCAGCAGCGAGCCGAGCACGCCGCCCATCGACGAGAGCCCGTCCCAGAAACGAAGAATCACCCACGGGTCTTTCGGGGTGACCAGCTCCGGGTGGTACGCGAAGAGATGCATCCAGTGGCCGCCGAAGAGTCCGCCGACCACGGCCCACGTCACGACATCGCGCAACGGACCATCCCGACCCGGCGCGTACTGACGGGCCTGACGCGCGGCGAGCCACGCTCCCAACACGACGCCTGCGGCCGACAGCACACCGAAGATGTCGATGCGTTGCCCGAACGGCAGATCGAGCTGCGGGAGCGTGAAGTACGGAACCACAGCGCGCCCAGAGGGATTCGAACCCCCGACCCTCGGCTTCGAAGGCCGATGCTCTATCCAGCTGAGCTATAGGCGCTGGAGGCTCGACCAGGGGCGAGCCGGGAAACGTGGGCGGCTTACCGGGATCGAACCGGTAACCTCAGGAGTCACAGTCCTGCGCTCTAACCAGTTGAGCTAAAGCCGCCGTGAGAAACGCGGGCGCAAGTACCGAATGCCCCGGGTGAAAGCAATTGAGATGACGAAGTGAGGAAGCTGCGCGCCCGGCGGGAATCGAACCCACGACCCCCGGCTTAGAAGGCCGGTGCTCTATCCAGCTGAGCTACGGGCACCTGTTTTGATCCAACGTTTCACTACCCAACGCCGTCGCCCCAAGGGGCTTTGCGTGCTGCGAAGTCGGGGCGGCCGGATTCGAACCGACGACCTTCTGCGCCCAAGGCAGACGCGCTACCAGACTGCGCTACGCCCCGCTTCGTTTCACTACCCAACGGCGTCGCCCCAGGGGGCTTTGCCTTCTGCAATGTCGGTGGGCCTTTTGGACCATGGGTGCGTGACGCGCAAGCATTGCCGTGCTGACGGAGGCTCGACCCGGGGCGAGCCGAGATGCACCGACTCGGTGGACGCGACCCGCCGCAGCCAATAGGGTTGTCGTTCTTCAGGGCCGCCGACT
>JAEUJS010000584.1 GCA_016792935.1 Archangium sp. | reverse complement strand
GACGAGCGCCTCGGCTTCACCGGGCATGTGCAGCGCCACGGCGATGGGAGTCGCTCCCGCGTGCTTCTTCGCGATCTCCGCGAGCCGCGCGAGCTTCTCTTCGGTCGCCATGTCGACGTGCAGCCTGAGCTCGAGGCGCTTCACGCGCTGCTCACGCACTTCGCGCAGCGACTTGATGTCGTCGACGATCAACTCCGCCTGCGGGTTTTCCTCGTCGCGGCTCATCTGCACCGTGCCGCTCACCAGCAACGCGTCGTCGCTCTTGAGCAGGTTCTCCCACTGCTCATAGCCCGGCTTGGGACCGCCCTTCGCCCAGCGACCGGTCTTGGGATCCATGAACGAGCGACCGCCCTCTTTCCCCGGGAACACCACCAGCTCGACCGAGCCGCTCAGATCTTCCAGCGTCACCCACGCCATGCGCTTGCCGGTCTTGGTGGGCCGCTCGCGCATGGTGCTCACGATGCCGGCGATGGTGATCTTCTCGTCACGCCGCGCGCGCTGCACGGATTGGATCGGTCGCGCGTAGCGGCGCAGTTCCTTCTGATACGCGTCGAGCGGATGGCCTGACACGTAGAAGCCGATGGCCGCCTTCTCGAACGAGAGCTTCTCCTTCTCGGTCCACGGCTCGACGGGCGCGTAGTCATCGCGCGCTCCGGCTTTTCCGGGCGGAGTCGACGCCGCCAACATGCCGAACAAGTTCGACTGACCGACCTCGATGTCACGCTGGGTGGAAGCGCCGCGCTCGAGCGCCATGCCGACGGTCTCGAACAACTGCCGGCGGTGACGCTTCTCGAAGTCGAACGCGCCGGCCTGCACCAGCGCCTCGAGCGTCTTGCGATTCACCCGGCGGCCATCGACGCGCTCGGTGAAATCGAAGAGCGAGGTGAAGGGCTTGTCCTTGCGCGCCTCGACGATGGCTTCGATGGCGGACTCTCCGACGCCCTTGATGGCGCCGAGACCGAAGCGGATCTTTCCGTCGACCGCGCCGAACGCCAGATCCGACTCGTTGATGTCGGGAGGCAGCACCTGGTACCCGGCCTGCCGCGCCTCGGCGATGTGCATCACCACCTTGTCGGTGTTGTCTTTTTCAGACGTGAGCAGCGCCGCCATGAACTCGACCGGGTGGTGGGCCTTGAGCCACGCGGTGTGAATCGTGATGAGGCCGTACGCGGCGGAGTGCGACTTGTTGAAGCCGTACTGCGCGAACTTCTCCATCAGGTCGAAGACGCCGTTGGCGATCTTCGGATCGATGTTGCGCTTGCCGGAGCCCTCCATGAACAAGGAGCGCTGCTTCTGCATCTCCTCGGCCTTCTTCTTGCCCATCGCGCGGCGGAGGATGTCTGCGCCGCCGAGCGAATAGCCGCCCAGGACCTGGGCGATCTGCATCACCTGCTCCTGGTAGACGATGACGCCGTAGGTGTCTTTGAGCGACGGCTCGAGCGTGGGATGCGGGTAGGAGATCTTCTCTCGGCCGTGTTTGCGGTCGATGTACACGTCGACCATCGTGCGACCGTCTTCGAGCTTCTGATCGAGCGGACCCGGCCGGTAGAGCGCGCCCGCGGCGATCACGTCTTCGAAGCACGACGGCTTCATCTTCATCACCATTTCGGTGAAGCCCGATGACTCCATCTGGAAGACGCCGGCGGTGTTGCCAGCGCTGATCAGCTCGAAGGTGTGGCGATCATCGAGCGGAATGTTCTCGCGCGTCAGCGTCTCCGTCGAACCCGCGGCCTTCAGCTTGCGGTTGATCAGATTGAGCGCGTTCTGAATCACCGTGAGCGTCTTGAGGCCGAGGAAGTCGAACTTCACGAGACCCGCGGCTTCGACTTCGTCCTTCGCGAACTGGGTGACGAGCGTGGTCTCACCGGGCGGCCGGTAGACGGGCACGAATTCCCACAGCGGCTTGTCGGCGATCACCACTCCGGCGGCGTGCATGCCGGCCTGACGGTTCAGACCTTCGAGCGCCATCGAGACTTCGAGCACGTCCTTGGTGGTGATCGGCTTGCCTTCGACTTCCGCGAGCGGCTGCGGGTTGTCGTACATCTCTTTCAACCGCGGCTCGCCGGCGATCTCCTTCTCGGCGTCTCCGAAGATCGATTGCTTGAGCGTGATGCCGAGAATTTCGGGCACCAACTTGGCGATGCGATCGCCTTCCGCGAACGGCAGGCCGTACACGCGGCACACGTCACGCAGCACGCTCTTCGCCTTCAGCTGACCGAAGGTGATGATCTGCCCGACGTTGTTGTGGCCGTACTTGCCCTGGACGTAGGTGATCACCTCGTCGCGACGGTCCTGGCAGAAGTCGATGTCGAAGTCGGGCATCGACACGCGCTCGGGATTCAAGAAGCGCTCGAACAGCAAGTTGTACGGAATGGGATCGAGATCGGTGATGCGCAGCGCGTACGCGACGATCGAGCCGGCGCCCGAGCCACGGCCCGGACCGACGGGGATGCCGTGCTCCTTCGCCCAGTTGATGAAGTCCTGAACGATGAGGAAGTAGCCGGCGAAGCCCATGCGGTTGATGACGCCGACCTCGAGCTCGAGGCGCTGCATGTAGAGGTTGCGATCGACCTGGTACGGCAGCTCGCCGAAGCGGCTCTCGAGGCCCTTCTTCGCGAGGTCCGCCATGTACGTGTTGGCGTCGAAGCCGTCGGGCACGGTGAACGTCGGCAACATCGGCTTGGCGAGGATGTTGTATTCCTCGACCATGTCGGTGATGCGCTGCGTGTTGTCGACGGCCTCGGGCACGTCGGTGAAGTAGCCGCGGATCTCGTCGGGGCCGCAGACGTAGAGGCGATCAGTCGAGTGCCTCATGCGCTTGCTGTCGGTCAGCGTCTTGCCCGACGCGATGCACATCAAGAGCTCGTGCGCGCGCGCGTCTTCCTGCTTGATGTAGTGCGCGTCAGCCGTCGCCACGAGCGGGATGTCGAGGTCCTTCGACAGCTGCTTGAGGTTGTCGTTGGCCTTGTTCTGCTCCTCCATTCCATTCCACTGCACTTCGAGGAAGAAATGGCCGGGGTCGAAGATCTCTTTGTATTCGAGGGCCGCGCGCTTCGCGTGATCCATGTCGCCGCGGAACGCTGCGCTGGTGACTTCTCCGCCCAGGCACGCGGTGAGCCCGATGACGCCTTTGCTGTGTTCCTTGAGCACCTGCTTGTCGATGCGCGGGTGGTAATAAAACCCGTCGAGGTACCCCATCGAGGACAGGTAGCGGATGTTCTCGTACCCCTCGCGGTTCTTCGCCAACAGGATGAGGTGGTTCGCGATCTTCTCGGTGCGATCGCCGCGCCCTTTCGGACCTGCGACGTACGCTTCGAGCCCGAGGATCGGCTTGAGCGCCGCGTCCTTCGCCTTCTTGTAGAAGTCGACCGCGCCGAACATGTTGCCGTGGTCCGTCACCGCGACCGACTTCATGCCCTTCGCGTGGACCGTCTTGATGAGGTCCTTCATGCGAATCGCGCCGTCGAGGAGCGAATAGAGGGTGTGCAGGTGCAGATGCGTGAAAGACATGTCCCTCTCCCGGTGACGCGGACGCTGAGTGCTACAGGCGCGTATCAATCACCGAAGCGCGGTGGCGATCAATGAGGACTCTGCGGCTTCTCCGCGGTCTCCGCTCCGAATCGGTAGTCGAAGATCCGACCTGAGGCGTCAGCCACCCACAGCCCTTGAGGCGTGGCCAACGCGGCGGTCACTTCACCGTGCACGCCGGGCAAGTCGAGGAGCCGCGGCTCTTCCGCCGATCCGACCTTCGCCGCCGTGTTCCACAGCGAGACGCCGTCGGTGCTCGCGACCCAGATCGCCTTGTCGCCGAGCGTGAAGCCCAGATCGCGAGCACGCAGACCGCGCGTCGAGAGCCGGCGCAATTCGACGCCGCTCACGCCGTGCCGCAGCACGAGCCCGTCTTCCGTCGCCACGGCGATGATCTTCCCATCGGCGCTGAACGCGATGCCTTCACCACGACCGAGCGCAGACCACGTCTCTTCCGCGCGACCGGTCTCGAGGTTGACCAGCGCGCCGCTGCCGTCTTCTGCGAGCCACGCCAGTCGCCCGCCATCACTCGACAGCGTCAGCCACTTGATCGGCGTACGCGCGTGGATGCCGGTGTTGGTGACCTTCTCTCCTTCGATCTCGAGGATCTCCGGACCACACGCGATGAAGACCTCGGGGCGATCGGCCGCCGACACCATCGCCCAGATCGTCGCGCGGCACGGCTCACGCGAGTTGGTCTGCGAGCCATCCATCGCGTCGTAGAGATCGATGCCACCGGTGCGCGCGACGGCGACCGCTCCACCTGCGCCGAGCAGGTGATTGCCCTTCACTGCAGGGTTCGCCCACCCCACTCGCCCGTCGGGCAGCACCTCGACGAGCCCCTTCGCGGTGCGCGCCCACAACAACCCGTCGTCGCCGCGCGCCAATTCGAAGATCTCGCTGTCGAGCACCACGAACGGCTGGTGCTGCAAGAGCGACTTCAACTTCCACTCGAAGCGACGGCCTCCGCGATCCATCGAGCCGAGCACCGTGCCGTCGCTGGTGAACGACAACGCACGCACTTCGTCACCCGGTGGCTCGAACGACGCGAGCCGAGCGCGGCTGCCGAGATCCCACAGCGAGATCATTCCGTGACTCGTCCCGATCGCGAGCACGCGCTCATCAGGAGACAACGCGATCGACGTCAACCCGTGCTGCAGCGAATCGAGTGAGTCGAGCCGCTCGCTGGTCACCGCGTCGAGCAACACCACGCGCCCCGACGCTTCACCGACGAGCAACTTCGATTCGTCCTTCGTGAAACGAAGCTGCAGCACCGGCTCGCGGCGCGTGGCGACGTGCACCACGCCACCCTTCATCCACCACACCGTCGGCGAGCCGCTCACCGGGCCAGCCACGGCGACCGCGCCCGTCGAGCCCACCGCGATCGCCGTCGGGTTCGCGATGCCGTTGACGAACGTTCCTTCATTCACGCCGGAAGGAACCGCGAAGACCGCCGCCCCCGTGCCTTCGCGCGCCATGCCGATGTGCGCTCCATCGGAACTGAAGGCCACCAGCGCCGCCTTGTCGGTGTCCTTCAACTCGACGCGGCCGAAGGATCCGACCAGGCGCAGATTGTTGCCCTTCACCACGTACGCCTTGCCACCTGGAGCAACGGCCACCGGCACTCCACCGCCGCGATCGCCTGGCGTGGTGTCTTCGACCAGCCGCCAGTTCGCGTCGTCGTCGATCAAGAAGACGCCGCGAGCGGCCACTCCGGTGAGCGCGAGCCCGGTCTCGACGTCGAACGCACCACCGACCGTCGAAGCGACCGGCACCACGCCCGCGAGCGGACGCATCGGCGCTTCCCACTGCCGCAACGCTTCGATCACCAACGGAGCGCTCGCGCTCCCCTGCGCCTGCGCCGCCAGCGAGTCGGTCAGCGCCTGGTTCCAATCACTGCGCCGCGCGGCGCCATCGGCGCGCGCCACGAGCGACTGCCGCAGCGCCGCCTTCGCGGAGTTGAGCGCGCCGTCACGCTGTCCGACGAGCGACCACGCGTAGATCTCACTCGTGCTCAGCGCGAGGAGCGAGATGATCGACACCACCGTCAGCGCGCGATTGCGAGCGACAAACCGCTTCACCAGTTCCCACGACGTGTAGGTGTACGACGAGACGCGTTTGCCCGCGCGGTAGTCGGAAAGCTGCGTAGCGAGCTCGCGCGCGTCTTTCGGGCGCTTGTCCTGCTCGGCGTGCATCGCGTTGCGCGCGATGGCGATCAGCTCGGGCGGCGCTTCGGGGGCCACTTCCTCGAGCGGGCGGAAGTGACCGCGCCCGACGTCGAGCAGCAGCGAGCGCACGTCACTCGCCTCGAACGGCCGCGAGAACGCGAGCAGCTCGTAGAGCATCACGCCCAGACTCCACACGTCGCTGCGTGCGTCGATGGAGGCGACTTCTCCGCGCGCCTGCTCGGGCGACATGTAGAGCGGAGTGCCGATCACGGTGCCGTGGTGCGTCGCTCCCGAGGTGACTCCGTCGAGCCGGCGCACGGTCTGCAGCGGCTTCACGTTTTCGATCTTCGTGGCGTCGGCCGGCAGCTCCGGCTCACCGAGCACGCGCGCCACGCCCCAGTCGAGCACCACCGTCTCGCCGAACTCGCCGACCATCACGTTCTCGGGCTTGAGATCGCGGTGCACCACGCCGCGGCTGTGCGCGTAGGCGACGGCGTGACAGAGATCGATGAAGTGCGGCAACAACGCGAGGCGCTGATCGAGCGTGGTGGCGTCTTCCAGCGCGCGCCGCATGGTGCGACCGCGAACCAGCTTCTGGGTGCAGAACAGCTCACCCTCGGGCGTGCGCCCCAGCTCGTGCACCGGAACGATGCCCGGATGTTCGAGCTGCCCCGTGATGCGCGCCTCGCGCACGAAGCCCTCGGCCGCGTTGCCGCGATGACGTGAGGTCTTGAGCGCGACTTCGCGATTGAGCGCAGCATCTCGCGCAGCGAACACCACCGACTGACCGCCCTGCCCCAGCTCGCGATCGAGCACGTAGCGATCGGGCGTCGAGACCGGCAGCTCGGTTGGCGACGCGTCGTTCTTCGGCCTGAGATTGGGAGTGACCGTCGCTCCCAACCCCACATCGTCGTCGGCGCTCACGCTTTTCGAAGTTAGCAAACCCAGCAGCGTCAGCGCCGGTAGTGCAGCGCGCCGCCGCCACCGTCGGGCAAGTTGATCGACATGAAGAGATCGTTGGGCCCAGCGCCGTAGAGCCCGAGCGGGTAGCTCGAGCTGGCACTCGTCG
>JAEUJS010000574.1 GCA_016792935.1 Archangium sp. | reverse complement strand
TCGAGACGATGGCGGTCAACCCCATCCAATACCTGCTCGTGCCGCGCGTGCTCGCCGGGCTGATCATGGTGCCGATGCTGGTGATGATCTTCGACCTGCTCGGGCTCTTCGGCGGCTACTTCGTCGCGGTGACGGTGAAGGGCCTCTCGGCCGGTACGTTCATCACGCGCACGCAGACGTGGCTCGATCCCGAAGACATCGCGGAAGGGCTGATCAAGGGAGCGGTCTTCGGCCTCTTCATCGCGCTGGTCGCCTGCTTCAAAGGCTTCAACGCGCACGGCGGCGCGAAGGGCGTGGGCCAGGCCACCACCGAAGCGATGGTCGCCAGCGCGCTCGGCATCTTCGTGCTCGATTACTTCGTCGGCGTGATCCTCCACTGACATGGCGACCAGCGACGTCACCCAGCCGGGCACGCCCGCGCCGCCGATCATCGAGATCCGCGATCTTCACAAGTCGTTCGGAGAGCACAAGGTGCTCGACGGCATCACGCTCTCGGTGCCTGCGGGCAGCACGCTCGTCATCCTCGGTGGCTCCGGCAGCGGGAAGACCGTGCTGATGAAGCACATGATCGGGCTGCTCAAGCCCGACTCGGGCCAGGTGATCGTCGACGGTGAAGACATCGTGCCCATGGGCCCGCTGGAACTCGAGAAGCTGCGCCGCAAGTTCGGCATGGTCTTTCAGGCCGCCGCGCTCTTCGACTCGATGACGGTGTACGAGAACGTGTCGTTTCCGCTCCGCGAGCATCGCAAGGACATCCCCGAAGAGCAGATGCGTGAGCTGGTGAAGGAGAAGCTCTCGATCGTCGGCTTGAAGAACGTCGAGCAGAAGTACCCGTCGGATCTTTCCGGCGGCATGCGCAAGCGCGTCGGTCTGGCGCGCGCGATCGTGCTCGACCCGAAGATCGTACTCTACGACGAGCCGACCACCGGCCTCGATCCCATCACCACCGACTACGTCGACGAGATGATCCTCGACGCCAAGAAGCAGCTGGGCGTCACCAGTGTGGTCATCAGCCACGACATCGCGAGCGCCTTCAAGGTGGCCGACAACATCGCGTTCCTCTACCAGGGCGTGATCGTCGACCAGGGCCACCCGTCCAAGCTGCGACATTCACAGCATCCGGGCGTGAAGGTCTTCCTGCAAACGTGGTTCGGGAAGAACTGAAGATCGATAAGGTGCGAGCGCGTTGAAGAAGATCGTCACTCCATTCCGAGTTGGTCTCCTGGTCATCGGCGCCGGGGCGATCCTCTTCTTCTTTCTGACCTTCGTGAAGAAGGGCGGAATGAAGGAAGGCGAGGCGGTCACGCTCTACGGGTACTTCCGCGATGCGAGCGGCCTCAACCAGCGCAGCCGCGTGCAGATCGCCGGCATCGGTGTCGGCGAGATCATCGACATCAAGCTCGAGGGCCTGAAGGCGAAGGTCACGGTGCGCATTCGCCGCGATCTCCACGTGCGCGAAGACGCCACGATCACCAAACGCAGTGAGTCGCTGCTCGGCGACTACATGTTGGACCTCACGCCAGGCACCGAGAACTTCCGCGAGCTCAAAGACGGCGAAGAGATCAAACGCGTGCTCGACGCGCAGGGCATGGAGCAGCTGATGGGCTCCGTGCAGGGCATCACCGACGACGTGAAGGCCATCACCGCCTCGCTCCGCACCGTCCTCGGCGATCAGAAGGGCGCCGGTAACATGGAGGCGATCGTCAAGAACCTCGTCGAGCTCACCGCGACGATGCAGAAGATGATCGCCGACTCGGCCGCCAAGCTCGACATGATCATGGCCAACGTCGAGGCGGTCTCCGGCGACGTGCGCCGCATCACCGGCCGCGAATCGGAATCGATCGATCGCATCGTGAAGAACGTCGAGACGGTCACCAGCGACGTGAAAGACGTCGTGCAGTCGATCAAGAAGATCGTCGGCGAGAACGAAGGGCAGGCCGGCGACACCGTGAAGGGCCTGCAGGAAACGCTCGCCAAGCTCGATCGCTCACTCGCCAACGTCGAGAAGATCACCGACGACGTGAAGGCGGGGAAGGGCGCGGTCGGAGCGCTGGTCGCCAACGAGCGCCTCGGCCAGAAGCTGCAGGACACCATCGAAGACGTCTCTGACTTCGCGGGCCGACTCACCTCGCTGGAAGTCGAAGTCGGCGTGAAGGCCGACTACCTGTTCAATCAAGGCAACGCGAAGACGTTCCTGACGGTGCGCCTCGTGCCCAAGCCCGACAAGTACTACCTGATCGAGGCCATCGACGACCCACGGGGCCGCGTCGAGACGATCTACCTGCAGACCAACCCGCCGAGCGCCGGCGATCCCGTGGTGCAGAAGCAGACCGTCACCACCGAGTCGCTCAAGTTCAGCGCGCAGTTCGCAAAGCGCTACTCGTTCCTGACGCTGCGCTTCGGAATCATCGAGAGCACCGGAGGCCTCGGCACCGACTTCACCGTGCCCATCAAGTTCCCCTGGTACTCGCGCTGGCTCGAGGAAGCGCTGGTGCTGAAGATCGACGCGTTCAACTTCTCGATCGAGGCGCTGCGGTTGCCGCGCATTCGCGCCACGCTGCGCTTCACGCCGTTCGAGCACGTGTACGTGAACGCCGGCATGGACGACATTCTCAACGCGCCCAACCGCGACACGTTGACCAACCGGCTCATCAGCGGCCGCGACTTCTTCGTCGGCGCCGGCATCTACTTCACCGATGCGGACATCAAGTCGCTCCTGCCGGTGATACCCACTCCGTGATCGGGAGAGGGGTTGGGGTGAGGGAGCGCATTCTTCTCTCGGCGCTCGTTCTCGCGTCATGCACGCCCCCGGTCGCACCGCCGGAACCCGTCGCGGACCCCGTCACCTACGCCAGCCCGCTGATGGGCACCGGCGGCTTCGCCTTCTTCCACGGAGCGGCCTTCGTCGGCGCCGCCGTTCCGCACGGGCTGATGAAGCTCGGCCCCGACACGCGCGGGCAGCAGTACGGCGATCTCAACTTCATTCACTTCTCCGGCTACTGGGCCGGCGACGACACCATCACCGGGTTCTCGCACCTGCACATGCACGGCGTGGGCGTGCGCGAGTGGGGCACGCTGATTCTGATGCCAGTCACCTCGACGGATCCTTCGGTCCTCACGAAGGACGGCATGCAGAGCAAGTTCAGCAAGAAGGGCGAGAAGGCCAGCCCCGGTCGCTACGAGGTCACGCTCGCGAAGTGGAACGTGAAGGCCGAGCTCACGGCGTCGGTGCATTCCGGACACCACCGCTACACGTTCGCCGACGGAGCGACGCCGCACGTGGTGCTCGACCTCTCCCGCGGGCTGGGAAACACTGGTGTTTCTGAGCAGACGCTGACCGAGGTCGACGCCACGACGCTCCGCGGATCGATGTTGGTGAGCGGTCAGTTCAGCAGCGGCTTCGGCGGCAACCGCGTCTTCTTCGACATCCGCACCAGCCGCCCGTACTCCGTGGGTCAGCGCTCGACGGACGGGAAGGTGATCGAGCTGGGGTTCGCTCCGTCGGCGGATCCAGTCGAGTTGCTCGTCGGCATCTCGCTCGTCAGCGCCGCTGGAGCGACCGCCAATCTCGCCGCGGAATTCCCCGATGGCTTCGCTTTCGACGCACACCGAGAGGCTGCAGCGAGTGCGTGGCGTGCACGGCTCTCGAGGGCGAAGGTCTTCGGCGGCAGCGAAGAAGATCGCGCCACGTTCTATTCGGCGCTGCGGCTCGCGTTCTTGATGCCGACGGTGATCAGCGATGTCGACGGCGCCTACGTCTACGGCGGAGAGCCAGGCAACGTCGGCGCAGGCGAGGTCATGCTCAGCGACTTCTCGCTCTGGGACACGTACCGCACCACGCATCCGCTCTACGCGCTGCTCGCTGAAGACAGCGCGAGATCGTCCGTGCAGTCGTTGCTGCGCATGTCGGCGAACGGTCGCGGGCTGCCGCGCTGGCCGCAAGCGACAGGAGAGGCGGGGACGATGGTGGGCGCTCCGGCGGACATCGTGTTCGCGGATGCCGTGATGCGTGACGTTCCCGGGATCGACGGTGAAGCGCTGTGGGCCGAGGCGTCGTCTGAGGCGACGACTGGTGGTGGCTCACGCGCAGGCATGGGCCGCTACGCGACGCTCGGCTACGTGCCGATCGAAGAGTCTGGTCGCAGCGTGGGCATCACCGTCGAGTACGCGCACGCCGACTTCGCGCTCGCCAACATGGGCCGCAAGCTCGGCCACGACACGGAAGCGGGTGCGTTCGAGACGCGCTCGAAGGGCTGGCGCAAGTTGTGGGATCCCGCGAACAAGGTGCTGCGCGAGCGCTTCGCCGACGGCTCGTTGGTGACCACTCCGTACACCTTGGAGGGCTGGGACGGGTACGCCGAGGCCAACGCCCTGCAGACCACCTACATGCCGACGTGGGACCTCGAGGGCATGGACACGCTCTTCGGCTCGCGCGAGGCGTTCCTCACCGAGTTCGAGAAGTTCTTCGACGCGGCTCCGGGTGAACACCAGGCGGCGCTCGCGCAGACGACGTACGAGCTGCGTTGGCTCGAGCGCTACCACTACTGGCCGAGCAACGAGCCCGACATCCACACGCCCTTCGTCTTCGCGCAAGCAGGTCGGCCTGATCTCGCCGCGAAGTGGAGCGACTGGGCGCGCGACACCTTCTTCTCAGCGCAACCCGACGGACTTCCCGGCAACGACGACGGCGGCACGCTCGGCAGCTGGTTCGTCTTCGCGGCGGCGGGCCTGTACCCGATTCCGGGAACCGATCGCTGGATCATCGGCTCTCCGATCTTCCCGAAGCTCGAGCTGACGCTGCCCAGCGGCGTGTTCACCATCACCGCGAAAGACGTCTCGCCCGAGAACATCTACGTGCAGTCGGCGAAGCTGAACGGCAAGCCGATCACCACGGCGGTCTTCGCGCACTCCGAGTTGATCGCCGGTGGCACGCTCGAGCTCGTCATGGGCAGTCAGCCGTCGAACTGGGGGAAGTGAGCATGTTCTGCCAGTGAGCGCGCACAGGCGAGTCGTACTCCTCGCGGTCGCCCTCTCCATCGCCGCGGCGTGCCGGCCGAACGAGACACCTGCGCCGCCGAGGCCCGCGCCGCCGGTGATGCTCGAGGAAGTGGTGCCTCCGAAGGCCGAGGAAGTGGCGGATCCACTGCCCGATGCGATGCAGCACGCGTACGAGTGCGTGATGCGTTCTCGGAGCACGCTGCCAGCAGAAGCAGGCCAGGTCTCGGTGGTGCTGAGCGTCGCTCCCTCGGGGGCGGCGACGCCGACCGTCATGCCGGGTCTTCACGGGACGCTGAAAGGGTGTCTGTTTCGCGCGCTCTCGGTGCAGCTCCCGCCGAGGTCCGCCGAATGGGAGCAGACGCTGGTGATCGAGTACGGCGCGCTGCCGAAACCTCCGCCTGCCGCGGTGATCCCGGCCGATCGCAACGTCACGCTGATGGAAGATCAGATCGCGACGCTCAAGGCCGCGCGCCGCATCGACGCGCGTCTCGATGACCTGCGGATCCTGATGAACGACCCGACGCGCCGCGCGATCTTCTCGAAGCGCATGAGTCGGGCCGAGAAGGCCTGTCGCGACCCTCGGACGCGCGCTGCGATCGACGCGTGCGATGCCGAACTCACGAAGCTCGACGAAGAGTAGGCGTCACCAGCCCGCGGGCACCTGCGTCGTGAGACAGACGATGGTGTTGTTCCCCCAACGCAACCAGGGTGGCACGCGCGAGGGTGGCAGCTCGGTTTCTTCGATCGGCCAGCTCGCAGGCTCGTGCGGTCGTCGCGTGTGCAGCCCGCCTTGCAGCGGCCCGATGATGCGCGTGTGACCGGCGATGGTGCAGTCGAGCAGGGTGCTCAGCGCTTCCGAGAACGCGTGGCCCTTCTCGCCCTGAAACGTGCTGCACGTTCGAAACCAGACGAGCGATTCGCGGGTGATCAGCGGCTTCACGGCAGCCCAATCGCTGAGCTGCATCGGCTCGCGCGCCATCAAGACTTCTCCGGGGTGGCCGTGCCCCCAGTACTGGATCGAGGTGAGCTTCTCGGGGCGCGTCGTCAGCCACGCGAAGGCCTGTTCCCAGGTCGAGGCCGCGAAGGTCTCGTCGACGAGACCGAGCGCCTTCTGCAGCGCACACCCGGCCTGCCACGAACGCCGCAGGAACGCCTGCTCAGGAGCGCGATCGTCGTCATAGATCACGACACGCATTCAGTTGGCGCCGTACATCAATTCCCACACGGGGCCGAACAAGTACCCGCCGTCGGGCGTGCGCGGACCACCTTGCGTCGACGAGTGCGACTGATCGGAATTGCCGGCATCGACCGACGTGAAGAGGCGATGGCTGTCGTTCCACGGGGAGGCGCCGAGTTCGATGCGCCGCGGCGTGCCCGGCAACATCAACGCGGTGAATGCCGCGAGGTGTCCCATGTGCTGCGTGTCGACGGAGTGCGTGAAGCCCCATTGGCGATCGGCTGGCGTGATGGAACTCGTGGTCAGCCACGCCTGATTCGTGTCGAGCGGGCCCGACAACATCACCGCGCGCACGACGGGGCGGACCTTGGCGATGACGCCGGCGGTGCTCGCTCCGTGGCTGATGCCAGAGACGATGATGTGGTCCCACCGCGGTTGGCCGTTGACGATGAAGTATTCCCAGCCGCCCTGCGGGTTGAGCGTCTGCAAGCGGCGCAACATGCGAACGATGCGTTCTTCGATCGAGTCGGAGCGGGTGATCGCGATCACCGACGTGCGATCCATTCCGTCGAAGGCTTCGAGCCGGCAGCCGCCGATGTCGTTCCCGCAACTTCCGACGCCGTAGTTCGACGAGTAGCAGGGGCCGATCACATGGAAGCCGCGGAAGGCGAGGAAGTCTTCGTGCGCGACCGAGCCGCAGGTGCCTGGCGCTCCGGCTCCGTGCAGGTAGACGACGAGAATTCCGCGTGGAGCGACGCGCGTGTCGAACGCGGCCACTTGATTGCCGAGTGCAGTTCCTGCATCGGGGTCGGCGGCGGCTGCGGTGAACTGGAAGCGATAGATCTGCGGGTTGGTGCGATCGACGATCAGCACCCCCGAGTCGACACCGCCGCCCGCATCGGGAAGTCCCGCGTCGGTCTGAGCGCCAGCGTCCACGAGTCCCGCATCGACGCCCGCGTCGAAGACGCTCGTCGTTCCCGAGTCCACGTCAGTGCTGGCGTCGGGCTCACCCGTTGGTGTTCCACACCCGACGAGCACGACGACCATCAGGCTCCAGAGGCGCATGCGGCGAGCAGACCACGAATCGATCAGTCGAAGGGGTTGAGCAACGCGACTCCCAGCCCTTCGAAGTCGCGCGTATTGCGCGTGACGAGCACGGCGCCGTGCGTGAGCGCAGTCGCTGCGATGAGCAGATCGGTGACTGCGCGCGGTTTTCCTCGCTGGACCAGCCCGGCCTGAAGTTGCCCCGCGGCGCGCGCGATGGCGATCGTCACCGGCAAGAACTCGTGCGCCGGCGAAACGAGCATGTCGTCGAACCACTGGCGGAGCGGGGCGCGTTTCGCGGCCGGCGCGCGCGTGACTCCAGAATCCAGTTCCATGACGGAGATCACACTGACCGCGATCGCCGGCTGACGCGAGAGCCACCCGAGCACGCGGGCGTCGGGCACCTTGCGCATCTGCTCACTGAGGACGTTGGTGTCGACGAGGTACATCAGTCGTCGTCGCCGAAGTCGACTTGCCGGTGCGCATCATCGACGCGGCGGTCTGGGACGTCGAAGCTGAGATCGCGACCTGCTTTCAAGACCTCGACGTGCGCGAGCCACTTCTGCATCGGCGTCTCGACCGGTTCCTGGTCGCGTTCGCGCAGGCGCTCGTATTCGGCGATCGAGATGACCACCGCGATCTCCTCACCACGGTTCTCGATGACCTGCGGAGCGCGCCGGACCTTGCCGAGCAGTTCGGACAGGCGTGCCTTGGCTTCGGAGACGCTCCAGTTCTTCATGACCAGATTGAAGACTAGTGATGACCAGATTGATGGTCAAACCACGCCAGTCGGTCCGGCACGAAATCGATCGTTTCAATGAAGGCGAGGTGATGAGTTGGGCGCGATGCGCGCGTTCGTTCGCACACCGCTCTTCGTGCTGGCCGCGTTTCTGGTGGTCGGTGGCATCGCTGCGCGGCTCTACGCGTTCACCGTGCCGAGCGGGCTGATCTACGACGAGCACCACTTCGTCTCTCGCGCGCGCACGTACATCGCACATCAGATGGACACCAACGATCACCCGCCACTCGGAAAGTTGGTGATCGCCGCGTCGGTCTCGATGTTGGGCGACAACGCCCGGGGTTGGCGTCTCCCTTCGGAACTGATCGGCATCGCAGTGATCTTCCTCGCGGCCTTCGCGGCTGCGCGTCTTTTTCAGAGTCTCGAAGCGGGCGCGATCGCCGCGGCGCTCGTCGCCAGTGACGGCTTCTTCATCGCGTTCTCGCGAGTCGCAGTGCTCGACGGGCAGCTCGTGTCCCTGCTCGTCGCGAGTCTGCTCCTGGTGACGTTCTCCTGGCGTTGGCACGTCGCCGCGCTCGCCGGCGTCTTGCTCGGAGCTGCATGCACCGTGAAGTTCAGCGGCATCGGTCTCATTCCGCTCTTCGGCGCGGCGCTGTTCCTCGATCAGACCCTCAGCCTGCGCGCGCGACTGACGCGGGTGCTCGTCATCGGCGCGAGCGCAGCGGTGACCTTCTTCGCGATCTACGCCATCGGGCTCTCGCTCGCGGGCCAACCGACTGGTGTGAGCGCGGTGCTCGATGACTGTCGCCGGCTCTTCGCGTCACACGCGCAGGCGACCGCGATGAAGAACCCCTGGGTCTCGTCGTGGCCGACCTGGTTCATTCCCACGACGCCGCTCGGCTTCTACCGCGATGAACACCTCGGCCAGGTCCGCATGGTCACCATGCTCGGCAACCTCGCGACGTGGTGGACCACTTCGATGCTCTTCTTCGGCGCGCTCGGCTGGGTGGTGCGCGACGGAGTACGTGCCGTGCGGGAAACGGTCAACGGCAGAGCCACCCTCGTGCTCCTTGCGGCCGCGCTCGGCTTTCTCGCGCCGTGGGTGCTCACGCACCGCGACTCGTACCTGTACCACTACCTCCCGACGTACTTCGCGCTGGTGCTGGTGACGACTGGCGCGGTCACGTGGCTGCGAACGAAACGACCGCTGTGGGCGCTCGGGTTTCTCTGCGTGGTGACGATCATGGCCGCGCTCTACGCGCCGTTCTGGACCTCGCTGCCGACGTCGCAACGCGTGCTCGACGCGCGCCTCTTCCGCGAGGCGTGGCGATGAGAGACCAGTGGATCCTCGTCGGGGCCACCATCGTGCTCGCGCTCGCGCTGTTGGTCTTCGGCCGAGGCGAAGGCGATGGCGCGTTCGTCGAAGTGAGCATCGTGCCGCGTGACGCGGGCAATCTCGGCTGCGAAGGCGTGTTCGGAGCGTACTCGTGTCAGGCGACTTCGGGCGCGTTGTGTCCGTTCGTGACGACCTCGAACCGGCTCGTGGCGCTCCCCGGTCTCTTCGAGCAGCCCGCGGTGGCGAGCTGGCTGAGTCACCCGAAGACGCCCGATGAACGCGTACGCGTACGGTGTCGCGCACGCCCGCTGCAGATGGGCGTCGCGATCTCGATTCGCTTCTCGGCCGACGCGCAGTACCAACCGACGACTGCCGACATCGCCGAGATCAGCGCCTGCGAAGTGCGTTGATCAGGCGGGCAGGGTGAGCTTCTCGCCGAACGCTTCCTGGTAGCGGCGAGCGAAGTCGTCCACCGAGTAGAAGTGTTCCTGGCAGCCCTTGAGCTCGATGGCGTACGTCGCGGCGAGCGCGGCGATGCGGCCGGTCGTGGCGTGCGGCAACTTGCGCGAGAGGCCGTAGGCGAGGGCGGCGAGGTACGCATCACCAGCACCCGTCGGGTCGACGACCGACTTCGGCTTCGCGACCGGGATTTCCACGACCGGCTTGCCCTTCTCGATGATGCGCGAGCCCTGCTCACCGCGCGTCATGATGGTGATGGGCGCCATGTCGAAGAGCGCCTGCTCGGTGAGGCCAGTCGCGCGCGCCATCATTCCGAACTCGTAGTCGTTGCCGACGAACGCCGCGCAGCCGTCGAGACCCGCGAGGATCTGCGCCTTGTCGAGACGCGGCACCTGCTTGCCGGGATCGAAGATGTACGAGACGCCGGCCTTCTTGCACTCGGCGGTGTGCTTCGCCATCGACTCGGGGTCGGTCGGCGAGATGATCACCCAGTCGCCCTTCTCGAGACCAAGCGAGCCGAGCGTGACCTCTTTCGCGTGGCCGACCGCGCCCGGATAGAAGGCGACGATCTGGTTGTTCACGTGGTCGGTGTTGATGAAGCACGACGCGGTGAACTCGTTGGCGACGAGCTTGATGCCGCGCGTGTCGATGCCGCGGCCGTGCATGAAGTCGCGGTACTCGTTGAAGTCCTGGCCCGCGGCGCTGACCACCGCCGTCTTCGCGCCGAGGAGCGAGAGCGTGAAGGCGATGTTGCCGGCGGTGCCTCCGCGCATCTTCTTCATCGAGTCGACGAGGAAGCTGACCGTCAGCATGTGGACCTTGTCCGGGAGGATGTGGTCCGAGAACTTCCCCGGGAAGTTCATGATGTAGTCGTAGGCGAGCGAGCCGGTGACGATGATGCGCACGGTGAGTCCTTTGCGAGGGTTGCGTTCGCGGGCGCTCTACCTCACGGTGCCGCGCGCTGCCACCCCTCAGCGCAGGGTCAGCGGTCGCGCGGCGTAGGTGACGATCACGTCGGCTCCGGCGCGTCGAATCGAGAGCAGTGACTCGTCGACCGCGCGCTGGAAGTCGAGGAGCCCCGCGTCGGCCGCGGCCTTGATCATCAGGTACTCACCCGACACGTGGTACGCGAAGAGCGGCGCATCACACGCCTCGCGCGCGTCGCGGATGAGATCGAGGTTGGTGAGCGCGGGCTTGATCAACAACGCGTCGGCGCCTTCTTCGAGATCGAGCAGCAATTCACGCCGCGCCTCGCGCCGATTCGCCGCGTTCATCTGGTAGCTCTTGCGATCGCCAAACCCAGGAGCCGAGTGCGCCGCCTCGCGGAACGGTCCGTAGAACGCGCTCGCCATCTTGATCGCGTAGCTCAAGATCGAGGTCTGCTGATGGCCGGTCTCGTCGAGCGCCTGACGGATCGCTTTCACGCGTCCGTCCATCATGTCGCTGGGGCACACGAAATCGACACCCCAGCTCGCGAGGTGCACCGCCATCTCGCTGAGCACCTTCACGCTCTCGTCGTTGACGATGATCTCGCCCTTCACGAGCCCGCAGTGGCCGTGTTGCGTGTACGCGCAGAGGCAGACGTCGGCGAACAGCGGCAACGTGGGCGCGGCTGATTTCGTCTCGGTGATGGCCTGGCGCAGCGGCTCGAGCTGCTCTTCGAGGCCGTCTCCGTCGTCGCGTTTGTGATCGGGCACACCGAAGAGCATCACGCCGCCGACTCCGCCGCGTTGGAGCGGGAGGATCTCTTCGCGCAGCATGTCGGGGGAGAGCTGCCACAGCCCCGAGCCGGGCCGCGTCTCGCGCTTGATTCCTTTGCCGGTCACCACGAAGTACGGCTGGACGAGCTGGCGCGGCGTGATCTCGTTCTCGGCGAACATCGAACGAATCGCGGGCGTCGAGCGGAGACGGCGAAGGCGGACCTGGGTCATGTGATCACCTCGAGGGTGCTGCGGAGATCGCTGGTGGCCGAGGCGGCGGGCCAGGCTTCGGGACGGCGCTCGTTCCACGCGCGGGCGGTGGAAGCGCCGAAGCAGACGGCGTGCGCTGGAGCGGACGCTGAAGCTCCGGTCGCTGTGAAGAAGTGAGAGACGGCCGAGGGGCTGGCGAAGACGATCGACCACGAAGGCTCGATGAGTGCCGCGGCCAGTTCACGCGCGAGCAGGGCCGGCGCTGTGACGTCATAGACGACCGTACGTTCGACTCGCCCGAGCGCAGAGAGATCGCGCACGGCGTCGTCCTGTTCCGGCGCGGAGAGACCAGCGCTGCTCGTCGGGTAGCGAATGCACATTGGTCGCGGAGAGAGCCACGGCCACGCCGTCACGATGCCGTGCGCCAACGCGCGTGAGCCGCCCGTCGCTTCGATGTCGGGCTCGAGCCCGAGCTCAGCGAGCGCGCGTGATGTTTCTGGCCTCAACGCCGCGATGACTCCGAGCCCCGACTGCGATCCCTCCCGCCCCTGCGGGAGAGGGTCAGGGTGAGGGGCAGCCCCGCTGTTCTTCGCACGCGAAGACTCGATGGTCGCGACGGAGCGAGCGAAACACTCGACCGCTCTGCGGCTCGTAAAGATCGTCAGCGCGTGCGGATCGGCAGGCCATGGCCACGCGTGCCACTGCGTCTCGATGCACGGCACACGCACGACCTGATGGCCGCGCTCGCGAAGCAACGCCTCGACGTCGCCGCCGTCATCGCCTTCGCGCGTGAGGATCCACTTCGCCACGTTCGTAGGCTGTCAGGCTTCGACCGCGTCGGATCGGCCGCATGACGGAGTTGTGACGAAGCCAGACTGTCGGGTCGAGCCAACAGGTCACATGACTGAGTTGTGACACACCCGCGTCGCGTCGCTGCGTTCATGCTGATCGTGAACTCGCGTGAACGTTTCCTCGCTGCGCTGAATGGCAGTCCGGTCGATCGCCCGCCGGTGTGGCTGATGCGGCAGGCGGGGCGCTACCTGCCGGACTACCGCGCAGTCCGCGGCAACGCGTCGTTCTGGGAACTCTGTCGCTCGCCCGAGCTGACGACGCGCGTCGCGCTCGAGCCGTTGAAGCGCTTCAAGCTCGACGCGGCGATCGTGTTCTCCGACATCCTCGTGGTGCCACAGGCGCTCGGACTCGGAGTGACGTTCGGGCCCGGTGAAGGGCCGCGCCTCGAGAAGAAGCTGACCAGCGTCTCCGAGTTCGCGCAGTGGACCGTCGATGGCGCCGCGCAGCGGCTGGAGTTCGTGTCGAACGCCGTGCGTCATCTTTCGAGCGCGCTCAACGGGAGCCACGGGCTGATCGGGTTTGCGGGCGCTCCGTTCACGCTGCTCGCGTACTGCACGGCAGGCGGAGGCAGCGACGACTTCCTCGAGGCGCGCACCATGTTGCATCAGCAGCCAGCGCTCGCCGAACGCGCGCTCTTCACGTTGGCCGATGTGACGGCGCAGTACCTCGAAGCGCAGTTCGCTGCCGGAGCCGACGTCGTGCAGCTCTTCGACACCTGGGGAGGGCTGCTCGATCGCGCGACGTATGCGCGCTTCGCGTTGCCGGCGATTCGACGCATCACCGAGCCGCTGCGCGCGCGTGGACATCGCGTGTTGCTCTTCGTGCGCGGCGGCGCGCATCTGCTCCCGGTACTCGGAGAGGCCAATGTCGACGGCTTCGCACTTGATTGGCGCACCGATTGGCGTGAGGCGCGCGCGTTGTTTCCGCGGCAGGTCCTGCAGGGCAACCTCGATCCTGCGCTGTTGCTCGCCGGGCCGACCGCCGTGCGCAAGGCGACCAGGCACCTGATCTCGACGATGCGCGAGAGCGATGGAGCGAGCCGCTGCATCGTGAATCTCGGCCACGGTAT
>JAEUJS010000120.1 GCA_016792935.1 Archangium sp. | reverse complement strand
TCATGCGCATCACCTGCTGGAACAGCTTGACCGCTTCGACCGGCGAAGAGTCCTTGAGCTGGTAGCCGCGCAGGTAGAGATCACGTGCTTCTGCCCTCGCCTGCTCGCTCGGATTCCCCGTCGCGAGTTGCGCCGCCCACGACTTCGCCTTCTCGTGCAGCTCAGATCCGGGCGGGGTCTTCGCCATCACGTCCTTGAAGAGCCGCAGCGCTTCAGCGGGCGAGGAGTCCTTGCGCACGGAGGCGGCCTGGTAGACCTCCTCAGGCGACGTCCCGGCTGGTACCGAGGCGCGCGGTTCCGCCGCGTCGAGAATCGCATTCACCTTCGGCACGAACGGATCGCTCGGATCCGCGAGTTCGAGGAAGCGCTGGTACGACGCCTTCGCCTTGTCCATCGCCGACGCGCTCTGATCTCGCGTCGCGATCGAAGCCCACGTCGTTCCATTCGCGCGATGGCAGTCAGCGACCTGCGGCCACGCCGCGATGCACGCCTCGGCGATCATGAGCGCGCCCTCGAAGTCCTTCCGCTTCCGTGCGTCGGTGATCTCCGACATGTACGTCTCGACGCTCTTCGCGGCGGCGGTCACCAGCGTGGCCTTCAGCGCTGCACAATCAGAGTTCCCTGGAGCGATCGCCAGGCACTGCTCCACGAGCTTCAGCGCTTCGGCGCTCTTGTTCTCGCGACTGAGCGCGCGTGCTTCGGCGTAGAGCTGATCGGTGTCGAGCAGCTGCGGACCCTGCTTCTTCCGCTTCGCGATGGCGGCGGTGAGCTCGGTCTCAGTGCCTCCGGAGAGGAACGTGTCGAGCGTCGCGAGTTCCTGCAGCTCGTTGCTGTCGAGCGTGTTGATGCGACCAGCGAGGTCCATCGCGCGCAGCAACTTCGCCGACAACGCGGCGCAGTTCGCATCGGTGCACGAGCTCGACGCGAGTCGCTGGGCGCCGGCGAGATCTCCCGATCGATACGCCGCGGTGACCTCGCCAGGAGCTGCCGCATCCGCTGTGCCCTCAGGCGTGCGCGTGGCCAGATAGATGAGCTGGGCCAGCACCGCGAACATCACGACCGCGGCCGCCGCGAGTAACTCAGGAGGAAGGAAGGTGCGCTTCGGCTTCACGGGGAGCGGCACGAGGTTGTGCGCCATCGCACGCGAGAGCTTGAGCTTTGCGCTCGCGAGCTGATCGGCCGACGGGGCGCCCGTCTCAGGATGCTGCGCGAGGAACTCCGCCACCTCGGCACTCGGAGCCGGCGGATTCACATCATCGATTTCGTGCGTCATGACGCCACCTCGAGCTTCTTCGCGTTCAGCGCGTTGGCGAGCGCGGCGCGACCCAGGCGCAGCCGCGAATAAATGGTGTTGAGCTTCACGCCGAGCGTCTCGGCGACTTGCGGAGCGGTGAGCTGCTCGAGATCCATCAGCACCACCACCTCACGCTGTTCATCGGGGAGCTGCGAGAGCACACGCTCCAGGGCTTCGAGCGATCGGCGTTGCGCGAGGCGTTCTTCAGGCGAGCGCGAGGGATCCAACGCGCTCTCGGGAATCGGCACTTCGGTGCGTCGTGAGCGGCGTGCGTTCGCTGCATGCTTCACCGCGATGCCGATGAGCCAGGTCTCCGCGCTCGATCGCCCAGCGAACTCCGAGAGGCGTTGGTGCGCGGTGAGAAAAACGTCCTGCACCACGTCTTCGATCGCCGACGGAGCGACTCCCAGACGCGCGAGCATCCGCCACACCCGGCGCGCGTGTGCGTCGTAAAGAACAGCAATGTCGGGTGCTTCCGGACGCATCGGAGAGAGCAATCGACTCACACCCGCGTGAGTGTCGCCAGCCTCGATTTCCGTCATCTTGCTCGGCGAGTCTCCGCCTGCGGCTGCGTTCGCCGGACGTTCCAGGCGCTAGGGCAGGTCAGATTTCAGCAAGTCGACGAAGAGCACCTGGGACGCGGTCTCGAACAAGCGGCCGCCGGCGATGAGCCCACCGCAGTGATTGGGCTCGCGCGCGAATGTGAAGCCGACGCATTTCGCCAATACGTCGTTCCAGAAGTCGGAGGACCCGCGCGGCATCACGAAGTCGGAGATCAACTCCCGCGTCCACGGAATCACCGTCGTCGGATCGGCGTCGCTCGGCGTCGTGAAGCAGTCGAGATCGACGTCGAGCACGATGCGCTCGGCAGCGCGGACCAACTGGTGTGCGCGTTTGCCCTCGGGCGAGGCGTGTGGAGTCCCCCACTCCGCGCTGATCAGATCGAGCGTGTGCGCCGAGCAGAAGTCCGTGCGCGCTCCGACTGGTTTCGCGCGCGCCACGATGATCGCGTCGGTGATCACTCCGCAGTGTTGTGCAGCGGGGATGTGATCGTAGTTGCGGTGATCGAGTTTCTCCGTCGTCCATCGAAGCAGTTCGTCTCCACGCAGTTCACGCGGCGGCGGATTCTGCGGAGGCACGGTGTCGAAGTGCCGATCGAGCGTGATGAGCAACGCGGGCCCGACCTCGGCCCAACACGGCAACGCAAAGCGATGGTGATCGAACACCCACGCGCGCCCGGGTCCACGACCGGCGAGGGAGAGTTCGATCACGCTCATCGAGGGCTCCACAAGCACTCGGTCGCGTCGCTTCGTCCCACCGAGTAGCCGCCATCGCGCTCGAGCACGTAGAGCACGTCGGCGCCCTTCGCGTTCTCACACGGAGAGTTCTCCACGCTGCGCACCGAGAAGAAGAACTGATCACCGTCGACCGCGTAGCGATCGATCGAGCCTTCGAAGTTCGCCAGCCACTGAAACTGCACGCCGCCTCCGACCGGGCGAAGCAATGCGACGCCGCTGACGAGGGGACCGGGGCCCGAGTTGCCCGACATCAACACGGCGTCTTGCTTCCAGTGGTTCATCAGCAGCGGGTACAGAAGCGGATCGTCGGCGACGACTGTCTTTCCCCACCACAGGCGACCGTCGTGTCCGATGCCGGCTTCTCCGTGAATGCAGCGGCCGGCGAAGAGCCCCATTCCTTTGCAGACCTCGGCGGGAGTGAAGTTCGTCGCGGTGCTCAACTTCACGCTGCGTTTGCCCAGGGTCGCGACCTCGGCGTCGACGAACGTCCACCGCGGCTCGGGGCAGCTCGGCAAGGCCGTGCCTGCATCACCCAACAGCGCGCGCGCTTCGTTGCGCACTGAACCCCACGGATCGCACGCGGCCACACGGCGCAGCTGCTCGAGTTCTTTCGCATCGGGCGCACGCAATGCAAACGCTTCGAGTCGGCCGCTGCGAACCACGGGATCCGGCGACGCGAGAAAACCTGCTGCGAGCTGACGCGCCCACGGCTCCGTGCGCTGTCCGATCAACTTCGCGATCGTCTTGCGGTTCGGCCCCAGCGCGCTCGCCTGGGCACGCAATTGCGCGACGGAGAGACCGGCGTCCGATGGCTGGGTGAGCACGATGAAAACGAACGCTGTCAGCACGTGTTTGCTCCCTCACCCAACCCTCTCCCCGAGGGAGAGGGGGGAATCCTCTTCGTTCTTGTCAGCTCAGCACGCGCCACCAGAGCGGCACGGTGAGGAGACTGAGCGGAACGCCGACCGTGATCAACGCTGCTGCGAGACCGGGCGCGAGCTTGTGGTCTGCGGCGATGACTCCGGCGGTCACCATCGGCGCCATCGCGGCCTGCGCGACGATGATGCGCTCGGTCGGACCAATCGACCCACGCCACAGCCACAACACCAACAACACGAACGCCGGAGCGAGCGCCAACTTCCACGCCAGCCCCGTTGCGATGCGCGAGCCGTTTCCCTTGAGCGCGCTGAGCTCGAGCTGCCAACCGACGATCGCGAGCGCGAGGGGACTCATCATGTCGGCCAGCCGCTCGAGCACCGAGTCGATCGACTTCGGCACCTCGACGTCACGCAGCACGATCGCCAACACCAACGCCACGATCGCCGGAGAGCGCACCAACTTCTTCACCGAGTCGCGCCACGACAACGACGCGCCTCCGAGCACGGTGGCGAACGGAATCGCGAAGAGGAACAGCGACAGAAAGCTGCCGAGCTGATCGACCACGCTCGCTGCTCCGAGCGACTCACGACCACCGAGCGCTTCGATGAGCGGTAAGCCGACGAACGCGGTGTTCGACAGACCCGCGCACAACAACGTCGCGCCGAGCAGCTCGCGTGAACCGCCCTGCTTCACACGCCACCACACGAACGCCGCGGGGAGCAGGAAGATGAACCACAGCAACACGCTCCCGACGAGCAGCGTGCGATCGATGGTGACGCCGTGAATCGAACGGAACGTCAGCGCTGGCAGCGAGACGAACATCACCCACGCCGTCACGATGCGATGGCTGTCGGCCGGAAAGGCGCGGCTGCGCCGTGCTCCCACGCCAAGGAGGAAGCACAGCAACAGGAGCAGAAGATTCGTCACTTAGGGCAGCGAACTGCGCGAGACGTCACTCCTCGAGGATCGGCTGCGGTCCCGGGATGATGTGCGCGATGTCAGGGTCGATCGCGTTCGGGTCACGAGGACCCTTCGTCTCTTTGTCGCGCTTGCGCTGCTCAGCCCGCGCCGCCTTTTCCTTCTGGTGCTCCAGCCGCGCGAGTTCTTTCTGCCGCTTCGAAGGTCCGTTGAACACGATGCGCTCCCGGTCGAAAGAGTCAGCAGCCGAAGCTGCTGGGTGAATCAGTGAAGAACCTCTCAACTACATGACTCTTTGCGTCGCGTCCACCTGCTCAACGGAAGGGTGTCAACAGCTCGACCAGCGCAACCCCGTAAAGGGACGAGCGTTTTTGCCCAAAGAACGGCACTTTTGAGAGCGTTTCAAGGCTCTGGGGAGGGGTCGTCGCCAACTCCCCGACCAGGGCGTTCGAGAGCACCACGGAAGGCGCGACCTTCCGCGCCGTCGCCGTCTTCTTGCGCCACTCGAGCAGCACTTCTTCGCGCTTTCGGCGTTTCGGATCGGTGCTCTTTCGCTCGTCAGGCATCACCAGCGCACCGCTCTTCACGTCGGCCTGCACCTTGTTGATGAGCGCGAGAATTTCTTCGCCGTGCGTGCGCACGATGATTCCGCGCACGCCCTCTGCCTTGCTCAACGTGCGCAAGTCGGTCGGCAACTTCTGAGCGATGGCGGAGATCGCCATGTTCGACAACACGCGCCCCATCGGCAGATCTTCCGCCTCGGCCCACGCGAGTCGCAGTTTGTGGAGCTCCTGTCCGAGGTGCCACGCGGTGGTGAGCGTCTCCTTGCTCATGCCCTGCCGCTGCAACTTCGGAGAGAACCCCGCCGCGGGATCCGGCCGCGCGGCCGCCTCTTCACAGAAGCGATCGCAGTCGAGCTGCACCTCTTCGAGGATGTCCGCGGTCACGCACGCCTCACGCACCCAGCGACCGACTTCGTTCAAGTAGCGAACGTCGTCCGAGATGTACTCGCGCAATTCCGGAGGCAGCGGACGCACCGAGAAATCCGCCTGCTGGTGCTCTTTCTTGAGCGTCGCGCCGAGCTTCTCCTTCACCAGATCCGCCAGCCCGTTCTTGGGCCAGCCGAGCAACGTGACAGCACGGTGCGTGTCGAACAAGCCGCGCACGCGAACGCCGGCTTCGGCGAGGTATTGGAGATCGCCCTGCGCCGCGTGGAAGAACTTGGTGACGTTCGGATCGGCGAAGAGCTTCTCGAGCGCCCTGGGCGAGACGCCTTCCGACAACGTGTCGGTGAGGAAGATGTCCGCGTCGGTGCCGAGCTGCACGAAGCACAGCCGCGCGCGGAAGTGATGCATCGAGTCGGCTTCGACATCGACGGAGAACTCACGCACCGGTTCGAGTGCGCGCAGGACATCGGCCATTTGTTCCGGCCGGGTGACATCGACGACGTTCTGGGAAGTCATGAAGCTCGAGGCACCACCTAGCACGCTTTGCAAAAA
>JAEUJS010000509.1 GCA_016792935.1 Archangium sp. | reverse complement strand
ACTCCGCCACCTCGATGTTCGGCGGCTCGGAGATCACCATCGTCAACAACTGCTTCACGCAGGCCGCCTCGGTCGCCGTCACCACCGGCACCGTCACCGTCTCGACCGCCGCGCTCCCCACCGCGACCCAGTACGCGCCGTACGGCGTGCGCCTCGTGGCGACCGGCGGCACCGGCATCTACGCCTGGGAACTCGCCAATGGCGCGCTGCCTCCGGGCCTCACGTTGTCGGCGGCGGGCGATCTGGTCGGCACGCCGTCGACGGCCGGCACGTTCTCGTTCGACGCGAAGGTCACCAGCGGCACGCTCAACGACACGCGCAACCTATCGCTGACGGTCTCTCCGGGCGGTCTGCCGCTGGTGATCGTCGATCAGTCGCTCACGGCGGCTGAGTTCGGCCGCACGTACACCACCAGCTTCGTCGCCGTCGGCGGCCGCCCGCCCTACGAGTGGCGCGCGCTCGATCTCGACGAGCTGCCGCCCGGTCTGGGCGTCGCGACCGACGGTCTGCTCGAGGGCCGCCCGCTGATGGCCGGTGACTTCGCGTTCGCCATCGAGGTGAAGGACTCCACGGGCGCGACGGTGAGCAAGGAGCTCGCGCTGCGCGTGGTGACTCCGACCTCGCTCTCGATCGCCACCAGCGCAGTGGAAGGCGCCTCGGTCGGCCGCGAGTACCTCCAGCCGCTCGTCGCGGTCGGTGGCACGCCCCCCTACGCGTGGACGCTGATTCGCTTCCAGGAACTGCCCGAGAACATCACCGATGCGCCGGGTGAGGTGCTCTTCAACAACGGCGGCGCCGTGGCGTTCCCCGCCGACTTCGGCATCGACATCGACGATCGCGACACCAGCGACTACTTGAGCGGCACTCCGCGCAAGGCCGGTCTCTACGCGATGACGCTCAAGGTGAAGGACGGCGCCGACACCGAAGACACCGCGTCGGTGCTCCTGCGCGTCACGTACCGCGATGGCCTCGCCATCACCACGCAGCAGCTGCCAGATGCGTTCGTCGGCCAGCCGTACCAGGTGCGCCTGACGCACAACGGCGGGAGCGATGCGGTGGGCATCAACTTCTCCACCCCGTGCATCATGCAGGCGGTTCGCCCGGGCGAGTTCCAGTGCGCCGCCAGCGAGCCGTTGCAGCGCATGCCGGTCGGCCTCTCGCTCGCGGCCGACGGCACCATTCTCGGCACACCCAACGGCGACACCGGCACGTACACCTTCCTCGTGAAGGTCGCCGACGCCACCGGCCGGCAGGACGTGCGCGCCGTGGCGATTCGTCTGCGCCCCGACTTCGCGCTCGAGCGGTCGAGCTGCTCCACCACGGGGCTCGAGGCGTCGCTCCTCACTCTCGCGTTGGCCGGCTTCGCGCTGCGCCGCCGCCGTCGCTGATTTCAAAGTCAGAAAGAGAAACTGCAAGTCATGTGGAAGAACCTGTGTGTCGCGGCCAGCGCCGCTTTCGTGATGGGAGTGGTCGGCGCCTCGTGTGGTGGCTCGGTCAAGAACGTCTGTGTCGATCGCAACATCCGTTGCCCGGCGCCCTTCATCTGCGACCCCGGTGACGGCGTCTGCAAGTGCGGTGGCCGTGGAGGCGTGGTGTGCGGTGAGGGCAGCGTCTGCGATCCCGTCGCCAACACCTGCGTCAGCAAGAAGTGCGACAACGTCGACTGCACCGACAAGCCCGGGACCAGCTGCGACGTGCTCGACGGCGTCTGCAAGTGCGGCGGCACCGGCGGCGCGGTGTGCGCCCAGGGAGAGGTCTGCAACCCCAACGCGCGCGCGTGCGTGGCCCAGAGCAACTGCAACCAGGTGGCCTGCCCGCTGAACCAGACCTGCGACACGGTCACCGGCCAGTGCAAGTGCGGCACGGAGAGCTGCACGCTCGCCCAGACCTGCACCATCGCCGGCGCGCAGAAGATGTGTGCTGCGAACAACTGCACCGGCGTGGCGTGCACGGGCGCGTCGGTGTGCGATGGCGCCGATGGCCTCTGCAAATGCAACGGCGTGGTGTGCCAGAGCGGCCAGGCCTGCGCGTGCCCCGGTGGGGCTGACGCCGGCTGCATGGCGAATCAGCGCGTCTGCCGCGTCAGCGGGCTCTGCAACAACGTGACGTGCAACAACGGCACGACCTGCGACCCGTCTGACGGCCAGTGCAAGTGCGGCGGCCCCGGCGGCCCGGTGTGCGCCAGCAACCAGATCTGCAACCTCGGGCCCCCGCCGCAGTGCGAGGGTGGCATTCAGTGCGCGCTGCCCGACGGTGGCCCGAAGGTGTGCAACGGCGGCACGAGCTGCGACCCGGAAGATGGCCTCTGCAAGTGTGGTGGCCGCGGTGGCGTGGTGTGCGCTCCGGCTGGTGGCGCTGACGGCGGCGCGATGACGCCTGCCGAGATCTGCGTGTCGAACGCGGTGCAGCAGGTCTGCCGCCGTCCGTGCGACGTGCGCAGCCCCGACTGCGACCAGGGCACGTACTGCTACTTCGACTCGTCGGCGGCGCTGCAGGCCAGTTACTGCGCGACGCCCAGCGACTCGAAGGAAGAGGACTCGGCCTGCACCACGCCGACGTCGTGCTTCTCGATGATCCCCGGCGCGCGTTCGCTGCACTGCCTCGGGCTGGCGCTCGGTACGACGGGCATCTGCCGCGCGTACTGCGACACAGCCGCTGGGACTGCTGGTTGTCTGCAGGACCGTCCGCGCACCTGTCTGCCGATTCCGAACGCGGCGACCGGTACCGGCTACTGCAACCCGCAGTAACTGGGCTGAGACAGCTTCGGGCGAGTATTGATTTTAGAATCAATATTCGGCACAACGTCGGGCATGAACCACTTCACGCCTGAGCACGAAGCCTTCCGGAAGTCCGTCCGTCAATGGGTCGAGCGCGAGCTGACGCCTCACGCCCTCGAGTGGGATCGCGCCGGCATCTTCCCGAAGGAAGTGTTCAAGAAGGCCGGCGAGCTCGGCTTCCTCGGCATCAACCACGACCCCAGGTACGGCGGCTCGGGCCTCGACTACTGGTACGTGACGGTGCTCTGCGAGGAGCTGGTGCGCAGCCACAACGCCGGTGTGAACATGGCGCTGGCGGTGCAGGGCCAGATGGCGACTCCGATCATCAATGAGATCGGCACCGACGAGCAGAAGCGACTCTTCCTCGAGCCCGCGCTCAAGGGAGAGAAGATCGCCGCGCTCGGCGTCAGCGAGCCCTCGGCGGGCAGCGACGTGGCGAACCTGAAGACCACCGCGCGTCGCGTGGGCGACGACTACGTGATCAACGGCAGCAAGATGTGGATCACCAACGGCACGCGCGCCGACTTCATCACGCTGGCGGTGCGCACCGGTGACGCGGGCTACGGCGGCGTCTCGCTCTTCACCTTCCCCACCGATGTGAAGGGCTTCAGCGTCAGCAAGAAGCTCGACAAGGTCGGCAACCTCTCATCGGACACCGCGATCCTCTTCTTCGAAGACTGCAAGATCCCCGCGCGGTACCTGCTGGGAGAGGAAAACGAAGGCTTCTACCACGTCATGACCAACTTCCAGGGCGAGCGCCTCACGGCGGCGATCATGGCGGTGCAGGCGAGCCAGCAGATGGTCGACGAGGCGATCCGCTACGGCAACGAGCGTCACGCGTTCGGCAAGCCGATCATCAAGTTCCAGGTGTGGCGCCACAAGTTCGTCGAGCACATGGCGAACATCGAAGCGGCGCGGCGTTTGACCTACCACGCCGTCGAGCTCTTCGAGGCGAAGGAGAACCCCGTGAAGGAGATCTCCATGGCCAAGCTGGTGGCCGGCGACTACGCGCAGAAGGTGGCGTACGACTGCCAGCAGTTCTTCGGCGGCATGGGCTACATCGAAGAGACGCCCATCGCGCGCGCGTGGCGTGACATTCGGCTCATCACCATCGGCGGCGGCACGTCGGAGATCATGAAGGAGATCATCTCCAAGCTCAGCGGCATGTGAGGTGGTTCCCTCGGCGAGTCTCCTTCGGGCGTGAGGGCGTGACCAGTTGCTCCGGTTCACCACCGTGCGGCGTCGCCCCAAGGGGCTTTGCTTGCCGGGGCGGGGCGTGCCAGACCGCGCTGGTGCGCCGCTCTCTGCTGATGCTCGTGATCCTCTCCGCCGCCTTCGCGCGGGCGGACTGGATGGATCACTTCATGGTCCGTGAGGACGTGGGGATTCACAAGAACCCGTACCTCGGCGATACGAAGGTGGTCATCATTCCCGTCGAGGTGGCCGGCTTCCCGCCGCTCGACACCGCGGCGCTCGAGTCGTTCTTCGGGCCCGACGATCCGGGCGGCTTCGTGAAGTATTACGAGACCGCGTCGATCGGCCGCTTCCGCCCGCGCGTCACGGTCGTGCCCAAGGTGACGTACGCGAGCTGCCCGCTCCCGGCGATGCAGTTCCCGATGTGCAGCGTCGCGCGCGGAGACATCAACGCCTTCACCGCCGGCATGGAGATGATGCGCGACGTGGTGAAGAAGGCCGACGCCGCCGGCTTCGACTTCAGCCAGCACGACATCAACGGCCGCCGCGGCACCGCCGATGGTTGGGTCGACGGCGTGATGTTGATCACCAACGTGCCCTTCGGCGGCATCGCGTTTCCGTTCGCGTACTTCAACCGCGGCGACAACCTCGCGGGTGGCACCAGCGGCCCGTTGATCGTCGACGGTGTGAAGATCGGCCACATCGCGATCGCCGGTGAGAACGACATGCTCGTGATGGTGCACGAGTTTGGTCACACGCTCGGGCTCACCGACTTGTACGACGAATCCCAGAAATACGACGGCCTCTACCTCTCGTGGATGGGCGCGTGGCTGTACGACCCGAACATTCCGCTCCCCGACGCCGAGACGCGCTTCCGTCTGCGCTGGGCGAACTGGAACCAGGTGCAGGGCCGTCAGCGCGTCGCGATTCGGCCCGCCGAGACCAGTGGTGACGTGTACCGGCTCGGCATCGGCGACGAGTACTACCTCATCGAGAACCGGGGGCCGGGCACCCTGGTCGACAAGTCGCTGCCGGAGCGCGGGCTCGCCATCTTCCACGTCGATCGAACCGTGAAGCTCGACGGCATGGAAGGGCGCTTCGTCGATCGCATTCTCGATTGCGTGAACTGCGACCCGTGGCACCCGTACATCCGCCTGCTGCAGGCCGACAACCTGTTCGAGATCGAGCAGAACAAGAAGTTCGCCGCGGGCGATCTCTTCCAGCCCGGCGACTTCTTGCGGCCCGATACGCGCGCCATCGCGCTGTCGGAAACCAACCGCGTCAACTCGACCAACTTCTATTCGGGAGCGGTGAGCGGCATTCGCGTCGAAGACATCCGCCAGCTCGAAGACGGGACGATCGAAGCGACGCTCGACGCGCCGGCTGAAGGGCAGTGTGACGAGCGGCTGTGCACGGAAGGTGAAGGGTGCGCTCCGACGACCTGCGGAGAGAACACCACTGCGTCCGGTTGCTCCACCGCCGGCCTCACGCCGCTCGGGGCGCTGGCGCTACTTCTTCTTGAACAGCGCTTCCGCCGCCGAGAGCAGCGCTTCCTTCGACGGGCCTGAGCTTCGATTGGCGCCGTCACCGATCTGAAAGAGGTCGCAGAAGTTCGCGCCTTCTTTGTCCATCGGCACTTCCGCGAACGGCTCCTTGCATTCCTTGGCGACGTTCTCGTCGTAGTGCCGGCAATGAATGCACGCATGCAACTCCGCGCCACAACTGGGGCAAACGTCGGCCCGACCGGGTTGGTTGTAGAGGCCTTCGAGTTTCGAGCCGCACTTTCCACAGC
>JAEUJS010000486.1 GCA_016792935.1 Archangium sp. | reverse complement strand
TCGAGACTTCTCCAACCAGAACTGCGCCTCCTGCGACGCAGCCTCCGTCGGTGATCGGCACTGGTGCTGGCATCGGCGGTGCGCACGACACGAACAGCACGGCGACCACGAGCGCTGCACTGAGAGACTTCCCCTCTCCCTGACCCTCTCCCGCAGGGGCGGGAGAGGGAATTCTCGCGCGCCACGTCGCTGCACCAGTCGTGCAGCCGCACGCGGGAGAGACCCGGCTCACGGCTGACGCACCGCTTCGACGAACGCGCCTTCTGAATCCGTCACCTCACGCTGCGCAGCGTCGACGAGCGCCTTGAGGGCCGCGCGATCCATCGGCTTCTTCGTCGGCGGCGCCGGAGCCTCGACGCTCATCAACACCGGCACGATGTACCGCTGCTCCGTCGCCTGCAGCACCGCGCCCTCGAACGGAGTGGAGAGCGTCATCTTCGGAGGCTGCGCGTACTCGACCGTCAGCTCGCGCCGCGCGACGCCGATGATGGCCGCGTGGTGGCGATCTCCCGGCATCGCCACCGGAGACGCAGACACCTCACGCACGTCCTTGCTGAACGCCGGGTCCGAGCGCCACGCGTTGGCGAACTGACGTCCGGGCGCGAGTTCCTTCGAGGCCTGCTGCTCGGGATGCGCGAGCGCCGCCAGCCCCTTCAACCGCGGAATCCACGTCTTCGCCGTCGCGACGATCGGCCCGCCGCGCGAACCATCGGGCGCCAGCGACGTCAGCCCCGTCATCTTCTCTGCACTGAGCGCATCGACGAGCTTCTGCAACGACTCCGCCTCGCGCGCGAACAAGTCGGGCAGCGGCTCGACCTCGATGACCGGCGGCACGAGGAGCCGAATCTTCAGCTCACTCCGCTCGGCGTCGTCTCCTTCTGGAGCGGGACCCGAGCCGCGCGCCTCACCACCACTGCCAAGCAGCGCAGAGAACGCGACCGTCAACCGCTCACGCCAGTCGCCGTCGAACTGCACGACCTTGCCCTTGTCCTGCACGCACAGCGGAGCGAGCGCCGCGTCACGCGCGTTCGGCCACGAATCGGTCGCCGCGTTCACGCGCCCGTCCTGCACCGCGCTGGCGAGCTCGGCGTAGGCGTGCGCGCGCTCGGCACCACTGAGCTCTCCAAGGAAGCGATTGAACGGGGTGCTCGACGACGCGAGCAACGGAGGCGGAATGCGATCATCCATCGGCAGCGACTCGATGAAGCCGTTGAGGCCCTCGAGCGCTTCGTCGGGTTTGCCCTGCGCGCGTTCTTTCCACAGCAAGATGCCTTCTGTTTTCGGCACGCCCAGAAAGCGATCACGCCGCGAGCGAAGTTTCTCGTACGTCGCGCCGAGCCTGGGATCCTTCTGCAACAGGTCGAGGAGGATCAGCACCGCTCCCGTGCCTGCACGGCTGCGATCGAATGGCGCGCCCATCGCACGCGAACGAATCCACGCGCAGGCGAGCTCCGGGCGCCAGCTCCACGGCTGCGGAGGAATCAGCGCATCAGGGCTCTCGGTGAGCTTCGAGAGTTCGGCGTCGACCGCGAGGCTCAGATCGCTGTCGGCGCGCACGCTGGCGACGACCTTCGTCTTGTCGAGGCACGCGTTGGCGGCGGCGACGCGAGCGACGAGCGCAATCGCTCCTTCGCGCGCATCGCCCTGCCCCGACTTCGCGCGAGCGAGCGCCAGCTCGAGCACCTTGTTCCACAGCTCCCGGCGCAGCACCTCGGTGTCCACCTCTTCGGCTGCCAGCGCCGAGAGCTCGATCTGCCGCACGTTCCACGCGACGGCTTCGGCGGACAGGAGGAGCCGCGGCTCGTTGACGTCGAACGCCGGCCGCAGGTGCGCACCCTTCTGTTTGCCGATGATGGTGTCGGCCGCCATCGGCCCATCGGAGATGGTCGCGAACGCGGTCGTCATCTTTCCCGCTTCGATGGCGCGCCCTGCAGACACCTCGATCGGAGTTCCCGGCGCCACCACGACCTTCATCGTGCGCGGCAGCGACTTGAGGAACGCCTTCACCTTGTCTTCGCCGTGCGCGGAGATCGCGTCGGCCGGAGCAGGCGAGCTCTTCACCAGCGTCAAATCGTACGAGTACTCGATCGACCCATCCGCGTTGTGCTTCTTGGCGAACGGCGACGCGTCGATCATCGGCGCGCCCGCCAGCACGACGCTCACTGCGACGAAGACCGAGTTCATGAAGTCGGGAGCTTGAGCAAGTGCTGAACCGTCTCGAGCACTTCCTGCGCCTTCACCGGCTTGATGAGGTAGGCGTTCGCTCCGAGCTTGAGAGCGCGCGCACGATCTTCCTCGGCGGCCTCGGTGGTGATGATCACGATCGGCAGCTCAGCGTTCTGCGGATCCGCTCGAAGATGCGCGGTCAACTTCAGCCCGTCGAGCACGGGCATGTTGATGTCGGTCAGCACGATGTCGAACTTCGCTGCCTGGAACTTCTTGATCGCTTCTGCACCGTCTTGCGCCTCGACGCACACGATGTCGCCGATGCGCTGGAGCGCGTACATCACGCTGCGGCGCAGCTGCATCGAGTCGTCGACTACCAACGCACGAATCGTCATGACGCGCGCACCGTATTCAACTTGGCGCCGAAAGCGCTACCGTCCGTTTCATGTGGGCACTCGCTCTGACGTTGGCCGCCGCGTTGCCACCTCTGGCCGAAGCAAAGCGGCCTGACGGCCCCGTGAAGGATCCGCTGGCGGCGATCATCATCAGCAGCGGGCAGGTGGTCATCACTCCGCAGGGCCAGCGTGGGTTCGGCGCGAGTCCCGGCACGCGGCTCGGAGCGACCGACACCATCGCCGTCGGTGCCCGCGCGTGGGTGGTGCTCGGGTTGGTCAACGGCCACGCGGTGCGGCTCGACGAAGATCTCACGCTGCGCGTCGATCAACTCGCGTTGCTGAAAGCCCCGCCGCCGAGCACGTCGCTCAAGCAGCAGTTCGACAAGCTGGTGAGCGAGAAGGAACAGGACTCGGCAGGCCGACTCATCGGGTGGAACGCGAGTCAGAGCGCGGCGAACGTGCCGAGCTCGGTGGAAGGGGCGTCGAAGACCGGCGGCGGTGGGTCCGAAAAGAAGAACCAGAAGGAACTGGAGACGGTCTCGAAGCCGGCTCCTCGGTCGACTGCGCCTCCGACGCCGACGCCGACGCCTGCAGAAACCGCGCGCCCCGATCCCGTGTCGTCCGCGCCGACTCCGCCAGCGCCCCCGAAGCCGGGCTCGATCGGCTCGAGCGGTCTGGCCGCTGACGCCACGCTGACGAGTTGCATCGTGAGCACCATCGAGCCGCTCGGTGCTGACGTGAAGAAGCTCCTCGGCGGCAAGGTGGTGGTACGCGCGAAGGTGCGCGGCGAAGGCACGCTCGTCGTCCAGCTGCCGCTCGGCGTGAACACTCCGGCCTGCGCCGCGAGCTGGTTCTCGGGCAAGAACCTCACCGTGCAGTGGGCCGAGGTCACGGTCACGATCCCGTGAAGCGCGCCTTCATCGCGACGTTGCTCACCGGCCTCGTCGTCGCGGGGCTCTCACCGTTTCTGCGCACGGAGAGCGGCCTGGTCGGACTCGAGGTGCTCGAGCGGTGGGCGCTCGATGCGCGCTTTCAGCTTCGCGGTTCGCGCTCGCCGGACTCGAGCATCGTGTTGGTGGTGTTCGACGACGCGACCGTCGAGCAGTCGGCCCTCTTCGAGCGACGCGCCGGCTGGGCCCAGACCATCGACGCCATCGCGGCGATGAACCCCAGGGTGATCGGCGTCGACGCCGTGTTCGACGTTCCGGAGCGGCTGCTCGGCGCCGAGCTGCAGACGCGCGTCGCCGAATGGAAAGCGCAACATGAGCCGGTTGACGCGAAGACCGAAGCGCTGCTGCAGCAGATCGCGAGCGAGCTCGACGGAGATCAGACGCTCGCCGCTTCGATCCAGCGCGCGGGCAACGTCGTCTTGATCCTCTCGGAGTCGACCGCCGCCAGCAACGTCGAGCACGCGCAGCTCGGCAAGGCGCGCTTCGGTCAGAGCACTCCGTCCGATCAGCTCGTGCCGCTGAAGAACATCACCGCCAGTCAGCCGGAGATCGTCGCCGCCGCGCGTGGATTGGGGCTGGCCGTGGTGCGTGAAGACGCGACGCGCACCGTGCGCGCGCAACGCCTCGCGCGTGGAGACGAGAGCGCGATCTACATGCCGTTCGTGGTGCCGCTGGTCGCCGCCGCGCGCGGAGTGAATCGCGGACAGCTCGCATACCTGGGGCCCACGCAGGAAGTGCGCATCGGAGAGCTCGTCGTGCCGCTCACCAACGACAGCGTGTGGATCGACTTTCCGGGTCCCGCACGCAGCTTCCCGACGTATCCGGTGATCGATCTCGTCGAGGGCCGCGTGCCGAAGGACGCGCTCGAGGGCAAGGTCGTGCTGCTGGGCGTGACGCGGTTCGGGTACGACGCGGTGCGAACGCCGTACGCGATCGTTCCGGGAGTCGAAGTACAGGCGTCGATCGCCGACAACGTGCTCAGCGGCCGGCACTTGAACCGCGTCGAGAAGAGCACCGAGCTGCTGCTCCTGGTGGGGATCGCGGTGCTGATCTCCCTGCTCTTCGTCGCGCGACTCCGCCCCGTGCTGCAGATCTCGCTGGGAGCGACGGCGCTGCTCGCGTGGCTGACCGTCACCTACGTGGTGTTCGTGAAGCAGTTGCTGTGGCTCGGCGCGGTGACTCCGTCGATCTCGATCGTGCTCTCGCTCTTCGTCGGGCTCGCGGTGTCGTACGCCACCGAGTCGGCGCAGCGCCGGCAGCTCAAGAAGGCGTTCGGTCACTACGTCGGTGAAGACGTGCTCGACGAGCTGGTGCAACACCCGGAGAAGTTGTCGCTCGGCGGAGAGAAGCGTGAGCTGACGGTCTTCTTCTCGGACATTCGCGACTTCACGACGCTCAGCGAGAAGTTGTCACCGGTCGAGCTGGTGGCGTTCTTGAACACCTACTTGTCGCCGATGACGAGGGCGGTGCTGCGTCAGGGCGGGCTGCTCGACAAGTACATCGGCGATGCGGTGATGGCGGTCTTCGGTGCTCCGGTGCCGCGCGCGGATCATGCGGAGCAGGCGCTGCGGTGCGTGGCGCGAATGCACGAAGAGCTCGCGGTGCTGAACGCGGGGGCGCTGAAGAAGTTCGGCATCGAGGTCGCCATCGGCTGCGGCGTGAACACCGGCGACATGGTGGTCGGCAACATGGGGTCGGAGGAACGCTTCGACTACACGGTCGCGGGTGACGCGGTGAACTTGTCGTCGCGGCTGGAAGGGTTGAGCAAGGTGTACGGCGTGTACTGCCTCGTCGGTGACGGGACGCGGAAGAAGGCGGGCGAGGCGTTCACGTTTCGCGAGCTCGATCTGGTGCAGGTGAAGGGGAAGAACGAGGCGATCGCGGTGCACGAGCTGCTTTCGGTCGAAGGCGCGGTGCTCTCGAAGCGCGCCGAGCTCGAAGCGTGGAACGCCGGGCTTGCTGCGTTTCGCGCGGGGAAATTGCCTGAGGCGCGGGCGGCGTTCGGAAAGTTCGTCGCAGCGAATCCGGGTGATCTCGCGGTGAAGCGGTACCTGGAGCGGCTCGCTGAGTTGCCTGAGCATGCTCCCGCTGACTTCAGTGCAGTGAGCGCGTTCAAGACGAAATGACCCCTCTCCCCGAGGGAGCGCGCCTTCGCTCAGCCCTTCAGCGCCTTCGCCAACGCAGGCCCGATCTCATCGAGCGCCTTACTCACCGCGCCCGACTTGATCGCCGCCTCAGGCATTCCGAACACCACCGCCGAAGACTCCGACTCGGCCCACACCTCGATGCCCGCTTTCTTCAGCGCCGCGGCGCCCTTCCCGCCATCGACGCCCATTCCGGTGAGCACCACCGCGCGCGAGCCGGGCGGCGCCACCTTCGCCGCGCTCGCGAACAGTCGATCGACCGACGGCGCATGGGCATCACTCGGCGTCGTCATCTTCACGGCAAGAACCAGCTCACCACCGCGCGACTCGATCTCGAGCTGCTCTCCGCCCGGCGCGACGTAGACGCGACCAGGCACGACGAGATCACCCGACTTCGCCTCCGACACGCGGAACGGCAGCAGCTGATCGAGCCGCTCGGCGAACGCCTGCGTGAAGCGCGCCGGCATGTGCTGCGCGACGACGACGCACACCGGCAAGCCAATGAGCGCTTCGATCACCTTTTGCACGGCGGGGGGACCGCCAGTCGACGCTCCGATGAGCACCAGCTTCGTCGGCGGCTTCTTCTCGGGAACGTGGACCGGGTTGGTGCCAGAGATCGCCGACGGCGGCCTCGAGGGCGGTCGCGCGGGCTTCGGCTCTTCGCGGCGCATGTACTTCGCAGCGCGGAGCTTCTCGATCAGCTCTGCGCGCACCGCGGCGAAACCCGCTTCGTCTCCTTCGCCCGGACGCGCGACGAAGTCGAACGCGCCCAACTGGAGCGCTTTGAAGACGTCCGACGGATGGCCATACGACGACACGACGATGACCGGCGTCGGAGCACGCGCCATCAACAAACGCAGGAACGCGTAGCCGTCCATCTTCGGCATCTCGAGATCGAGCGTGATGACGTCGGGCTTGAGCTGCAGCGCTCGCTTGAGCCCCTCTTCGCCATCCGAAGCGCGGCCGACGACCTCGATGCCCGGCGCCATCTCGAGCAACTTGCTCAGCGCGCGCCGATTGGTCGCCGAGTCATCGACGATCAACACGCTCAGCGGCCGCTCGGGCTTGTCGCGGGTCATGGACCAGGCCTCCGGTACACCAGGTCGCCTTCGAGCTGAACCAGTTCGAAGCGCGTGGAGAATTGGAGCAGGTTCTCCGAGTGGCCGAGCAACAAATGACCGCCATCGGTCAGCCGATCGAAGAACTGCTCGACCACACGCCGCCGAGTCGCTTGATCGAAATAGATGAGCACGTTGCGACAGAAGATGACGTCGAAGCGCGGCAACACCGAGACCGCAGCGAGGTCGAGCAGATTGAGCTGACCGAAGCGCACCGACTCGCGGTACTTCTGGAGCAGCCGCACGCGCCCACCTTCGAGCTTCTCGAAGTACTTCGCCTGCTGCTCGGGCGTCGTCGCGCGCAGCGCCATCGGCCCGTATTCCGCCTTGCGCGCGGTGCCGAGCGCCTTGCGGCTCAAGTCGGTGCCGAGGATGTCGAGATCCCACCCGTCGAAGCTTGGCATCGCGCTGAGCAACATCGACAGGGTGTACGGCTCTTCTCCGGTCGAACAGCCGGCCGACCACACGTGCAGCGAGCGGATGCGTTCCTTGCGCTCGAGAATCTTCGGCATCAGCTCGTTCTCGAAACAGCGCAGCTGCACGGGCTCGCGGAAGAAATACGTCTCGTGCGGCACGAGGAGATCGATCGCCGTCTCGAGCTCGTCCGCTCCTCTCGCGTCGAAACGCAGGTAACGCGCGTAGGCCGTGAAGTCGCGCAGGGAGAGCAGCTCGAGCCGCGGCGCGAGGCGGCGCTCGGCGATGAACTTCAAGTCTTCGCGGAGCATGAAGCCGCACGCGCGCGAGAAGATGTCGCGCAACAAGTGCAGCTCTTCAGCGCTCATCTCTGCGCGTTGCTCGGAAGACGGCACGTCGTCACACCCGCCGGGCCAGAGATTGCGCCGCTTCGTCGAGGAGCTCGCGCGCCACTGCGTCGGCTTCCTTCGCCACCGCGTCCTGCAACGCGCTCAACACCTCGCGTCCCGCGGCCACCGACAACATGCGCGCCGCCGCCACACGAACGTCCCAACGCGAGTGATCGAGCGCGGGGACGGCCCTGGAGATCAACAGGGAGCGATCTCCACCGAGCGCGAAGGCGAGCTTGAGCACCTCGGCATCGGAGTGAGCCGTGGCGCGGAGCAGAAGCTCGTCGGTGAGCCTCCCCATCAACGCGAGGCCTTCGAGCGCCGCGAGCGCGACCGAAGCGGCGGAGTGACGTGAGAGCTCGTCGAGGCGATCGGCTCCGTCGCGGTACGAGAGCTGTCCGGCCGCGGTGCATGCCAGCGCGAGCACCGTCTCATCATCGTCGGCCAGCGCGCGTGCGACGAGCGGCTGTCCTTCGGCGGCGCTCAGCTTGCCGATGGTGCGCGTGGCAGCGCGACGCACGAGCGCGGACTCATCGAGCATCGCGGCCTGCAACGTGCCGACGGTGTCTTTACGCGTGTAGAGCGCTCCTTCGACGGCCGCAGCGCGCACGGCCTCGTTCGCGTCGTGCAGCGCCTTCTTGATCACGTCGTGCGCCTTCGGCCCGACGATCTCCGCCCAGGCGCGCACCACGTGCGGGCGCAGCTTGCCTTTCACGAGCGGCTGCAGCGCGTGGTGCACGTCTTCGGGCCAGCTCTGCGCGAGGGCGACGAGCGAACGAGAGGCGTGCACCGCGAGCGCGTCGTCGTCGAAGAGCCTCACCAATGGAGCGATCGCTTCACGCGCTCTGGTGCGACCGAGTGCACGCGCACCGAGTTCGGCGAGCTCGGGGTCTCCGCTGTCCACCAGCGCCACGAACGCGGAACACAACGCAGGCTCGGCGAGACGCACCAACGCGTCGGAGACGACGGCGCGCGCTTCACCGGGGAGATCGGCCAGTGCTTCGGCGCTCGCCACCAGGGCCTGCGCGCCAGGCAGACCGAGGCGGAGCAGCGTCTGCAGCGCGTGGGCTCCGTCGATTCCGGTGCGAACCGAGCGCGCCACCGCGAGAGCCAGCGCGGGCTCGTCGAGCGCACGGGTGACGGTGAGGGCTCCGAGGTGACGCTCGTTCTCGTTCGAGGCGAGCGCCGAGGTGAGCCACGCGTGGGCGTCGCGAACCGAGGCGAGCACGATGCGCACGTCGGCTTCCATCTCGGCCGAGAGCGGGACACCGGAAGCGCCGATGGCCACGAGCGCGGCGTCACGCGACTCGCGCGCGCCGAGGCCGCGCACGGTGATGAGCATCGCAGTCGGATGTTGAACGTGACCGAGCAGGCGCCAGGCGCTGCGACGCGTGAGCGGATCGTTCAGCAGCGGCGTGAGCATCGGCAGCGGAACGGGCAGTCGCAGCTGCGCGAGCCCTTCGAGCGCACACACGCGGAGCATCACGTCGGCGGAATAGAGCAACCGCTCGAGCGCGCGGCGGGCGTCGGGGCCTCCGATGCGACCGAGCGCCTCGGCCGATGACGTGCGCACGTTCGAGTCGACGTCGTCGAGCGCGGTGACGAGCGGCGAGACGGCTTCGGTGCGGCCGAGCTCTCCGAGGATGTCGGCGGCGAACTTGCGCTGATCGGGATCAGGGTGGGCGAGGAGCGTGACGAGCTCAGGCACCGCGGGGAGCCCGAGCTGTGCGAGCACGGCGGCGGCGGCGTTGCGGGCGCCGGTGTCGTCGCGGCGACCGAGCATCGTGACCAGCTCGCGGACGATCTCTGGATTGGTCGGGAGCGTTCCGAGGCGATCAGCGGCGAGACGGCGAACGCGCCAGCTGTCGTCTTGAAGTCCCGCGAGGAACGCGGCGATCGAGGCCGGCACCTGCGGCAGCGCGTCGAGCGTGCGGTAGCGCGCTTCTGCTTCTGCGTCAGCTTGCAGCCACGTCATGCGTGCACCGGCGGGAGATGATGCGAACTCCCTCTCCCGCCCCTGCGGGAGAGGGCTGGGGTGAGGGAGTGTCCGGCTTGCGTGCTCATCCTGCGTCCTCCGTGAGCAGTGCCTTCACGTCGAGCAACAGCGTCACCGCGTCACCCTCACCCGTCACACCCAACACATGCGGCGTCGCCAACGGAGCCGGCCGCAGCGCCGTCTTCGGCACGCGCCGCACCGAAGTCACCGCGTCGACCAGCACTCCAATGCGACGGCGACCGACGCGACACACCATCATCCGCTCGGTCCGCCGCGGCTTGCCCGACGGCGTCACCGCCTGCCCCGCCGTCGACTCGACCTGCAACCGCTTGCGCGCATCGACGACCGGCAACACATCACCGCGCAGCCGCACCACACCTTCCAGAAACTTCGGAGCACGCGGCAACGGCGTCAGCCCCGGCACCGGCAGAATCTCGTCGATGCGCTTCAAGTCGAGCGCGTACGACTCGCGACCAATCCGCACCACGCACAGCTGCACGAGCGCCTCGGTGCTCATGAGAGCGCCTGCTCCACGTCGAGGAGAATGAAGAGCAGATCATCGCGCCGCCCGAGCCCAGCGATGGCGTTGCGATCGATGCCCAGCTGCGGCGCCTCTTCCAATCGCGAGAGCTGCAGCTTCACCACGCCATCGACGCGATCGACCAACACGCCCGCGTCGCCTTCGGGATCTCTCAAGATGACCACGCGCGCCGAACGCGCCACGTCTTTCGAAGTGCGCACCGTCGGAATCGTCTCCGCCAACCGCAGCCGCACCTTCACGTCGTAGAGCGGCAACATCTCGCCACGCACGTTGATGAGCCCGATGAGGTTCTTCTTCGAGCGCGGAATCTCGGTGACGTCGGAGATCTTCAGGATCTCGCGCACCGCACCGATGGGCACCGCGTACGTCTCGCCTTCGAGCATGAACGCGAGGAACTCTTCGGGCTCTTCCTCGGGCACTGGGTCCTGTGCGCGATCGGTCTGCGGAGCGAGCTCGAGGTACGGCCCCACCTCTTCATCGGGCCGGTAGAAGAAACGATCGAGCAGGTCAGCGAACGAGCTCATGCCGAATCTCTCGTCGAAGTCGGAGTGGCCCGCATCAGCTCTTCCATCAACGCGCCGACGTCGAGCACCAGCACCGCGCGGCGATCTCCCAGCTCAGTCGCCCCGGCAATTCCGGGAATGCCGCGCAACCGACCCGAGAGCGGCTTGGTCACGATGTCCTGCTGACCGAGGAGATCGTCGATCGCCAGACCCAACCGCTGCTGCGCGAGCCCGACGAGCACCACGTAGTGCGCGACACGCGGCTCTTCGGGCAACCCGAACACGCGCGCGAGCCGAATGAACGGCAGGGTCTGCCCGCGCACCTCGATGACCTCGCGCTTCTCGATGGTCTTCAGCGCGTCGGTGCGGATCTGCACGATCTCCAACACCGAGTTGAGCGGGATGGCGTAGGTGCGGCCCGACACGCTCACCATCAGCGCGCGAATGATCGCCAGCGTCAGCGGCAACGTGAGCGTGAACGTCGTGCCCTGCGCGCGTCGCGACTCGATGTCGATCAACCCCGACAGGCGCTGCAGGTTGGTCTTCACCACGTCGAGCCCGACACCACGGCCCGACAACTCGCTCACGTCGCGCCGCGTGGAAAAGCCCGGCTGGAACACCAGGTTGAGCAGCTCGCGACGTTCCATCTCTTCGGTTTGATCGCGCGTCACCAGCCCGCGCTCGATCGCCACTTCCCGAATGCGCGCTTCATCGAGGCCGTTGCCGTCGTCTTTCACCTCGATGATGACGTGATTGCCCTGCTGCCGGGCGACGAGGCCGATGGTGGCGCGCCCCGACTTTCCGCGCGCCTGACGCTGCTCCGGCTGCTCGACGCCGTGATCGAGCGCGTTGCGCAGCAAGTGCATGAGCGGATCCGACAGCTCCTCGACGATCAACTTGTCGAGCTCGACGTCGCCACCCGACACGTCGAAGGCGATGTCCTTGCCGGATTCCTTCACGAGGCGACGCATCAAGCGCGCGAGCTTGTCGAACACCTGCCCGAGCGGAACCATGCGCACTTCGAGCACGCCCTTCTGCAGCTCATCGAGGCGGCGCTCGAGCGAGCGCGCTTCCCGCTGCAGCTCCTGCCCCCACAACTTCGGCAACGCGGTCCCCTGCGTCTGGCGCGCGGCTTCAGCGAGCCGCTCGATGTTGCTGCGAATCAGCAGCAGCTCGCCGATGGAATTCATGAGCCCATCGAGCCGCCCGATGTCGACGCGCACCGTGTTGGTGAGCGAGCGCATCGAGGTCTCGACCGGAGCACCACCCGACAACCGCGTCAGCCCCGAAGGGGACGAGCTGATGCCCGAACCCGAGCTGGAGATGGGCGTCAGCGCCGGGCCGCTGACGCTGACGTCGTCCCACACCGGCGCCTTCTTCGGCGGCAAGTTGGTCGGCAACGGCACCGACGGCGGAGGCACCGGCACACGCCCGAGCGGCGAGAGCGACGAGCCCTCGATGAGCGCGCCCTGAATCTCTTCGCGATCGCGCCCGCTGCCGAAGATGAGATCGAACGCGATCGACGCGTCGTCTCCGGGCTGCGAGCTGGGGAGCGTGCTGACGACTTCTCCCAACGGCTTGAGCGCGCGATTGAGCTCGGTGAGCCGCGTGTCGAAGTCGTCGAGGCCGAAGACGGCGCGCACCTTCCACAGGCCGACGCCCTTCTTCACGTTCTCGCGGAGCCGGTGTTCCTCGTACTCGGTGAACACCGCGCGCACCGAGGGATCGATGCCGATGGCGTCGAGCACGTCACCCGACTCCACCGCCTGGCCACGCGCGAGCCGACGCAGCTCGGCCGAGACGACCTCGGCGCGCTCTTTGACGTCGGCGGTGTCTTCTCCGCGCGCTGCTTCACCGAGCATGGCGTGCAGCACGTCGACCGTCTGGCTCAGCGCCTCGAGCAGCGTGTCATCGAGGTGCACCTTGCCGAGCCGCAACGCGTCGAGGAGATCTTCCGCGCGGTGCGAGAGGCGCGCGAGCCCCTCGAGCCCGAACATCGCCGAGAGCCCCTTGAGCGAGTGCGACGCGCGGAAGATGGCGTTGAGTCGATCGGGATCGGGGTCTCCGCTCCCACGTTCTTCGAGCGCCATCAGTTCGCGGTCGAGCGTGTCGAGGATCTCCGTGGCTTCGGCGACGAAGTCGGTGAGGGCTCTGGGGGCCAAGACGTCCCAGACTTCAGAGCTTCAAGTAGCGGCGCGCAAGCTCGGAAATCCGCTCCGGAGCAAACGGCTTCACCACGTACTCATTGGCGCCGAGCAGCAACCCGCGATCACGATCCTGCTCGCGGCCTTCGCTGGTCACGACGAAGAGCGGCGTGTCTTTGTAGTGCGGGTTCTTCTTCACGAAGTTGATGAGCTCGAGGCCGTTGATGTCCGGCATGTTGATGTCGGTGATGATCAACTCGAAGCGGTGACGCGGGAGCACCTTGAGCGCGTCGAAGCCGTTCACCGCGGTGTGCACCTCGATGACCTCGAGCGTCTCGAGCGCGGCCCGCAACAACTCCCGGGTGGCGCCCGAGTCTTCGACGATGAGGACCTTTCGCATTTCCGACACGCGACCAGAATCTAACACCGACTGTTCACGCGAACACGGCCACCGCGCCCTGAAAGTGAGGCGCGAACGCACGAGCGATGAGTTCTTCTCGCGCCGACGCAACCGCTCCGGGCAGTGAGGGAAACGCGAGCGCGACGCTCTCGATCTGCGCGCGGGTGAGCATGGTCGCCGCTGACGAAAGTGCGTGTTCCAGCCCCAGGGCGGTGATCGATGAGGTCTTCCCCAGGCCCACGGCGAAGAGCTTGCGCGCGGGGACACGCGACTCGGTGGGCAGCAGCAACTTGTCGCCGGGCGTGCCGGTGAAGAAGCCCGTCTTCAGGATGCGGCTGAACTCGCCACACAACCGCCAGTCGACGAAGCCCGCAGCGCCCGAGAGCGGCCGTTCGTCTTCGCTGATGAAACAGCACACCGCCTCGAAGCCACTCAACGTGTCGATCGAATCGAGGTTGGTCTGGAGCTGCTGCGGTTTCATGCCGACTCGCCTCCCAACGGCGTCGCCCCCAGGGCTTTGCGTTCACGCCTTGTTGACGGTGGCGGCGATGCGATCGAGCAGCCCGTTGATGAACGAGCTCGACGCCTCGTTGCCGAAGGTCTTCGCCAGCTCGACCGCCTCGTTGATGGTCACCTTGCGCGGAATCTCCGAGAGGTACTTCAGCTCGAACACGCCGATGCGGAGCACGTTGCGATCGATGCGCTGCATGCGCTCGAGCCGCCAGTTGTGCGAGTGCTCTTCGATGAGCTTGTCGATCTCTTCGAGGTGCGAGCGCACGCCGGCGATGAGTTCTTTGGCGAAGCCATCGGCGTCGGGATCGCGCGGACCCTCATCGTCGTGCGCGGTCCACGCGGCGTCGAGCGCGCCCTCGGGCGTAATCCTGGTGTCGGTCTCGAGCTGATAGAGCGCCTGCAACGAGCGCTCACGACCGAGGCGTCGCGCGCCCAATTACTTCGCTCCCGGCAGCTGGGCGTAGAGGTTGACCATCTCGATGCAGGCCACGGCCGCTTCAGCGCCCTTGTTGCCCGCCTTCACGCCCGCGCGATCGACCGCCTGCTCGACGGTGTCGGTGGTGAGCACGCCGAACGTCACGGCACAGCCCGCATTCAGCGAGAGCTGGCCGATTCCCTTGCTCACCTCAGCGCTCACGTGTTCGAAGTGCGGAGTACCGCCGCGAATCACGCAGCCCAGCGCGACGATGCCGGCGTACTTGCCGCTCTCGGCGAGACGGCGCGTGAGGCCCGGCAGTTCCCACGTGCCCGGGCACTTGAAGACGTCGATGTCACCATCGGCCACGCCGTGACGAACCAGCGCATCGAGCGCGCCCGCGAGCAGCGGCTCGGTGATGAAGGAATTGAAGCGGCTCACCGTGATGGCGAAGCGGCCCCTGGGGTTGACGAGGTTTCCTTCGAAGGTGCGAGGCATCGGGCTCACCCTACTCCCAGCCGAATCTGCTCGACCACCTCGATTCCATATCGCTCGACGCCGACGATCTGGTTCGGGGTGTTGGTCAGCAGACGCAGCTTCTTGAGGCCGAGGTCCTGGAGGATTTGCGCGCCGAGGCCGACTTCGCGCAGACGCGCCTGGCCGTCGTGCACCACCTCGTTCGAGGGAGGACGCTGGCTCAACGCATCGAGCCCCGCGATGTGCTTCTGCAGGAGCACGATGACGCCGCGCTTCTCCTTCTTGATCTGATCGAAGGCGAGCTTGAGCGGGCCGTCGCCGTTCATCGAGTCGAGCATGTCCTTGAGCGGAGTCGCGCGGTGCACGCGCGTCAGCACCGGCTTATTGCCGCTGATGTCGCCCATCACGAGCGCCACGTGGACGGCGGGATCGACGTCAGTCGTGTACGCGTAGGCGGTGAACGCGCCGTACGGCTCACGGAGAACGGTGGTCTCTCCGATTCTCCGCACCAGCCGCTCGTGCGCGAGGCGGTAGGTGATCAGATCGGCGATCGCGAGGAGCAGGATCTTGTGCTTCTTCGCGAAGCGCACGAGCTGCGGGCGGCGGGCCATCGTGCCGTCGTCGTTCATCACCTCGCAGATGACTCCGGCGGGGACGAAGCCAGCGAGCCGCGCGAGATCGACGCTCGCTTCGGTGTGACCGGGGCGCACCAGCACGCCGCCGTCGCGCGCACGCAGCGGGAACACGTGACCGGGCCGCGAGAGCTCAGCAGGGAGCGCGTCTGCCTTGATCGCCGTCTTGATGGTGTGTGCGCGATCGTGGGCCGAGATGCCGGTGCTGACGCCGTGCGCCGCTTCGATGCTCACCGTGAACGCGGTCTGACGCGGCGAGGTGTTGTCGGTCACCATCAGCGGCAGCGAGAGCCGTCTCACCGTCTCTTCGGTCAACGTCAGACACACCAGCCCGCGGCCTTCGCGCGCCATGAAGTTGATCGCCTGAGGCGTGACCTTCTCGGCGGCCATGACGAGATCGCCTTCGTTCTCGCGATCTTCGTCGTCGGTGAGGATGACCATCTTGCCCTTGCGGATGGCGTCGATGGCCTTCTGCACGAGGGCGATGCTGCGCTTTTCTGCGTCGAGGCTGACCATGTCGGCGCTCTCATGTCGTGAGGCGACCGCTCGCGCAATACAGAAGGACACAGAAGGCAGATCAGACGAGCTGGTCGATCAGCGAAACAGAGCGCGCAGCGAGAGTTCGAAGCCAGGCAGGAGATCACTGTGCAGCTGATCGGTCGGCTTGCTCAGTCGCTCACTGCGCCACTTGCACGAACCCGAAGAGCGAGAAGTGCAATCGACCGACCAGTCTCTGGTGCTCCAGCGTTGGTGCCGTGAGACGTAGAGTTCCCCCGCGATGAGTTCGCAGATCTCGGCCTCGCTCGAAGCGCGAGCCCAGTCCTTCCAGCTCAACCGATATGGAGCGGGAACGACATCCACGCGATGAGACTACGCGATCCGGAGGACCTGCGTCGGCCAGAGCGTCGTGCCGCGGGGATCTCCGTCGAACGGACAGTCGTGGGTGGCGAGCACTTCGGCGCCTTCGAGCGCACCGCTCACGCGCAGCGGATCTCCGACGAGCACCGTGATTCCGCGAGCCGCCTGCGCTCGCAGCCAGGGAATCAGCCGCTGCGCGATCGCTTCGTCGTAGCAGACGTCGCCGACCAACAAGACATCGACGCCGTGCAGCTCGACGCCCATGAGATCAGTCGTCGTGGCGCGCAGCGTGACGCCGTTCTGTGCAGCGTTGCGCTCTCCGGCCTTCAACGCCTGTGGATCGATGTCGGAGCAGAGAACGAACTTCGCGCCAGCGCGGGCCGCGGCGATGGCTTCGATGGCGCAGCCGCTCCCGAAATCGAGCACGTGTTTTCCGCGAACGACTTCTGGGTGGTCGAGCACGTAGCGAGCGAGGGCAACTCCACCCGGCCACGCGAAGGCCCAGTACGGCATGCCGAGCTTCGAGGGATCAGGTGCGTGCCAGCTCGGCGCGTCAGGCGGCAGCAGCCAGAGCTTCAATTCCGGAACATGAAACGCATTGAAAAGCCGTAGCTCAGAATGAAGCGAGAGCTCCTCTTTGTCAGGGCCGGGCATGGGTTTCGTCTGCTCTCCTGCGCCCGGCCGGAAAGGCCCTACACGCTCTCATGTTGGTTCGAATCCAACCGTCCCGACTTCATCGCCGGGATGTGGCGAAATGGTAAACGCACTCGTTCTGGGAACGAGCTTCATCCGAGGCTTCTCCACTCGGGCGCATTTTTTCTTCTCGGCTCGCCCCTGGTCGAGCCTCAGACAAGTCAGGCGAGACCGGCAGCCTTGAGCTGCTCGACGCTGAGCCCACCGCGCGGCCCCATCATGCGCGCGACGTACTTGCCGATGATGTCGGCTTCGACGTTCACCTTCGCTCCAGGCTGCTTCTTGCCGAGCGAGGTGCGCTGCTGCGTCTCGGGGATCAACATCACACCGAAGCGATCTGCGCCGACGTGCGTGACGGTGAGTGAAATGCCGTCGAGGCACACGCTCCCCTTCTCGACGAAGAACGGAGCGATCTCGTTGGGCATCGAAAAATCCATCGCCCACGACCCACCGTCAGCGCGAGCCG
>JAEUJS010000412.1 GCA_016792935.1 Archangium sp. | reverse complement strand
TCGCAGCACCGCCTCCCATCGGATCGCCGCCGCCAGTCGCATCGCCGCCGCCGGTCGCGGTTCCACCACCCATCGGATCGCCGCCGCCCATGGGATCGCCACCGCCCGTCGCGGCGCCACCTCCAGTCGCCGCACCACCACCTGTGGCACCTCCGCCGGTCGAACCACCACCGGTGGCACCTCCGCCCGTACCGCCACCGGTCGCGGCGCCGCCCCCTTCGTTTCCACCGCCTCCGGTGCCGCCGTCATCGACTGAAACATCCGGGCGGCAGGCAGAAATCAGCCACACCGCGAGAACCGCGGCGAAAGTACGCGTGCGAAACATGAGTTGGAGTCCCCGAGCGTGAAGGGTGGTTGCGCTCGTGAAATGGGGGCAGGCCGCCGATGGATCACGAAATCGACGGCCGCGCGGGTACCATCCGGCCGCATGTGGGGGGCGCTCGCACTGCTGATCGCGGCTGGAGGCGACGCTCCGCAAATCAGCGTGGATGTGGAATGGACCGCGCCCGAGAGCTGCCCTCCCCGCGCGCGTTTCGAGGCTGAGCTGCGGGCGAGGTCGTCACGTCTGCGAATCGTCTCGCCGCCTGACGCGTCAGAGGCGCACGTCGCGGTGAAGGTGATCGAGAAGAACAAGAAGTTCAGCGCGGTCTCGAAGCTGCGCACCACGATGAGTGGCGTCACCACGCGCGAGTTCAAGTCGGCGCAGTGCGAGACGCTGGTGCAGGCCGCCGCGCTCGCGACGTCGATGCTGCTCGACCCCGAAGGCACGAAGTTGGGAGCGGTCGCACCCGCCCCTCCTCCCATCGAAGAAGTCGTCGATGCTGGAGCGCCGATCGTCGAGCCGATCGATGCAGGCGTGGAGCCGGTGGTGATCGACGCGGGCGCTCCGGTCGAGCCGCTCGTCGACGCTGGCGTCATCGCAGAAGCACCGCCCGCGCAAGTCGATGCAGGCGTCGCGACGACTTCCGACGTGCACCTCGAAATCGGAGCAGCCGGCGGATTCACCTCGGCCATCAGCGGATCGGTGGACCCGCTCGTTCAACTCGACGTTGCGCTCGTCATCTCGCGGGTGCGAATCGAGGTCGCCCCGAGTCTGGTGATCGGTCGCCGCGTCAACAACGCGTTCGGCGTCGCGCAGTACTTCGGAGTCGGCGCCAGACTCGCAGCGTCTCTCACCCTTCCCTTCACTTCCTGGGTGCGTGCAGATGTTGGCGTGACGGTGAGCGGGCTCGCGGTGCCGGTGAGCGCTCCAGAAGCAGAGGTGCCTGGCTCGGGCGCGGGACTGTTGATCGCACCCGGCGCGCTCGGGCGCATCGTCTTCACGTTCGGGAAATTCCACGTCGCGCTCGAAGGAAGCGGCGGCGTGAACACCCGCGCGGAGGCGTATGTGATCACCAACAGCGGAGCCGTCTTTTCAGCGCCCCGGTTCTTTGGAACCGGCGTCGTAGCGGCGGGTTTTGCGCTCTGACACGATTCGCGTCACCCAGCAGCCGTTGGCTGCTGATTCAGTGATCCCCGAGTGGGCCTCGTCACATGACAGCTCCGACACACAGCCTGGCCGTCAGTGAAGCTGGAGCGGGTCCAGCTTCGACGACCGCCAACCGGGAGCGACTGGCTGCCATGTTCGAGGCGCACTACGACCTGGTGTGGCGCGTGCTCAAAGGTGTGGGTGTTCCCGACGCGTCAGCTGAAGACGGAGCGCAGCAGGTCTTCGTGATCGCCTCTCGCCGCATCGACGACATCGAGCCCGGTCGCGAGCGTGCGTTCTTGTGCGCGACGGCGGTGAAGCTGGCGGCTCCGCTTCGTGCGCGGCCCAATCACGTGCCCGTCGACGAAGCGCTGGAACCCGCGGCGCCCGACACGCCTGCCGACGAGGTGCACCGCAAACAACAGCGCGCGCTGCTCGAGCGTTTCTTGTCTCAGCTCGACGATGAGCTGCGAACCGCAGTGGTGTTGAGCGAGCTCGAAGGTCTCTCGAAGAAGGAGGTCGCTGAGGCGCTCGGCATTCCCGAAGGCACGGCGGCGTCACGGCTGCGGCGCGGGCGCGAAGAGCTGCAGGCGATCTTCAAGCGATGGAAGGCGGCCCAGCGATGAGTGATCAGCTGCCACCGCTCGACGACGAACTGCAGGGACTGCTCGGGAACGCGCGCGGTCAGCTCGCGCCCGAGGCCGCGAAGGCGAAGGCGCGCGCGGCGCTCGGCTTGCCGCATCCGTCCGTGGCGGCTCCTCACGCGCCCGATGCACCGAAGCCGCCGTCGGCGCCGGCGCCTGCTGCTCCGGCTGCAGCGGGAGCGACGACGGCCGCGACCATCATCAAGGGCACGATCGTGGTCGCGCTGATCGGCGGCGGCTTCTTCGCCGGCCTCCGCGTCGGAGAAGATCGCGCGCGCGAGGAATACGAGAAGCTGCCGCCCAAGACGGTGACGGTCGAAGTGCCGGTGCCGAGTCCCGTTCCGACGCCGGTGGTCGAAGTCGCGCCGGTGCCGACACCGACGCCGACGCCGAACGTGCCGGTCGTCACGCCTCGCCCTCCGGCTGCGGGCGACACACTCGAAGCAGAGCTCGCGTTGCTCGAGCCCGTGCGCGAGGCGCTGGAGAAGAAAGACGCGCCCGCAGCGCTCGCGGCCGTCGGAAAATACGACGCGAAATTCCCGCGCGGCTCGATGCGCACCGAGGCCGGATTGATGCGACTCGAAGCGCTCCTGCTCGCAGGCAAACGCACCGAAGCCGAAGCGCTCGCGAAGAGACTGTCGGCTGCCACTGACTCAGAACTCGTCCGCACGAGAATCAAGAGGCTCCTCGATGCGCCCTGATCGGAGAGGAGCCGGGCTGAGGGAGCACGTCTTCTTCACTGCGATCGCCCTGCTCAGCGCGTGTGCTCCGGAAGTACCCATCGGAGAAGAACGCCGCCTCGCGATCAGAACCGCGATCGCGACGCCCACCGGTTGGCGCGAAGCAGGAGATCGCAGCGCTCCCGCTCCGCTCACGGGCTGGTACGGCCGCGCCGACGCGAACGGCGCCGTCCCGAAGATCACCTCGCTCGAAGTCACACCCTCCGCAGTGCTCGGCTCGACGATGCTCGGCACGACCTGGGTCATCGCCGGCTCACTCGGAGATCGCGCCTTCGTCCGCGCGCTCGACGAGAACGACGCGACGCTGTGGGAAACGCAGCTGGGCACCACCGGCACGATCGCCCGCGGCATCTCGACGACCAACGAAGGCTCACTCGTCGTCGCCGGCACCGAGCAGCGAGGGGCCACCGTTCAAGGCTGGGTCGCGCTCCTCGAGGCGAGCGGAGCGATTCGCTGGGAACGCCACTTCGATACCGACTTCCAGACGACGGCCATCGGCTTCGTCCCCGAGGCGATCGTCGCTGATCCCGGAGCACCGTCTCCTACGCGGCGACAGTTCTGGGTGACGGGCCAGCGCGCGCGGCCCATCGGAGATCATCCCGCCTACGCAGTGCAGATGACCTTCGACGGCGAGCTGTGGGACTCCGACCCGTTCGCCGAAGGCGGCACCGCGCGCGGCGTCGCCGCCTTCAATCTCGGCCTTGCGATCTGCATCGCCAACGACGGCGCGGTGCAGCTCGCGTGGACGCAAGGTGGCGCAGTCTCGGGAGCCGCGCTGACCGACGTGCGCCTCGACGATCGTTTCGAGCTCGCGGGCTGCTTCTCGGGCACCGACGAGGTCGAGCTGTTTGGCACGCTCGAACGTGGCGCCGATCGCATTCCCGCCGTGGTCACCGTCGATCGCGCCACCCGCGCGCTGCGTGGCGTGCGCGAACACCCGACTGCTCGTCGCGCCTCCGTCTTCGGAGGAGCACGCGCGACCGACGGCAGTCTCACCGCGTTTGGCCAGCAGCTGGAGCCCGTCCGTCGTTGGCGCGGCGTGATGCCCTGAAGCATGCAGCGCCTCGTACACGCCCTCGACGCCGCGAAAGACACGCGCTCGCGCAAGGCGAAGGTGCGCCACTTGTCGGCGCTCCTCAAATCGCTCTCGCGTGAAGAACTGCCGCACGCCGCGCGCTTCATTCTCGGCCGCGTGCTGCACGCCAACGACGCGCGCAACCTCGGCGTCGGTTGGGCGTTGCTGAGCGCGGCAGCAGCGGAAGTGAGCGGCCACTCGATCCACGAGATTGGACTCAAGAGCCGTGAGCTCGGCGACTTCGGAGACGCGCTCGAGGTGCTGCTGCCCTCGCACGGAAAGAACCTGCCGCTGCTCGAAGTGCCGAAGCTGATCGAGCGCGTGGCGTCGACTCCCGATCGCATCGTGAAGCAGCAACTGCTCACCGAGCTGCTCGCGCGCACTGCGCCGTGGGAAGCGCGCTACCTGGTGAAGGCGATCCTCGGAGAACTGAGAATCGGCGTGCAGCTCGGCATCTTCGAAGAGGCGCTCGCCGACGCATTCGGCATCGAGCTCGATGTGTTGCGGAAAGCGAGCGCGCTGACTCCGGACCCGGGCGATCTCGCCGGACTCGCTGCAGACAAGAAGCTCGACTCCGCGAGCGTCGTTCCCGGAAACGTCGTGGCGTTCATGCTCGCCAGCCCCACCGAGACGGTGAAGGAGCCGCTCGATCCCGCGCTCACGATCCTCGAAGACAAGCTCGACGGCATTCGGGCGCAGGCACACGTGTGGGGCGGTCAGGTGCGGATCTTCGCGCGCGGGCAAGACGACATCACGGTGCAGTTTCCCGATCTCGCGATGGTGCTCGCGCGCATGCCGCGGCAGGTCGTCATCGACGGAGAGATCATCGCGGTGAAGCCCGATGGCAGCGCGCGTCCCTTTCAGGCGTTGCAGGCGCGACTGGGAAGAACCTCTCCGGGCAAAGGCGTCATCGCGAAGACGCCGGTCGGGTTCGTCGCCTACGACTGCCTCTTCGACGGGGAGCCGATCCTCCACCTCACGTGGAAGGAACGACGCACGCGCCTCGAAGCGCTGCCCGTGAAGACCAACGCGGTGATCGCAGTCGATGCCTCGAAGCCACTCGAGCCGCAGATCGACGAGGCGTTCGCCGCGGCGAGAAAGCGTGGAAACGAGGGCGTGATGATCAAGCGCTCCGATTCGATCTACGAGGCCGGCCGGCGTGGCAACGCGTGGAGAAAAGTGAAGCGCGCGTTCGGAACGCTCGATGTCGTCATCACTCGAGCGGAGCGCGGGCACGGCAAGCGCGCCGGTGTGCTCAGCGACTACACGTTCGCGGTGTGGAAAGGGCCGCACCTCGTCGAGATCGGCCGCGCGTATTCGGGGCTGACCGACGTCGAGATCGACGACCTGACCGCGCGGCTCGAGGCCATCACCATCGAGCAACAGGGCCCGTACCACCTCGTGAAACCGCTCATCGTGATCGAGGTCGCGTTCGACGGAATCCAGAGCAGCTCACGCCACGACAGCGGGTACGCCCTGCGTTTCCCCCGCATCGCGCGAATTCGCGACGACAAAAAGCCCGCCGAGGCCGACACCATCGAGACCCTGCGGGCGCTCTTCGAGGCACAGCTCGATACAGGCCATCTGGAGAAGCCCCCGCAGCTCGGGCTTTTTGACTGACGCAACGCTCCGCGCGGGTAGAGTCCGCCCCAAGTGGAGAACCTCGGCGACCCCGTCTGGATCGGCCAGTACCGCCTGACGACCCGCATCGCGACGGGCGGCATGGCTGAGGTCTACGTCGGTCGTCACATCGACGCCGAAGGCAACTTCGGGCCGATGGTGGCGGTGAAGCGTCTGCTCCCGCACCTCGTGAAGGACTCGGCGATCGTTCGCATGTTCCTGAACGAGGCGCGCATCACCGCGCAGATCGCCCACCCCAACGTCGTGAAGATCTACGAATTGGGCCAGGTGAACGGAGAGCCGTTCATCGCGATGGAATTGCTCGAAGGCCGCACGTGGGCCGAGCTGCGCACCCGCGCTGCAGAGAACGCGCGTCGCATGCCGGCCGGAGTGGCGCTCACGATTCTCACCGAGGCGTGCCGCGGTCTCGATGCAGCGCACCGCGCGGTCGATGAGAACGGCAAGCCGCTCGCGCTGGTGCACCGTGACTTCACGCCCGACAACATCCACGTTGGCGTGAAGGGCGACATCAAGGTCATCGACTTCGGCATCGCGCGCACGACGGCGTGGGGCGCTGGAACCGAGCCGGGCACGCTGAAGGGCAAGTTCTTCTACATGTCGCCCGAGATGATCACCGCCAAGCCGGTCGATCACCGCGCCGACATCTTCGCCGCTGGCGTGATGCTCTATGAGCAGCTGTGTGGGCGGCGTCCGTTCACGGGCAATTCGATCGACGAAGTGGTGATTCGCATCGCGCGCGAAGATCCCGCGCTGCCGTCGTCGTACGACCCTGCCGTTCCCAAGGCGCTCGAGGCGATCTGTCTGAAGGCCATCGCCAAGGAACCGCGCGCGCGCTTCCAGAACCTCGCGGAGTTCGTCACTGCGATGGAGAGCGTCGGCGGAGAGTCGGTGCTCGCTTCGGCGCAGCAGGTGGCCGAGTACGTCACCGCGCTGTACCCGGAGAAGGAAGACGATCGCCGCAACACGCTGCGCCGCGCGCGAGAGGCCGATCCTTCCGTGCCGCGCGCCGAAGGACCGATGACGCCGAACAAGGGCGTCGAAGCGACGATGCCTTCTCCGATTCGCGCCTACGTGCCGAAGGGCGGAGATGATCCGGAGCCTGCGACGAGAGGCCTGACGCCTTCCGCGACCGCGATGATCGCGAAGGAAGCAGAACTCGCCGCGCAGAAGAAGGCCGCTGGCGGCGAGTCGAGCGCGAGCGGTGGTGGCGGCAAGTCGAAGCTGCCGATGATCATCGGAGCGATCGTCGTGCTCGCGTTGCTCGGCGTGGGAGCGAAGTTCGTTTTCGGTGGATCTTCGGCGACCGCGGTCGAGCAGCTCGCGAAGGCCGAAGCGGCGCAAGGAGCCGATCGCACCAGGGCGCTCATCAAGCTCGGAGCGATGCCCGACGTGACGGACGCGCAGCTCGCGAAAGCGGTGGCGATGCTCACCGAGAGCAAGGCGTGGGACGACGCGCTCGAGTTCGTCGATGGGTGCTTGGTGAAGGCTCCGAAGAATCTCGAGTGCCGCGTGCTGGAAGCGAAGGCCGCGGCGCTCACTCGCAAGGGCAAGCGCGCGGAGGCGGCGATCAAGGAAGCGGCGGGCATCGCTCCGAATGATCCGCGGCCCGACGCGATCCTCGCTGAGATGCGCGAGGTGCAGGGCGACTCCGGAGCGGCCCTCGAGGCGTGGAGCAACGCCTCGAAGAAGGCGCCCGGCAATCGCGATTACCTCGCGCGCTACGGCTACTGGTTGTCGCAGTCGGGTCAGCTCGACATGGCGGAGGCTGCGCTCTCGA
>JAEUJS010000404.1 GCA_016792935.1 Archangium sp. | reverse complement strand
GCCGGCGGTCAGGTCAGCGGCACCAAGCGCGAGGTGACGTACCCCCTGCGCGAAGTTCGCAACTACACCATCGAGTCCGGAGCGAGCGGCAAGCAGACCTGCCAGGGCGACTCCGGTGGTCCGGCGTTCATGATCATGCCGGGAGAGACCACGGAGAAGCTGGTCGGCGTCGTGAGCTACGGCGATCAAGACTGTGCGTACGAGGGCTACGACGGCCGCGTCGACGTCGCCGCGTCGTGGATTCGCTCGACGATGTCCGCGTGGGAACTGCCGACCTGCGCCACCGACGGAGCGTGCGTGCAGAACTGTGCGACTCCCGATCAAGACTGTGTCTGCGCGGCTGACGGCGTGTGCAGCGCCGACTGCACCGACCCGGCGATGGATGTCGACTGTCCGCGCGACTGCGTGGCGAACAACGTGTGCTCGGTGCAGGCGTGCGGCCGGCCCGACACCGATTGCGTCGATGAGGGCTCGCTGTGTGTCGCTCCGACGCAGTGCCGCGGGCGGTTGTGCCTCAACGATCCGCAGAACGCGCAGACGTATTGCACCAGGCAGTGCGCGAGCTCGAGCGAGTGCCCGTCGACGATGGAATGCGCGCAGGGCACCTGCCGCATCAAGCAGCGCCCGACGCGTGGCTTCCTCGAGACGTGCACCACCGGCGATTTCTGCGGCGGCACCGCGGGGCTCATCTGCACCGGCCCGGCGACGTCACAGATCTCGCGCTGCGTGAAGGCGTGCACCACGACCGTCGATTGTCCGAGCGGATCGGTGTGCGAGGCGGGCTTCAACTCGGCGCGCTACTGCCGCCCGCCCGACGTGCGGTGGACGCCTGTGACGCTGGCCGCCGTGCCTCGCGAAACGGGAGCGGTCGCGACTGGCTGCTCGACCGGCGCTGGGATTGCGCTGTGGTTGGCGGCGGGCGTCCTCGCGCGCCGACGGCGTGCCCGGGCGTAAGCTGTAACGCGTGAGACGCTTCGCACTCTTCGCACTGATGTTGCTCGGGTGCGAAGGCGGTGTCTCCCTCTCCCTCGGGGAGAGGGTCGGGGTGAGGGAGCACACCCTGATCGGCGGAACTCCTGCTCCCAACGCGAGCGCGGTCTTCTTGCTCGACATCCGCGGAGACAACGGCGTCACGTCATCGTGCACCGCAACGCTGATCGGCTCGCGCACGCTGCTCACCGCCGCGCACTGCATCGATCCGGTGGTCCTCGGAGCGACCACCAACACCATCATCGCCACCAACGCTCCGACGCCGCAGGACGTGGTGCCCGGCGTCAACACGTGGACCGCGGTGGAGCGCAAGCTGCACCCCGAGTGGCGCCCGCAGTTCGGCCTCGCCAACGATCTCGGCGCGGTGTTGCTCGACAGCGCTCCGCCTGGCGTCACGCCGATTCCGTGGAACCGCGCGTCGCTCGACGGTCGCAGCGGTGAGGTGCTGCGCGTGTTCGGCTACGGCAGCAACGACATGACCGACGCGGGCATGGGCGTGCGGCGCGAGGTCGAGCTGATGATCAACCAGGTGACGCCGACGCACCTCTTCCTCGGAGACGGCTTCAGCAAAGGCATCTGCCACGGCGACTCGGGCGGGCCATCACTGCTCACCTTCAACGACGGCGTCGAGCGCCTCGCGGGCGTGCACAGCTTCACGCGCACCCCCGATTGTCTCGACGGAGCCGACTTCCGAATCGACGCATTCCGCTTGCAGCTCGCTGACTGGCTTGGCGCGTGGGAAGGCGCGTGTGGATCAGACGGGCTGTGCGTGAGCACCTGCGGCGCCACGATCGATCCCGACTGCGTGCGCCCCGGAGATCGCTGCAGCGACGCGATCGACTGCGCGTCTCGCGCGTGCATCACCGACCCTCAACACCCGGAGGCCTACTGCTCGCAGAGCTGCGCGAGCGCGGCGTGCCCTGCTCCACTGGAGTGCAGCAATTCGCAGTGCGTGCTTCCGCAGCTGCCGACTGCTCGCCAGGGCGAGGCGTGTGTGATGGGCCAGACCCATTGCTTGAACGACACGCGCTGTGACGGCGTCTCGCCCGAGCTCGCGTTGTGCAGCCGCTCGTGCACGTCGAACACCACGTGCGCGGCGAGCGAGGACTGCCGGCCCGGGTTCAGCGGTCAATTCGTGTGTGTTCCCCGGGAAATAAAGCTGCCGATCGCGGTGTGGTCCGGGCGCGCGAGCGGCTGCTCCTCTGGGGAGGACGCGCGAAACATCTTTCTGGTGGTGGCGTATGTCTGGAGTCTGAGGCGTGCGCGCAGGCGTCGAAACGGTTAACCCGTCAACAAGGTCATGGTGCCCGAAACCACAGGGGGAATTACCGCTCTGGTGCTGAGCGCCGTGGCCCACCTTGCATTGGCGGGCTACGTCGCGACGCGTCCGGACGAGGTGATCGCGCCCAGGGTGGTCGAAGCAGAGATGATCTTCACGGAGCTGCCTCCTCCGAAGGTCGAAGAGCCGCCTCCCGAAGAAGTAAAGGAGCCCGAGCCAGTCGCGCCGCCGCCGCCTCCGCCCGTGAAGGTCGCCGTGGTGCGTCCACCTCCGCCGCCACGCGACGTGAAGATCACGCCGCCTCCACCGCAGGACGTTCCGACTGACGTGCCGCGTGATCTGCCGACCGCCGACGTGCCGCGCGAATTGCCGAAGCTGACGCTCGGGCTCGTTCCCAACTCGACGCTGGTGCTCAAGCTCGATGCGGGCGTGCCGCGCGAGGTCGAGGTCATCAATGGAACCGGGCTGCACGGTCTCGAAGCGCCCAAAGACGTGGTCGGCATTCTCGCGAAGGAAACCATCGGCCGCGGTCGCGTCGATCGCGGGCTGGTGCACCCGTACTACTCGCAGCTGGGCAAGGCGCTCATCAAGAACTGGGATGCGGATCGCGTCGCGGCGAATGGCCTCAAGGGGCTCGTCGAGCAGACCAGTCAGAACTTGAAGCTGTACAACGAGATCTGGGCCGACCGCGCGCAGCAATACGGCAGCAGCGGCAACCCGCTCGGAGACACCGGCCCTTCGAACAACCGCCGTGCGGTGGCGAACGATCGCGTGACGGCGTTGAACGGCACCGATCTCGAGCAGCGCAAGGAACTGCAGAAGTCGCTCAAGGAGAGCTTCCGCGCGGTGCGTCGCGCGGTCATTCGCGTCGTGCAGGACAAAGACGGCAAGCTGCTCAAGGTCGAGTTGGTGCAGCCCTCGCAGGACTCGAACGTCGATCGCGAGGCGCTGGTCGACGTGAAGAACGCCGCTGAGAAATTGCCGCCACCTCCGGCTGAGGCGCTCGAAGGGAAGACGCAGCTCAGCTCGCTCTGGACGTTCGAGCTGATCGTGTCGATCTCTCCACCGGTGCCGACCATCAGCTTCGAGTTCGACGAGGCGCTGGGCTTCATCGACGCGCGGTTGCCGCTCGATCGGCGCATCTACAAGAAAGTGAAGCTCTACGCGGTCGAGTGAAGTGCACTACTTCGCTGCGTAGTCGACGACGATCACCTCGGTCGACGGCGCACGAAGCATCACCAGCAGCTCATCGCGGGGAAATGGAAGGAAGTCGAAGACCGGCTCGGGCCACGGGTTCGTCCAGTCGAGCGAGCGCACTTCTTCTCCAGTGTCTTCCCAGCGGAACGCGCTCGAACTCAAGAGCCGGTAGTTCGCGTTCTCGATGGTCGGCGTGGTGAGCTGCACGTCGACCCGCCGAGCCCGAAGAATCGTCTCGAGCTGAACGGCTTGTTCGACGCGCGCGCGAAGCTCCGAGGTGAGCGCACGCGTTGGTGGGGTGGTGCCTTCCCACAGTTGTGAGCGCAGCGACCAGATGAGGGAACGCGGCGTGCACCGCTCCGCGCGAATCACCGCGTTTCCGGCCTCACGCACCTGCCAATAGGTGCCGTCGGTGACTCGCAACGCAGCGTCCTTCCGCCAGCTGCTCGACTCGACGTCGATCGCGCCTTGCTCAAGGCCAGACCAGAGCGCTGGGAATTGCGTGTCGGCAAAGTGCGCGCGTTCGGCCAGGTCGGCGGGCAATGGAATCGGTTCGAATTTGCCAGCGAGTGCGGGATCGAAGAGCGAGGGGTCTTTTTCGTAGAGCGCCTCGACGCCATCGACCCACTCGAGGTGGAACTTTCCTTTCGCGATGGCGATGACCTCGAACCATGTCTGATGCACCGCGTGCAGGTACCGATCTGCAGCGCCCCAGATCTGATTGACCTTGCCTCCGAGCGGAAGACACAGCGCTCGCGATGAGAGCAGCGCGTCGATCGTCGGAGCCAGTGAAGCGGGGAGAGGCACGCGGTGGTCTTAGCAGCAGGCTTCGAGGTCGAAAGTGGTGCGGACGTCGAGCGCCGGTCACGGCAACTTCGTCGGTGGAAAGTCGGCGGGCATCGGGAGCGACGACTCTGCAGGTTCGAACGCCTTCAACCCAATGCTCTTCCTGAGGCAGAACTGAGCGTCGTCTTTGAGCCCTCGCGAAGCAGCTTCGACGGCGATGAGCACGACGTCGCTGCGTGCGCCGGTTGCAGCGATGAGACGTTCACATCGCGCGCGTGCGGTGTCGCCGTCGGCAGCCACATCGACAGGGGCGCACTTTCTCGGTCGTGCGTACTCGACACGTACTGGCGTCGGGCCCGCGTACACGACAGCCAGGTCCCATTTCTCGAACGCCCAGCAGTGCCTCGTGCCCTGCGTGTGTACCGATTTCGGTTTGCCCCACTGCTTCGTGAACGAAGCGAGGTAGTCGGTGCCCCTCAATTCCTCGTCGAACGGATCGACGACGCCAACCACGGCGCTCAGACCATCGGCCGCATAGACAAGGCACACCGCTCGCGAAGATGTCACCCAGTCGCAGAGGCGCGCGTCCGACACTCGCTTCAGAGTCGGGAACCGCCGCGTCGCCGCCTCAGGTGTCGATCCCCAGCCAAGGACCTCGAACGCGCGAGCGTTGAGCTTCTCGCCCTCAGCTCCACCAAGGACTGAAATCGCGATCAGCCAATGCACCCCGCGAGACAAGCACTCTCAGTGGGTGCGCTTCAAACTCACGACCGAACTCGATAAGCGGTCTCAAGACTCATGGCCGACAAGCGCCGCTTCGATCTCTTCGCCGAGCTGATCCGTTCGCGTTTTCCCGACGCGAAGCGGATCTTCGACGTCGCCGGCGGCCAGGGAAAACTCAACGACGCCCTGCTCCGCCGCGGGTGTGAGGTCACGACGTTCGATCGCCGCCACAAACACCTCCCCGTGAAGTTCGCCGAGCGCGAGTTCACGCTCGATGAGCCGTGCGAGTGCGACGCGGTGGTCGGCATGCACCCCGACGGCGCCACGCGCGTCATCGTCGAATACGCCGCGCGCCACAAAGTTCCCTTCGCGATCGTGCCGTGCTGTTCCGACAACTCGATGCCCTACAAGCCGTGGATGCGGCACTTGTCCGAGCTCGGCCGCACGCTTGGCCTCACCGTCGAAGAAGTCGAACTTCCGATGGACGGACGCGCCCGAGTGATCCTCGGACGACCCTGATTTTTCTAAAGGATTCGGCGATCCGATCGCCTGCCGGGCCGTGTAGCTTCGCCACTCGTTGATGCGCGCCCGGGTCCTCGCCGTAAGCCTCTCGCTGACCTTCTGTGCCTTCAGCGCGCGCGCGGCGATCTACGAAAACACCATCACCGCCGACTCCGAAGAAGAGCTCTTCGAGCTCGAGCAGCGCGGCGACATTTCCGAAGACACCGCCGACACGCTGATGGAGCTCCTTCGCGAAGGGGTGGATCTCAACTCCGCCGACCGCGATCAGCTCTACGACCTGCCTGGCATCACCTACCCCGACTGCGACGCGATCATGGAGTACCGCAAGTCGAAGGGCCGCATCGACGACCCCACCGAGCTCGTCGCCGCCGGAGCGCTCACCGAAGACCAGCTGATCCAGATCGCTCCGTTCATTCGCATCGACGCTGCGCGGCCGATTCTTCCCATCGGCGGCAAGTTCCACGCGCAGACCCGCGTCACCACGACCGACAACGTGCCACCGCCCGCGCTCCTCTCCGCGCGCCTCCGCGGGCCGCTCAACTTGAGCGGCGGCTTCATGGCCTTCACCACGCGCCGCAAGGCCGCCAAGCCGCTCTTCGACGTCAGCACCGATTCCCTGTTGAGCAGCGGGTTCTCGTACACGCCGCATCTCCCGCGCTTCTTCGTGCAGTGGAAACCCGGGCAGGCGAAGTTGGTCGTCGGCACCTTCACCATCGGCTTCGGTGAGCGCCTCACGCTCGACAACACCCGTCGCGTCACGCCGCGCGGCATCTATTTGATCGACGACTACCGGCGTCTGAATGATCTGAGCTCGACCTGCCGCCTCTCCGGGGCAGGCCTCGTCGCTGACCCCACCAGCGGCTGCGAGCTCGACAACGGCAAGAACCTCTACATCACGCCCGACTACCGCTGGCGCGACGTGTTCCGCGGAGTCGCCGGCTCGATCGAAGATCTCCACCTCGGTGAAGAAGCCACGATGTCGCTCTACGGCTTCGCCTCGTACCAGAACCGATCGATCTACCAATACGAGCTCTTCGATCGCCGCTACTGCGAGGACCCGCGCAACGACAACGACGCGGCGTGCAAGGCACCACCGATCTACGTCAACGGTCCCGACACGGTCCTCAAGTTCAGCACGCTGAACAACATGTTCGACGAGCTCACCGCGGGCGGGCACGTCACCTTCAAGCCGTCGTACCGCTTCACGCTCGGCGTCACGAGCTACGCGGCCGTGCCGTTCTTCACGCAGACGCCCATGCAGCTCGATTTCCAGGAATACAGCCGCTACCCGACGGGCGGCACGTTCGGAGCCGTCGGCGTCGACGCCAAGGCGAGCTTCTCGGGCTTCAACTTCTTCCTCGAAGCCGCGCACAACTTCGACGGCCGCCTCGCCAACAACAAACAGGGCGGCTGGGGCGTCGAGCAGCGCACCACCTGGAGCCCCAAACACCACGAGTTCGAGCTCTCGCTGCGCTTCTACGACGCGGGCTTCGGCACTCCGTACGCGCGGCCCATCGCCTCGCCCGATCTCCTCGAAGGTCAACGCGCGCGAAACGAAGCGGGTGCCCGTTTCCGCTGGTCGGCGAAGTGGTCGAAGGACTGGGAATCGCGCGTCACCGCCAACTTCTGGGTGAACCCCTACCCCATCGATGGCTCGATGCCCGCCGGCACCGCCAACCTCTATGCGCTCGCGCGACTCGACTTCACCGGGTGGAAGTTCTTCCAGCCCGGCGTGTGGGTCGACATGCGAAACAAGAACCTCGCGTCGTCACAACACGGCACCTGTTCGAGCGGCACCATCGTGCTCACCGAAGGCCAGCC
>JAEUJS010000302.1 GCA_016792935.1 Archangium sp. | reverse complement strand
TGGCACCGCCGACACGGTTCTCCCGACCGACGCGGGCACCACCGACGCACTGCTCAGCACCGCAGGCTCCTCGTCCACCAGCTTCGAGATCGCCGCACTCGGCGGAACAGCACTCGGCCCCACCGCTTCCTTCACCGGCCGCGGCCAGGCGAGCGTCGCCCTCGCCTTCACCCGCTTCGGCGTCAGCCTCGACGTCGGCCTCGAGAGCGCCCGCACGCGCACCGTCGCTCCCGTCACGGTCACCAGCACCTCGCAGTGGGCGAGCCTCAACGGCCTCATCCACTTCCGACCACTCGATCGCCTGCGCCTCTCGCTTTCTCTCGGTGTGCGCCTCTGGCGAATCGCCGCAGAGACGACCGGCGCCGACGCCAACGCCACTACCGCCCTCGCCTCGTTCGGCGGAGTGGCCGCAACCACCGCCACCATTCGTCTGATCGGTCCATTGTCCGCGCAGCTCAGCCTCTACGCGTCCTCCCGCTGGCGCGCGGAACGGTTCAACGTCTCGAATTTGGGACCAGTTCTCGAGCTCCTGCCCTGGGAAGGTGGGCTCCTCGGGGGCCTCGTCCTCGAAGCCAATTTTCTTTGAAGCTCACGCCCGGCCCCCGCACTCCCGCATCTGAAGATGATTCTCGACCAGGCCATCACGCAGTCGGGCAGCGGCGGGGTCGACGAGGTCCGTCGTCTGTACCTCACCGAAGGCGCCGGGCTCCGCCAAACCCTCGCGCGTCTGGTGCCTGAGCTCGACGCGCACGATCTGCTCCACGAGCTCTTCGTGGTCGCCCTCGACAAACGCGACGAGCTCGGCACCGTGCAGAGCCCGCGCGCCTGGCTCTACGGAGTCGCCGTCAAGCTCGCTGCCACCCGCCGCCGCACCGCGCGTCTGCGCCGCTTCTTCGGTCTCGAACAGGCGCACGACGTGCCCGCGGTGGACGTCTCGACTCGCACCGTCGCGCAACGTGATGCGCAGGTCCGCGTGTCGCGCGCGCTCGAATCGCTCGCCGCACCCAAGCGCGAAGTGTTCGTGCTCTTCGAACTCCAGGGCCTGCCGGGTGAAGAGATCGCGGCCGCGCTGCACATTCCGTTGAAGACCGTGTGGACGCGCCTGTTCCACGCGAGAAAAGAAGTCACCGCGGCGCTCGAGCGGCAGTTGCTGATCGAAGCCCGCACCAGCGGCTTGAAGCGAGACGAGGTGGAACCATGAGCGAGACGATTCCTGCGCGCCTCGTCGACAGCGCCATCACTGACGCCGAGAAGCTGATCGCCGCCGCCGCGACCGTCGGTCCACGCCCGATCCGCCACGACGACTGGGACTCGGTGATGGAACGCGCGCTGATTCGCCCGCCCTCTCCGTGGCGTCATGCGATCCCCTTCGCGCTCTCGCTCGCCGTCGGAATCGCGGTGGTGCTCGTGCTCCGCCCTGCTCCGCCGCCTGCGCCACGCCCCGCGGAACTGGTCGCCACCGCCGGAGCGAAGTGGACGCACGTGGCTCCCGACGAGGTCTCGCTGCAGTCCGGCCGGCTCGCGGTGTCCAAGCCCGGCGAAGCGCCGCTGCGCGTGCAGACGCCCGACGCGGTGCTCGAGACGATGAAGAGCCGCTTCCTCGCCGAGGTCACCTCGAACGGCACGACCGTGGTGGTCGAAGAAGGCGAGGTCGTGGTGCGCACGCGCAGCGAGCGTCACGTGGTGCGCGCCGGTGAATCGTTCACCTGGCCTCCGCCGCCGGTGATTCCGCAGCAGCTGCTCGACACGCCCACCGCGAGTGGGTCGCCGTGCGCGCCGGGCGCCGAACACCTGACCTGCCTCAGCGCCGAAGCCAACGGAGATGGGCTCGACGCACAGGCGGCGCTGTACGAGCTCGGTGCGCTGCAGGTGCGCAATGGAGATCGGTCGGGCGCGCTCGCGACGTGGCAGCGCTCGCTCGATCGGTTCCCGGCTGGAGTGCTCGAACCCGAGGTGCGCATCGCGCGTCTGGTCGAGCTGGTGCGCGCGCGGAAGATCGCCGACGCGATCGCCGAAGCGAAGGCGTTCGAAGTCGCGTTCCCCGGCGATGCGCGCGTCGGCGATGTGCAGCGACTGCGCGTTTCACTCGAACGCTGAGCGGCGCGTACGCCTGCGCTGCGTGCGACGCTGAAAGGCGAAGCTACTTGAAGCTCCCGTGACGCCCTGCTCCGCCCGCGAAGCGCGCGGCGCCCGCCACACCTTCTGCGTGCAGTGAGGCCACGCCGCCTTCGAACTCCTCGAGGATCGCTTCGGGCAAATCAAAGTCGAACTGAGTGTGCGCGCTCATGCGATCGGCGCGCATGCAGAGCTGAGGAAACGCGGCGATCTCCTCAGCGAGTGCTTCCGCCGCCGCGCGCGCCGTTCCCTTCGGCACCACTCGATTCACCAGCCCCATCGCGAGCGCCTCGTCGGCCTTCACCGCGCGCCCCGTGAGAATGAGATCGAGCGCGCGCGACAGCCCGATCAGCCGAGGCAGCCGCACCGTGCCTCCATCGATCAGCGGCACGCCCCAGCGACGGCAGAACACGCCGAACACCGCGTCTTCCTCGGCGACGCGCAGATCGCACCACGCCGCGAGCTCGAGACCTCCGGCGACGGCATGGCCGGCGACGGCAGCGATCACCGGTTTCTTCAAGACCATTCGGCTGGGTCCCATCGGTCCTGCGCCGCCTGGCTCGACGCGATTCTGCCGCTCGGTGCCGATGCTCTTGAGATCCGCGCCCGCACAAAACACGCCGCCTTCGCCAAAGAAGACCGCGACCTTCGCGCTGTCCGTCGCTTCGAACTTCACGAACGCTTCGACCAGCGCATCGGCCGTCGGACGATCGACGGCGTTCTTTGCCTCGGGTCGGTGAAGAATCACCGTGAACACGGAACCGCGTTGCTCAGTGCGAACGTTCATGCACGCGTACCTAGCAAGTTGCAGACTGGACAACCCAATGCGCGCATTTCGCTACCCAACGTCGTCGCCCCACGGGGCTTTGATCGCAGTAATCCTCTCTCTCCTCGCCATCCCCGCCCACGCCTTCTGCGGCTTCTACGTCTCGAGCGCCGGAGGTCAGCTCTTCAATGACGCGACCAGCGTGACGCTCATGCGCGACGGAACGCGCACCGTGCTCAGCATGCAGAACAACTACCGCGGCCCGGCTGAAGACTTCGCGATGGTGGTGCCAGTGCCGGTGATTCTGCAGAAGGAAAACGTGCGCACACTCCAGAAGTCGGCGTTCGAGCGCATCGACGCCATCGCTTCTCCGCGGCTCGTCGAGATGTACACGGACCAGGTGCCCTGCGCGATTCCGGCCATGGCGATGATGGACATGGAAGGCGCCGGTCCGCGCGAGAAGAGCCTGCCCAAAGATCTCGGCGTGAAGGTCGAGGCCCAGTTCTCGGTGAACGAATACGACATCGTCATTCTCTCGGCGAAGGACGCTCTCGGCCTCGACATCTGGCTCAAGGAGAACAAGTACAAGATCCCCAACGGAGCCGAGCCGCTGCTGCGCCCCTACGTGCAGAACAACTCGAAGTTCTTCGTCGCGAAGGTGAACGCGAAGAAGGTGACGTTCACCACCGATTCCAAAGGCAACAAGATCGCAGTGCTGTCACCGCTGCGCTTCCACTACGACTCCGAGAAGTTCGAGCTGCCCGTGCGGCTCGGCTTGATGAACAGCTCGGGCGAGCAGGACCTGATCGTCCACATCATCGCCAGGGGCCGTTACGAGGTCGCCAATCGCCCGAACGTCTTCGTGCCCACCAACCTCGATGTGAAGGTCGCGGTGCAGCCCGTCTTCGGCGCGTTCTATTCGGACCTCGTCGCGAAGACGTTCGAGAAGAACAAGGGAGCAGCCCTCACCGAGTTCGCGTGGCAAGGAGCGCTGCCTCCGCCGCAGGTGATGATCGATCAGGGCATCTACGGAGTGACGTGTGACCCCTGCCCGCCTCCGCACCCGGCCGATGATCCGCTCGCGCGCAATCTCGGCGCTGACGTGATGCCCGGCGTGAAGACCGACTCGCAGGTCGCGAAGTTCGCGCAGGAAGCGACCGTGACGCGCCTGCACCTCCGCTACACGAAGGAGAGCCTCACCGACGATCTCGTGTTCAAGCTCGCCGATCCCATCCACGGTGGAGTGCCGCAGGCGAAGGCGACCGAGCCGGCGAAGACCAACCGATTCCAGGGCCGGTACATCATGTGGAAGAAGGGCGGCAACTGCAGCTACGGCGGCTTCGGTGGACCGGGCGGCATCGTCTCCGGCGGTCTTTCGGGCACCAACGCGGTGATGGCGAGCGCGGCGAAGCTGACGCAGCCGTTCCCCGACTACCTGGTGACGGACATTCCGGAACTCGGGATCGTCGCGACGGGCAAACCACCGCCGCCCGAGAAGCAGCCGAAGAAGTAGTCAGGTGAGGGAGCGGCCACCTTCGGCCACTTCGGCCTCGTCGGGTGAATCACCGCGCGAGACTGAGCGCGCTCCGCGACTACCCGGGCAGCCGCACTTCGGCGTCGGTGGACCCCCGTGAAGTGGAACAGCTCCACTCGGACACGAGAGTCCACCGTGATGGGACATCAGCTCACTGCACTTCGCTTTGATCGACCGCGGTCGCCACCACGCGAATGTTCACGAAGCGGTTGCTGTCGACGATGCCGTTGACCACGCGATTGGTGACGGCGGGCGGCGAGTAGTACTCGGTCTTCCCGGGATCGCTGACCATCTGGCCGCGCGCCGCTTCGAGCTCGTCCTGCATGTTGCGACGAAGCGCGGCGTACGCCTGATCGTTGCGCTTCTCCGGAGTCAGGGTCGCGAGCTTCGGCAACTGCGTGAGCGCGGCGGGAACCTTGCCCATCAATTCCTTCGCCAGACCCATGCGCGCGGGATCGATGGTGCCACCCGGAGCGAAGTCTTCCTTCTTGCCGCCGAGCGCGACGTAGAGCGCGCCGGTCGTCTGCTGCGACCACGCAGGCAGCTGCGTCTGATCTGCCGGAGCACGCGCCAGCGCCTCAGCCGCCATGATCTCCTGCAGCATCGGCTTGGCGAGCTTCATGAACGTCGCGTCGTCGATGCCCATGCGTTCCTGAATGACGGGCTTGAACGCGAGCAGACTCGCCGCGCTGATCGGCCCGCCGACTTCGCGGAACGGCGCGTAGGTCTCCATGAAGTTCTTCACGAGATCGGCGGTGGTCTCCGGCTTCCACGCCATCGAGCGGCCGACGGGGAGCGGCTCGTAGCCCTGGTAGCGACCGGCCTTCAGCGAGCCATCGAAGCGCGCGGCCTGGTACGCGTCGTACTCGGCCTTGGTGGGCGCCTTGATCTGATCGGGCTTGAGGCCTTCCTTCTTCCACAGCGGCTCGAAGCGCGTCTCGTCAGCGGCGGTGAACGGCCGGCCATTCGCGGCCTCGAACTTCGCCTTGTACCTGGTCCACAGCTCGGCGCCCTCGGCCGCTCCGAAGATCTCTTTGAACGACGCTTCGTTGTGCGGAACGTTGAGGCCGACGTTGGTGACGATCGTCTTGTGCTCGGCGCAGTACGTGTGCCACGTGGGATCGTTCTTGAGGTACGGCTCGTCCTTGATCCAATCGCGGTAGAACATCAGCGTGGTGTTGATGTCGACCGTGCGCATCGGGTCGTTCTTGTAGTCGGGAGGAAATTTCACTCCCATGTTGAGAACGTTGTCCGCGTTGAGCAGGTTCTTGTTCAGCGTTCCCTGATCGACCTTCGCGAGCGAAACGACCTGCACGTTGGCCGGGTAGCCTTTCACTTCCCACGTCTTGCCGTGGTACCCCTCGGGCGAGTTCGTCGTCTTGCCGCCGCCGACGTACGCGCCGGTGTGCGTGTTGCCCATCTCGGTCTTGAGCATGGTGTCCCCGAGCTCCTTGATCGAGCCGGTGTGCTTCTCGGGATGGATGTACGCGATGAGCGCGAAGATCGGCTCGTTCGGCTTGAGCTTCATCTCTTTGCGCAACAGATCGTCCATCTGCTTGTTCGCCGCGGGATCGTCGTTGCCGACCGGCACGAACTTCATGCCGACCTTCCCGTTGCCGAGCGCGTACTGCATGTCGCGCACGACGTATTCCTTGCCCGTCGGCAGCTGCACCTTCGTCGCGCCGAAGTCGGCCATGTTGATGCGGTTGAAGTCGTTGAGGAGCACCTCATCTTTGAACTTCGCGCCCTCGAACGTCGCGGTGCCCTTCTGGTGCATCGGCGCGCGAATGGGGATCTGCACCTTGTTCACCATGCCGTCGGGATCGTTCCGAACGGTGCGGGCGGCGGGCGTGGTGTTGGCGTTCCAACCCGTGGGCTGCGTGGGAGCCGTCGGCGCAGTCGGCGTCGTCGGCGCGGCCGGCGTGGTGTTGGTGGTCGGAGTCGTGGACGGGGTCGTGGGCGTCGTGACGCTTCGAATGGGCATGGGGGCAATGTGCCCGCTCGGGTGAGCGATTGCGAGAGAACGCCTCGAAATTCACGAGCGAGGTCGCAAGCCGTCGAGCACGAAGAGCAGCGAGCGTCGTGTCCGAGCGGTCAGATCTTTCGCGCGCGGGTTCGCGAGCACGGTCGAGAAGATCATCGCCAGCACCTGGATCATGTCTTCAGCGTCGAGATCTTCGCGCGCTTCTCCGCGGGCCTGCGCTCGAGCGAGTGCCATGGCGAGCACCCTGGCGACACGCATCGAGAGCTGACGGATCTGCTTCGACTCGGCGCGTGCGGCGAGCGTGGGAATCAGCGCGCGGCAGGTGAGCCCTTCTTCGATGGTGAGGATCAGCACGCGCTCGAAGGCGCCGGCCGAATCACCCGCCTCTTCGATCGCGCGCTCGATGGCGACGATGTTCTCCTCGAAGAGCTCGCCGGCGAGCGCGTCGATGTCGACGAAGTTCCGGTACAGGGTGGCGCGGCTCACCTTCGCGCGGCGGGCAATCTCATCCATCGCCACCTCACGCGCGTTCTTCGCGAAGAGCTGACGCGCGGCCCGCACGATCGCCTGGCGGTTCTTCACTGCGTCGACGCGGAGATCTCGCTTCTTTGCCATGGCGAACACACATTGTGCGTCACTTCCATAAGTGGACAGTAGTGTTCGTTTATTGGCATGGTGCTCGTCATGGATGTCGCGGTCTGGCCACTGGGAGCGTCGCTGCCGAAACGGTTGGCGATCGGGTTCAACGCGTTGCGCATTCTTCAATACGAGCCCGATCACCCGGTGCAGGGCCCGCTCTTCGAGTGGTGTCTCGACAACGGTGTGCAGAAGAAGCTCGCGGTGAAGATGCGTCAGACCGAAGTCGGATCGCGGCTGATCGCCCAACGCCCTACGCTGCAAGGTCCCGATCTCGATCTCTCAGCACTTCGCGCGATGCCCGATGGAACGCTCGGCCGCGAGTTTGCGCGCTACTTCGAGAAGAACGGGATTCAGCCCTTCCGCACCACCTTCGCGATCGATTCCGACGACGTGTACCTCGCCAAGCGTTACCGCGAGACGCACGACCTGCTGCACGTGATCACCGGCTACGCCACGCACTTCCTCGGAGAGATGGAATTGCAGGCCTTCGTGCTCGGAAATCTCGGGCTGCCGTCGGCCGCGATGATTCTCGTGTTCTCGCTCGGCATTCGATTTCAGGTGGCGGGCTTTCGCGAGTGGAGCGCGTATTTGAAACGACTCCGCGTCGCGTACCGGCGTGGAGCGCGCAGCAAGATGATGCTCGACGTGGAATTCGAGAAGCGGTGGCTGCAGCCTGTCTCGCAGGTGACCGCTGAGCTGTGCGCCGAATCAGAGCCGGTGCCGGAGATCACGGTGGGCATTCACCAGCCACCCAAACCGACGACGGCGTGATTACTTCCGCCGCATGGAAGATCGCATTCGCGCTGCGCTGAAGACGCACGGCGCTGAGCTCAGGAGCATCAAGCCGCTCCACGGCGGAGCGTGTCAGGAGAACTTCAAGGTCTCGCTCACGCACGAGGGCAAGGAACTCACACTCGCGCTGCGCAGCGACGCGACCAGCTCGCTCCCGGGATCGATCGATCGCGCGACGGAGTACGCGGTGATCGAGGCGGCGGTGCGCGCGGGCGTGCGAACTCCGGCGGCGCGCTGGCTCAACCGATCGCTGCTCCGCGAAAACGCGAGCGCGTATTTCCTCGACTGGGTGGGTGGAGAGGCCATCGGCCGCCGTGTCGTTCGCAATCCTGAATTGGAAGCCGCGCGCGCGAAGTTGCCGAGCGAGTTGGCGGAGACCCTGGCGCGCATTCACAGCGTGACCCCGGCAAACGTGACGCTGCCGTTGAAGACGCTGAGGGAATCTCCGGCGAAGTCGGCGATCACGGGTCTGTACGCGCAGCTCGACAAGTTGCCCGGCGCGTATCCCGCGGTGGAGTTCGCGTTGCAGTGGCTCGCGGCGCGCCTGCCTCGCAACGAAGACGTGGTGCTCTCGCACGGCGATTTCCGCACCGGCAATTTCATGGTGACGCCGGATGGACTCAGCGCGTTGCTCGACTGGGAATTTTCGCACTGGGGCTCGCCGTACGAAGACCTCGCGTGGATCAGCGTTCGCGATTGGCGCTTCAACCGGCTCGACAAACCGATCGGCGGCTTCGCGGTGCGCGAGCCGTTCTACGCGGCGTACGAGCGCGCGAGCGGGCGCCAGGTCGACCTCACCGCGGTGCTGTGGTGGGAGATCATGGGCAACCTCCGCTGGGCAGTCGGGAGCGTGTATCAGGGCGAGCGGTACTTGAGCGGTGAGTCGCGCGACCTCGAGCTCATCGCCATCGCGCGAAGAAACGTCGAGATGGAGTTCGAGGCGCTGCGTCTGATCAAGAAGGGAGCGTTGTGAGCCATGCAGAACCGACCTGATCACCCCACCCTGCTCGACGCGTTGGCGTCGTTCCTGATGGCCGACGTCGCTCCGAAGTTGGAAGCCGACAAGGCGCTGCAGTTCCGCGTGTTGATCGCGGCCAACCTCGCGACCGTCGTCGCGTCAGAGCAGCGCAGTCATGACGATCGTGTGAAGTCGGAAGGCGAACGACTGGCGAAGCTGCTGCCGGTCTCCGGAATTCCGACCACCGAAGCGCAAATCGCCGAGCTGACGAAGTCGCTCGCGCACCTGCTGCGGAAGAACCAGCTCGTGAACGAAGCGACGCTCGATCACCTGCTCGCGACCGCGCGCGAAACGCTGCAAGTCACCAATCCCCGCTTCGAGACCTGAGAGGGTCCATCAGCCGCCGTGCTTCGCTGGCTTCTTCCCGCGCGGAGCACCGTCGTCGTCATCATCCTTCTTCTTCTCGGGCGGAGGCGCATCGCAGTCTTCATCAGGCCGCAGCTGCTTCACGGTCCACGATGAGCCGCTCAGCTTCAGACAGCTGATCAGCTCGATGCGCTTGCTCTCCCTGGTGAAGCGAGCGCCATGCAGCACCGCTTCCTTCCCCTTCACCTCGAACTCCGCGAGGCCGTCGCACTCGAAGTCGTTGCCGGTGATGTAGCCCTCGTACCGGGTCTCGAGCAGCTCGAGCTCGGTCAACGCGCACGCGGACTTGAGATCGAGCGTCTCGCCCTTCGTGATCTGCATGCGGAGCTCTTCTTTGCGCTTCGACTCCATCACCTGCATCACGCCCGCGCCGACCCACGTCATGATCGCCAGCGCGATGCCGGCGTAACCGATGATGGTGCCCGCCGCTCCGCCGCCGACGTTCGGCACGCCGCGCTCACGCGCCAACGCGCGCGCCTTCAGACCGAAGTAGATGCCGAGCGCAGGACCGACCGGAAAGATGCAGCACAAGATGATGCCCAGCAGCGACGAGATCACCGACCACTTGCCGTACTGCTCGACCTCCCGCATCGCGACCTGACGAAGACGCGTCGCCTCGGCGTCGCTGCGCTGCTGATTCGCGGCCTGCGCCTGTTCCTGCTTCGCCGCGCGCGCCTGTCGTTGCGCGATGCCGAACGGAGTGACCGTTCCGCAATGACCGCACATCTCGAGATCGTCTTTGAGCGGCGCGCTGCAGTGACCACACGTCGTCATCGACGCCTCCTCATCAACAACAAGCCCAACACCGCGAACAACGCCGACGCGCTCGAGCAACCACAGCCCCTCGGCGGCTCCGTCACGTCCGTGCCTGCGTCGACTGGAGCGCCCATGCCGCCCGCGTCGCTCATCATCATCTGACCTGCATCATTCGCCGGACGATTCGTGCCCGCGTCATCAGCGCCAGCGTCGACGCCCGCATCGATGGCCACTCCTGCATCGATGCCCGCATCGATGTCTCCAGCGTCCACACCTGCATCGACGCCAGCATCGATGTCGACGCCTGCATCGACGCCAGAATCCGCGACGCCAGCGTCCGATGCGACGCAGCCACCGAAGCGCAGATCGACCATCGAGATCACGCCGGCCATCTCATCAGCCGCGGCGAGCGTCTCGAGACACGGAACGTTCACGCCGAGCAGGAACCGCTCGAAGAACGACACCGCGTACTTCTGAAACACCGCCTGCCGCGCAGCCGTCACCGTTCCGCTGCACGCACCCGAACACGTCGGCGAGACCGGATCTTGCGGCTCGCAATGCGACGCACCGACGACGCGAATCGTGCCCTTCAAGCCGGTGAGCCCGGTGAACCACGCCGCCGAGTTGTTCGACGAGTTGCACTGCGAGCTCGGCGCGCTCACCGCCAACACCGGAGCCGTCACCATCGGCACCGCAGCAGAGCCGAGGTTGTTCTGATCGACCGCGTCGAAGAGCAGCACCGCGGCGAACGACCGTTGACTGGCCGCGAGAAACGCCGACAACCCTCCAGCGCTGTGGCCGGCGATGCCGATGCGCGCCGTGTCGATTCCACCGGCTGACACGATCTGATCCACCGCGGCGAGCAAGATGCGCGAGTTGCGCGCGTGATCGGTCGACGCACACTGCAGCGCGATCAACAGCGGGAACTGCGGCACCACCACGACGATCCCCCGCGACGCGAGCGCACGCGCCAGGACTTCGTGGTTGTCCTTGCTGTTCTGAAACCCGTGCCCGATCGCCACCAACCCGAACGGCCCCGAACCCGCAGGCCGGTACACGTCAGCCGGGTAGTTCGTCAGCGCCGGCGCTGGATTGCAGTTGGGCATCGACACCATCACCGTCGACTTCGTGACCTGAGCGAACGCACCAGTCGAGGCCAACAATGAGCACGCGAGCACGAGGCGCATATGGCGCTCTCTACTCGCGGACCAGACTGTTTGCGAAGGCCAGACCGTTCACCTTCGAAGGCAGCTCTCCGCAGATGTGCGTGAAGATGTCCTGCGTGCTTTCGCGGTGAGCGAAGCCATCGAGCATCTTCGAGACCGCGCGTTCGTCACACGACTTCAGCTTCCTGATCAGCAGAAACGACTCGGCGTACGCCATGATCGCGATGCGCGCGTCGTCACCTTCGATCGCAGCATCGAGACGGTCGACGTCGATCCACACGTCGTGCGCGATCATCCACCGCAAGATCCGCGCAGACGACTCCAGTCGGTCGAACTCGAACGTTTGCGCCAATCCTTCATGCACCCAGTGCGGCGCGACGACGGAATTCCACAGCATGGAATGCGCAGCCTCGTGACGCACGGCATCGAGCCTGACCTTCCCGCTCTTCTCGACGATCAACCGAATCGTCCCGTCGTACAGACCTCCGGCCCACTCGGGCGCGCACGACACGGCGAGCAATTCTGACTTCGACGGGTAGACGACGATCGAACTCAGCTCCGTGTCGTCCCACTGGCCCGAGAGCATTCCGGCTTCACGCCGAGTCGCGTGCACCAACTCGAGGATCGAGCGTGCCTCCGTCTCATCGATCGTTCGCGAATCCCACGCGATCGTGAGCCCACCCGACTCGACGCGCGCATAGTCACGCTGCAGATCTCGCGCGACCACGAACATCGCCCGCATCCGGTCAAGCTCGCGTGAGTCGACCGATTTCAGCACCACGTCGAGGTGCGCAAGCGCTTCATCCGGAGTGGGATCGGATCTCGTCTCGAGCACCAACGCCATCGCCGACGAGACGTCATCAGGGACCAGCCGTTGCGCGCGAAGGAACGCTTCTTTGCGCGCTGCTCGAGTCCGATCCCTCATGAACTGCGCTGACCAATCGCCCGGCATCTTCACGGCCCACGGAGCCGTGCTCCAGCGCTTGCCGTGCTCGACGATCAGCGTGTCGTTCTTGATCGCCCACCGCCACCGATCACCCGGAACGGGATCGCAGAACGCATCGTCGACACGAAATCGAAACCCGGCATCGAGTCCCTTCGCGACCTCGAAATCGATCACGTCAGCCGCCCGAAGACCGGCATCGGAAGAAACGAGCACTGCGTCCGTTTGCACCGGCGACGACGAGACCCAAATCGTGATCGCCGCGGCCAGACCGATGAGCACCGCCACCAGGATCAACAGGGGACGCATCACGCTGACAAATTGGCAGAAGAACTTCGGAAATTGCAGCCCAACCCTTTGAAACGACTCGAAGAACCCCGGCACCTAGCTTGCTATTCCGACTGACCGTGGAAGTGCTCTTCAAACGTCATTTCTGGGTAATCCACCTCCTGTTCATTCTGGGGGTGGCGTGGCTCGTGACGCGAACCGCGAACACGTTCGTCGAGACGGCGCTGCTGCCGTTGCCGACGGGCCGGGCCGCCCCTGTGTCGATCGCCAGGCCAAAACAAATGGCGACGCTCAACCTCGACAAGGTCGCCAAGTCGCTTGGCCTCCCGGTTCCCAAGCCCGAGCCGGTGGTGCAGGAACCGACGACGCCGAAGATCGATCTCAACGCCGCTCCGGTGAAGAGCTCGCTGCGGGTGAAGCTGCTCGGCACCCTCGTCAGCGAGACCGCGCCGCAGTGGTCGCTCTGCTCGATTCAAGACATCGTCACGCTGACGACCAAGACGTACATGATCGGCGACAAGGTGCAGGGCGCCGAGATCGTCGAGATCGAGCGGCTCCGCGTCATCGTCATCAACAACAACCGCCGCGAGTTCATCGACGGCACGCCCGGTGACGGCACCTCGCCCCCGCCCATCGCCGCTGCGCCCATCGTGGCCGCCAAGGCCATCAACGACGCGCCGCCTCCGTCGGTCGCGCTCGGCACCGGCGTCAAGCAGCTCTCGGAAAACGACTACGAGATCCCGCGCGCCGAGATCGACAAGACGCTCGCCAACCTGAACGACGTCGCGATGCAGGCCCGCATCGTCCCCGCGTTCAAAGACGGCGTCGCGCAGGGCTTCAAGCTCTTCTCGATTCGCCCCGACAGCATCTATTCGAAGATCGGCATTCAGAACGGCGACGTGATCAAGCGCATCAACGGCTTCGATCTGAACTCGCCTGAGAAGGCCCTCGAGATCTACAGCAAGTTGAAAGAGAGCTCCCGCATCGACATCGAGGTCGAGCGCAACGGAGCCGCTGTCCGCAAGACCTACAACGTCAAGTGACTGCACCTACCTCCATGACCTCCCGCACTCTCACTGCGCTCATCGTCGTCTTCTCGTCGCTCGTGCTCGCACAGCCCGCGCCTCCGCCCGGTGCACCGCCTCCGCCCGGAGCGCCCGCCGGGGCCACCATCACGCCCAAGCAGAAGGCCAGCTGTGAACAGGTGCGCCGCAACGCGAAGGTGAAGATCTATTTCGACAAGGTCGAGATCGAGAAGCTGGTGCAGAGCGTCGCCGACGCCACCTGCCGCACCTTCATCCTCCCTGAGAACATTCGCGGAAAGATCTCGATCATCGGCCCCGAGAACGGAGTGTCCGAGGTCAGCTCCGATCAGTTCTACGCCGCGTTCCTGGCCGCGCTCGATTCGAACAGCCTCGCTGTCTACGAGCACGGCCGCTTCATGAAGATCGTCGACAAGCAGCGCGCCAAGCAGTTCCCGATCCCCACCGTGGTGGACCCCAACGAGGTCTACACGATGAACGAGCAGATGGTGACGCGCGTCTTCAAGGTGAAGAACGTCGAGATCGAACAGCTGCGCGGCGTGCTGCAGCAGCTCGTCACTCCGTCGGGCGACACCATTCCCTTCCAGCCCGACACCATCATCGTCAACGACCTCGGCTCGAACATGCACCGCCTCGAGAAGGTCGTGAACCAGCTCGATACGCGCGCGGGTTCCGACGAGATCCGCATCATTCAGGTGCAGTACGCCACCGCGCAGGAAATCGCCGACAAGATCCAGAAGCTCTTCGAGAGCAAGGGCAACAAGCCCGGTCAGCGCGCAGGTCTGCTCGCCGCGCCGCCGCCGCCAGCGCCCACCGCGCCGGGTGTGGGAGTCGTCTCGCCGCCGTCAGCCCCGGGCGCCTCGGCCTCGGAAGGTGGAGGCACCGCGACGCTCTCGCAGGTGATCCCCGATGAGCGCACCAACAAGCTGATCGTGATCGCCAGCCCCGCGGGCTTCGAGCGCATCATGGCGCTGGTGCGCGAGATCGACGTGCCGATCTCCGGCGAAGGCCGCATCAACGTCTACTACCTCGAGAACGCCGCGGCCGAAGACGTCGCCTCGACGCTGCAGACGCTCGCGCAGGGCACCGCCAATCGCCCGAAGACCGCGCCCCCTCCGGGAGCGTCAGTTCCCAAGGCCGCCGGCGGTGGCGCCGCTGAGCTCTTCGGCGGCGAAGTGAAGATCTCCGCCGACAAGGCCACCAACTCGCTGGTGATCATCGCCAGCCAGAGCGACTACCGGAACCTCGTGCGCGTCGTCGAGAAGCTCGACATCCGCCGTCGCCAGGTCTTCGTCGAGGCGGTGATCATGGAGGTCAACCTCGATCGCAACTCCGACCTCGGCATCAACCTGCACGGCGGTCTGCCGTTGCCCGATGGCCAGGGCGGCACGATGCCGGTGTTCTTCGGCACCAAGTACGGCGGCTCGGTGCCTCCGTCGATCAACCTGACCAGCTTGCTCGGCATGAGCGGCTTCCTCGCCGGCTTGCAGGGTCCGACCGTTCCCAACCTCACCGTCGGCGGCGTGCAGATTCCCGCATTCGGTCTGGTGATCAACGCGATGCAGAAGAGCAGCGACGTGAACGTGCTCTCGACGCCGCACATCCTCACCACCGACAACGAAGAGGCGGAGATCACCGTCGGTCAGAACGTGCCCTTCCAGTCGGGCTTCTCGGCCGGTGGTCTCGGTGGCCTCGGCGGTCTGGCCGGTCTGGGCGGAGCGACGGGGCAGCTCGGCGGGCTCGGCAGCGCGCTCGGTGGCCTCGGCGGTCTCGGTGGTCTCGGTGGCTTCGGTGGCACGCCGTTCGGTTCCATTCAGCGCCAGAACGTCGACCTGAAGCTCTCGGTGAAGCCGCAGATCAACGAGAGCGACTACGTGCGCATGGTGATCACCGAGCAGATCGAAGAGATCGCCTCGTCCGATCCCGTGCTCGGTCCGACCACTTCCAAGCGCTCGGCCAAGACCACCGTCGTCGCGAAAGATCAGGAGACCGTCGTCATCGGCGGCATCATGCAGGACCGCATCGTCGAGTCGGTCAGCAAGACGCCAGTGCTCGGTGACATCCCGCTGCTCGGCAACCTCTTCCGTCAGCAGACGCGCCGCAAGGTGAAGACCAACCTGCTCCTCTTCCTGACGCCGTACATCATTCGCGAGGGCAGCGACTTCCGCCGCATCTTCGAGCGCAAGATGAAGGAGCGTCAGGAGTTCGTCGAACAGTTCTACGGCGCGTCGACCCAGTACGACGTGGCGATCGACTTCCAGCGCAAGCCCGGTCCGCTCGCGCGCGTGACGCAGGTGCTGAACAAGGAAATGAACAGGATCGAGAACGGTGGTCCGGGCAGCGGCGGCGAGAAGTTGATCGTCCCTGGCGCGGGCGCGACGCCGGGTGTTTCGAACCCGCCTGCCGGGACTCCCGAGGCCCCTCCGGCGGTTCCCGTGAAGGATCCGAACCCCGAGACGCTGAAGGTGCAGCCGGAGATCAACTGACCATGAGCGGAGACGTTCAAGAGGAGACCCGAACCGAGCGCACCGCAGTGGTGTCGCACGGGCCGGCGTATCTCTTCGGCCGCCCCCTCGGAGAGATCCTCATCGAGTCGTTCGGCCTGCCGCGCGAGAAGCTCGAAGAGGCGCTCACCGCGCAGGCGGAAAAGGGCGGCCGGCTCGGCGAAGTGCTCGTCGGCCTCAAGGCCATCACCGAAGAGCAGGTCACCCGCGCGCTCGGTGCGCAGCTCGACCTCGAGTACCTCGGTTCGATCTCGGTCGACGACGTCGACGCCGAACTGGTGAAGAAGGTCCCCATCAACTTCGCCAAGCAGTCGAAGTTCATTCCGCTCAAGGCCGAGGGCGAGTTCATCGCGGTGGCCGTGGCCGACCCGCTCGACACGGCGGTCGTCGATCACGCGCGTGAGCTGCTGGGCAAAGAGGTGCTCGCGAAGATCGCGCGCGCCGGCACCATCATCGACGCCATCAACTCGGTCTACGACCGTTCCATCAACGAAGCCGAGCAGGTCGTCGGCGAGATGGAAGCGGAAGAGCTCGACGTCGATGCGGCCGAACACGAGCTCGAGAAGGACCTCATCGACAAGGAAGACGACGAGGCGCCGATCATCCGCCTCGTGAACTCCCTGCTCTACCGCGCGGCGAAAGAGCGCGCGTCCGACATTCACATCGAGCCGGGCGATCGCGAGCTCGCGGTGCGCTTCCGCATCGACGGTGTGTTGCAGAACGTCATCAAGCCGCCCAAGCGCGCGCAGAACTCGATTCTGAGCCGCGTGAAGATCATGGCGCAGCTCAACATCGCCGAGAAACGCCTCCCGCAAGACGGCCGCATTCGCATCAAGCTCGCCGGCCGCGACATCGACATTCGCGTCTCGACGATCCCCACCGTGCACGGCGAGAGCATCGTCATGCGTCTGCTCGACAAGAGCGCGACGCTGCTCGACCTCGGTGAGATCGGCATGAACCCGTCGATCCTCACGTCGATCGACGATCTCATTCGCCGCTCGCACGGCATCATGTTGGTGACGGGACCGACGGGCTCGGGAAAGACCACGACGCTCTACGGCGCGCTGACCCGCATCAACACGCCCGAGGTGAAGATCCTCACCGTCGAAGATCCGGTCGAGTACCAGCTGAAGGGCATCAACCAGATGCCGCTCAACCCGAAGATCGGCCTCACCTTCGCGAGCGGCCTGCGCGCCTTCCTCCGCCAGGACCCCGACATCATCATGGTCGGTGAGATCCGCGACAAAGAGACCGCGCAGATCGCGATCGAAGCGTCGCTCACCGGTCACCTCGTGTTCTCCACGGTGCACACCAACGACTCGGCCGGCGCCGTCACGCGTCTCGTCGAAATGGGCGTCGAGCCCTTCCTCGTGTCGTCGTCGCTGATGGCCGTGCTCGCGCAGCGCCTCGTGCGTCGCGTGTGCAAGGAATGCCGTGAGCCGTACACACCGACCGAAGAAGAGATCGCCAAGCTCGGCATGTCGCGCGATCGCTTCCGCGCGCTCGGTGGTGGAACGGTGTACCGCGCCAAGGGCTGCCCCGCGTGCAACCGCGTCGGCTACCGCGGCCGTTCGGGCATCTACGAGTTGCTCGTGCTCGACGACGACGTGCGCCAGCTGGTGTTGAAGAACGTCGACTCCGGCACGGTGAAGAAGAAGGCGATGGAGAAGGGCATGTTGTCGCTCCTCGACGACGGCGCGCTGAAGGTCGCCCGCGGAGAGACCACCATCGCCGAGGTGCTCAGCGTCACGCAGGAGGACCTCTAAACCGTCATGCCCGTGTTCGAGTACAGAGGCTTGAACGCCGCTGGGAAGACGGTGACCGGCTTGAAGGAAGCCGACAGCCCGAAGACCCTGCGCGCGGTCTTGCGCAAAGACTCCATCTTCCTGACCGACGTGATCGGCCAGAGCGAAGGTGCGATCAAACCGGGCGCCAAGGGCAAGGCCGGCGCGGCGATCAACACGGCGGCGTCGACCGAGATCAACCTCCGGCGGCTCGCCAGCGGAGGCGTCAACACCGACGACATCGCGGTGATGACGCGCCAGCTCGCCACGTTGCTCAAGGCCGGCGTCTCGCTCGTCGAAGCGCTGACCGCGATGGTCGATCAGGTCGAGAAGGAGCAGCTCAAGCGCATCCTGTCCGACGTGAAGCAGCGCGTGAACGAGGGGTCTTCACTGGGTGACGCGCTCAACCAGCACGTGAAGATCTTCGGCCCGCTGTTCGTGAACATGATTCGCGCGGGCGAGTCGTCGGGCGCGCTGGACTCGGTGTTGTTGCGACTCGCCGAGTTCACCGAAGGCCAGGCGCGGCTTCGCCAGAAGATCGTCGGCACGATGATCTACCCGGCGATCATGCTCGTCATCGGCGGCGGCGTGCTCATCATGCTGATGACGGTCGTCGTGCCGAAGGTCACCAAGATCTTCGACGACATGAAGGTCAACCTGCCGTGGACGACGAAGCTGCTCATCGGCTCGTCGAACTTCCTGCAGAACTACTGGTTCGTCATCGTTCCGCTCTTCATCATCAGCGCGTTCGGCTTCTACCGATGGACGGGCTCGGAAGCGGGCAAGCCGGTGTGGGATCGCCTGATTCTCAAGGTGCCGGTGTTCGGGCCGCTGATTCGTCAGCTCTCGGTCGCGCGCTTCGCCCGCACGCTCGCCACGCTGCTCAAGTCCGGAGTGCCGCTGCTCGCCGCGCTCGACATCGTGAAGAACGTCATCACCAACACCACGATGTCGTCGGTGATCGACACCGCGCGCGACGCGATTCGTGAAGGTGAGAGCATCGCCAACCCGCTCAAGAAGTCCGGCGAATTTCCGCCCCTCGTCTACCACATGGTCGGAATCGGAGAGCGGTCGGGCCAGTTGGAAGACATGCTCCTCAACGTCGCCGATTCGTACGAGTCGTCGGTGAACGTGCGCATCGGCGCGCTGACCGCGTTGCTCGAGCCGATGATGATCGTGCTCATGGGCGCGGTGATCGCCTTCGTGGCCTTCTCGATCCTCATGCCGATTCTGCAGATGAACTCGATGGTGCGGTGATGACCAAGATGACGAACACCCAGGATGCCTTCATTCAGAAATTTCTCACCGGCACGCTGATCGCGATCGCCGCGTCGCTGCTGACCACCGCTTTCCTCCTCTACGTCTGAAAGGGAACACCGCAATGAACCGCCGCTTGCTCCGCCGCATCAACCGCCGTCGCCGAGGCATGACGCTGATCGAGATCATCGTGGTGATCACGATTCTCTCGCTGCTGATGGCCGCCGTCGGCATCGCCGTCATCCCGCAGCTCGATCAGGCCAAGGTCGATCGCGCGAAGATGGACATCGCCAACATCAACAACGCGCTGAAGACCTACTACGCCAAGAAGGGCAACTACCCCGACACCGGCGCGGGTCTGAAGGCGGTCGTCGACGCGCAGATCCTCGAGAAGATGCCCGTCGACCCCTGGGACCACGAGTACGTGTACCTGAACGAGGGCGGCAAGCCGGTGATCATGTCCTACGGCAAGGACGGCACCTCGGGCGGCACTGATTCCGACGCCGACATCTCTTCGAAGGATCTCGGCAACTCGGCCAAGAAGAACTGAGCGCACGCGTGAAGAAGAACGACGAGAAACAGACCGGCTTGTCTCCTGTGACCATCGGCGTTGCCATGGTCGGGAGCGTCGGTGTGTGGCTCGTCGTCGAGTGGCTGAAGCGGGTGCTGGCATGATCCGGCCCGGGGTGAACGGCGAACGTAGCCGCAGGCGGAGACTCGCCGGGAAACACGGGTTGACGCTCATCGAGCTCGTCGTCGCCCTCGGCATCGTGGTGGTGCTGTTCGCCGCCGTCGTGTGGGGCGTCGGCGCGCTCACCGGCGCCAGGGCCAAGGAATCGTCGACCGAGCTCGCGGGCACCATTCGCGCGCTCTACGACTCCGCGGCGCTCTCGGGCCGCACCTGTCGCCTCGTCTTCACCCTGCCCCAGCCGCGCGATGAAGAGACGCCGACCACCTGGCGCGCCGAGTGCGCTCAAGGTGGAGCCACCGCCGGCGCCAAGCGCGACGACGAGCTGAAAGAAGCGCGCGCCGAGAAGAAGGACAAGGTTCGCGACGACGACTCGCGCTTCAAGCGGCTCGATTCCGACGACGCTCCGACGCTGCAGCAGCTGCAGGAACAGGAAAAAGAGCGCGTCGAGAAGGCCGCCAAGTACTCGAACTTCTCGAACGACGACGTGGTCGAGAAGACGCTGCCGCCGAACGTGAAGATCGAAGTGTGGACCAGCAAGCAGAAGGAGCCCGCCAAGTCTGGCGTCGCGTACCTCTACTTCTTCCCGCAGGGCTACACCGAGCGCGCGCAGGTGTGGGTGAAGCAAGGCGACAACGTGTGGACGCTCACCATCTCGCCGCTCACCGGCAAGACGAAGATCTTCGCTGAAGATCTCGAGGTGCCGCGCACATGAAGCTCCCCCGCCCTCGCGCCTTCACCCTGCTGGAAGTCGTCGTCGCGATGTCGATCCTCGCGGTGTCGCTGGTGGCCGTGCTCGACATCAACACCAACGCCGTCTACGCGCACGTCTACGCCAAGAAGCTCACCGTCGCGACGCTGCTCGCCCGCTCGAAGATGACCGACCTCGAGCAGAAGATGTACGACGAGCCGCTGCCCGCCGACGACGAGGAAGACGCCGGCGACTTCAGCGCTGAGGGTTGGCCCGGCTACAAGTGGCGCGCGAAGATCATCGCTCCCAAGACGAACGGTCTTTCGCCCGAGCAGCTCTTCGGAGCGCTCTTCAACATGCCGATGGGCGGCGATTCGAAAGACGGGCCCGGCTCGATCCTCGGCTCGCTCTTCGGCCCCAAGGGTGGCGCCGCTGCTGCGAATCCTGCCGCGGCCGCTGCAGCGCAGGGTGGACCCGCCGGCGCCCTCGGAGCGCTGGGCCCCATGGCCGGCATGATGCAGCAGCAGTTCACGCAGATGGTCGATCAGCTGCAGAAGTCGGTGCGCGAAGTGCACCTCACCGTCTCGTGGAAGGAAGGGAAGATCACCGAGAGCATCGACCTGGTGACGCACATCGTGTCGCTCGGCCCCGGCAGCGATCGCAACGGTGGAGCAGCAGCCGCCGCCGGTCAGGCCGGAGCGGGGCAGAACGGCGGCCTCGTTCGCCCTGATGGAACGCCCGCGCGCGCTCCGCGGCCGGGACCCAACGGAGTCGGCTTCGTCGACGACGACGGCACCCCGCTCGTGCAGGGCGCGCAGAACCAGCTCATCAATCCGAATCTGCAGCTCCCCCTCAACGGTCCGCGCCCGCTCGGCAACAACCTCGGCGGCATCTTGAACGGCCTGAACGGACTGCCGCGATGACCAGATCAGCAGACACATCGGCTGCGGGAATCGTGCGCGCTCGACACTCGGGGTTCACGTTGATGGAGGTGGTGATCGCCGTCGGCATCACCGCGTTCATCGGCGTGATCCTCGGCGTGTCGTTCAACACCACGATCAAGAACAAGGAGATCATCGAGGGCCAGGCGGAGCACTACCGCATGCTCCGCGCCGCGATGAATCGCATGACGCGTGAGATCGGCGCCGCGTACGTGAGCGATCGCTATGACCCCAAGCGGTACCGCGATCAATACGACCGCCCGACGAACTTCATCGGCACGCGAGAGAAGCTGATCTTCAGCACCCTTGCCCACCAGCGCCTCTACGCCGACGCCAAGGAGTCCGATCAGATGGTGGTCGAGTACTCGGTGAAGAGCGCCCCCGACCCGAAGGCGAAGGGCCGCAACGATCTCGTGCGCCGCGAGAACGTGCTCCTCGAGGAGCGCATGGAACGCGGCGGCGTCGAAGACTCACTCTTCGAGGGCGCGAAGAAGATCGAGTTCCAATACTGGAACTCCGAGCGCAAGCAGTGGGAAGACGAGTGGGACACGCGCCGCACCGAGCGCAAGTCGATCCTCCCCACGCGCGTGAAGATCACCCTCTTCTCGACCGACGAGAACGGCAAAGAGGTCAAGTACACGACGCAGGCGCGCATCATGTTGAACACCGAGCTCCCGAGGTACCAGTGAAGGTGCTCCGGAAAGCGTCGCGCAAGTCTCCCAGGATGAGCGAACGCGGCGTCGCGATGCTGCTCGTGCTCGTCGGCATCGCGGTGCTCGCGCTGGTCGCCAACGAGGTCCGCTACAACTCGGTGATCGAGCTGCGGCTGGCGACGAACCAGCGCGACGATCTGCGCGCGCACTATCTGGCGAAGTCGGGAATCTCGCTCTCTCGCCTCATGCTGCGCTTCCAGAAGCAGGTCGACGCGATCCAGATCCCCAACATCATGGGCATGCTCGGCCCGCTGCTCGGCGCCCTCGGAGGTGGCGGTGCCGGTGCCGGTGCGAACGGCGCCAACCCGCTCGCCGCGCTCGGAGGCGCTGGTGGCGGCGGCACGGCGACCATTCAGCTGTGGAAGATGGCGCGCATCGACTGCCACATGCTCGAGCAGATGGTGCCGGAGATCGACGAGAAGGGCGGCGTCGTGAAGCAGAACCTCGGCCCCAGCAAGGGCAAGAAGCTCGACTTCGACGACGAGATGCCAGAGCTCGGTCAGGCCCAGGCGCAGAAGAAGTTCGGCTCGTTCACCGGCTGCTTCGACACCGTGATCAGCGACGAAGAAGAGCGCATCAACCTCGCCAAGCTCGACGCGCCCGGAGCGACCGCCAGCGTGCTCTTGATGCAGCTCGTCGCCACGCTCGGCGACAAGAAATACGAGTTCCTCTTCGAGAAGGAAGACGCCAACCGCGTGAAGCAGACGCCCACCGAGGTCATCACCGCGCTCCGCGATTGGATCGATGAAGACGAGTCGGGCAGCACGCTCAACTTCTCCGGCACCGGCGACCCGTTCTTGAAGGGCTTCTCCGACGAGAACAGCGGCTACTCGCGCTACTCGCCCGCGTACCGCGCGAAGAACGCCCGCTTCGACTCACTCGACGAGCTGTTCATGATTCACGGCATCAACGACCGCTTCATGGCGGCCTTCAAGGACAAGCTGACCGTCTACCCCGACGTCAACGCGCGCCTGAACATCAACACCGACGATCCCGTGCTGCTCGAGGTCGCGATCCGCTCGGTCGCCGATCCGCTCCGGCCTGATCCGCGGCTCGCTGATCCGATCTTCATGGACACGCTGATCAAGAAGATCCGCGCTGCGCGGCTGTTCGCGTTGTTCGGCATGACGGCCGCTGACTTCGTGAACATCGTCGCCGCCGCCGGCATCCCCGTGAACGCGGCGATTCAGAACAACGTGCAGGGCAACCGCTTCATCAGCGACAAGAGCCTCACCTATCGCCTTCGCGTCACCGGCTCGGCGGGCGACGTCACGCGCACCATCACCGCGGTCATTCGCCTCGACGACGGCCTGGGCCGTCTCGTGTACTGGAGAGAGGAATAGTCATGGCCCGCGTTCTCGGCCTCGATCTCGGAAGTCACAGCATCAAGGGCGTCATCCTCGAGACGACGTACCGTGGCTCGTCCGTGAAGGGCTACCTCACCACGCCCACTCCGACCGAAGGTGAGCGGGTCGACCGCATCAAGGCGGCGTTGCCCAGGTTGCTCGAGCAGGCGGGCCCCACGGGCTTGCAGGCCGATCAGGTCATCGTCTCGTTGCCCGGCACCACGCTCGCGACGCACCCCATCGCGCTGCCGTTCTCCGATCAGAAGAAGATCGAGTCGACGCTGGCGTTCGAGGTCGAGAGTCAGCTCCCGTACGATCTCGACGAGGCGATCTTCGACCACCAGATCAGCTCGACCGACGAGAAGGGCGCGCAGCTGCTCGTTGGCGTGGCGCGCAAGGCCGAGCTCGCGCCGATCCTCGCCGCGCTCAAAGACGCGAAGCTCGACCCGCGCATCGTCACGCACGCCGGTCTGGTCTACCAGAACCTCTTCAGCACCCTGCCCCTCTCGCTGGTCGAAGGAGACCAGTCGGTCGCGATCCTCGATCTCGGTCACGAGCGCTGCAGCCTCGCCATCGGCAAGCCCGGTGGCGCGGTGGAATTCGCCCGCACCTTCGCCGGCGGCGGCGCTGCGTTGTCCCGCGCGCTGTCCACCGAGTTCAAGATCTCCGTCCCCGACGCGCAGGCGTGGAAGGAAGAACACGGCGCG
>JAEUJS010000297.1 GCA_016792935.1 Archangium sp. | reverse complement strand
TCGGGGTGGTACTGCACCGAGAAAGCGCGCGCGTCGGGCACCGCGAGACCTTCGACGGTGGAGTCGTTCAAGTTGATGTGCGTCACCACGCCCTTGCCGTCGAGGCTCTTGGCGTCGACCGCGAAGCCGTGGTTCTGCGCGGTGATCTCGACCTTGCCGGTCGAGAGATCTTTGACCGGCTGGTTCGCGCCGCGGTGACCGAACTTCATCTTCCAGGTCTTGCCGCCCAGCGCGAGCGCGAGGATCTGGTGGCCCAGGCAGATGCCGAACACCGGCACTTTTCCGAGCAGCGCGGCGACGGTCTTGTCGGCGCCCTTCACGGCCGCGGGGTCGCCCGGGCCGTTGGTGAGGAAGATGCCGTCGGGTTTGCGCGCGAGGATCTCTTCAGCGCTCGTCCACGCGGGCACCACCGTGACGTGGCAGCCGACGTCGACGAGGAACTGCAGCATCGCCTTCTTCAGTCCGTAGTCGACGGCCACCACGCGGAACCTGGTCTTCACGTTCGCAGCGGGACGCTCACCGACCACGAAGCGCGGCGTGGGCTTGCTCCACTCGTAGACCGACCTGGTGGAGATGCCGGTCGCGAGATCCATGCCCTCCATGCCGGGCGCCTTCTTTGCCTTCTCTGCGAGCGCTTTCGGAGCTGCTCCATCGGTGGAGATCACGCCCATCTGCGAGCCGTGGGTGCGGAGGTGACGAACGAGCCGCCGCGTGTCGAGCCCCTCGATGCCGGCGACCCTGGAGCGAGCGAGGTACGCGTCGAGCGATTCCTTGCTGCGCCAGTTCGAAGGCTCGGCGTACTCGCGCACGATCATGCCGACCGCGTGCGGACGCTCGGACTCTTCGTCTTCGGCGTTCGCTCCGACGTTGCCCATGTGCGGGTACGCCATGGTGACGATCTGCCCGACGTACGACGGGTCGGTGAGGATCTCCTGGTAGCCGAACATCGAGGTGTTGAAGACCACCTCGCCGGTCGTCTCGAGGGGCGAACCGAAAGCTCGGCCCTCGAAGATCGTGCCGTCGGCCAGTGCGAGAATCGCGCGCTTCATGTTTCCTGCTCGCTCCGAACCGCCCCAGGTCGGTTCTCCACTGCGCGTTTCATGGTTTCTCCAACGTGTTGAACCGCCCCGAGACCACACCTCGCACGGAGCGGGTCCTCGGGTCGAGCACTGTCAGTCGCGCTTCGGATCCCACGGCCAGCGACGCTGCCAGTCCGAGCAGGCGCGCAGGAGCCGAAGCGAAGACCTCGACCAGTCGCGCGGGCGGAAGCTCGAGCGCGAACGCAGTGGCGACCGCGGCCTCGAAGGCCTCGCACCCCGGAGCGCAGGCTTCGAACGCATGTTCGCGATCGAGCACGTCGACCTTCACGTGATCGCACGCGATGGCGTCGATGGTGCCGTCGAGCAGGCCCGCCTTGAGCACCGCGAGATCAGCCGGAGAGCGAAGCGGCGGCCACACGCGCGCGGTGAGCGAATAGTCCTCGGCAGCGCTGGTGTCTCGGGTCAGGTGGTGGGGCGTGACGTCAGCGCTCACCGAGAGCCCGCGCGCTTTGGCGTGACGGATCAACTCGACGCTGCGCGCGGTGGTGACGTGCGCGAAGTGCAGTCGGCCGCCGGTCTCTTCGAGGATCTGGAGATCGCGCGCGATGATCGAGCTCTCCGCGGCGACCGGCACACTCGGTAAGCCGAGACGCGTCGGCGTCAGTCCTTCACCGATCACTCCCGCGCCGGTGAGCGAGGGATCTTCGGCGTGCAACACCAGCAGCGTGCGGTTGCTGTACTGGAGCGCGCGGCGGAGCACTCCGGCCCTGTTGAGCGGCTTGAAGCCTTGCGAGAGGCAAAGCGTGGTGGCGGCGACTTCTCCGAGCTCGTTGCCTTCGAGCCCGCGCGTGAGCGGAGCGGCCCGCAGCACCCGGATCTGATCGCTCTTCACTGAGCTCGCGCTCTCCGGAGCAGCGACCACCGTCGTGAATCCACCGCGGATGGCGCTCGCGAGCTCTGATTCATCTCGAAGAACGCTGTGGAGATCGATGAAGCCCGGCGCGATCCAGCAGCCGTCGAGATCGATGACGGCCTCTCCCGCGTTCGCTTTGTCGGCGATCTTCCCGTCTCGAATCACGAGATCGGTCTTCGTGTCCGTTCGCGTGTTCGGATCGATCAGGCGCGCTCCGCGGAGGATCATGACACCGCCTCCAGCACCGCTTTGCGCACCGCAATGCCGTTCTCGACCTGCTCGAGGATCAACGAGCGCTGGCCGTCAGCGACTTCCGGGGAGAGCTCGAGGCCGCGATTCACGGGCCCGGGATGCAGTACGACCGCTTCCGGCTTGAGCGCAGCCGCGCGCGCGGTCGTGAGGCCCCATCGCTGGTGGTACTCGGCCGCCGAAGGGAACAGCGCCTCCGACGCGCGCTCTTTCTGGATGCGCAACATCATCACCGCGTCTGCGCCGTTGAGCGCGACGTCGAGCTCGGTGGTGACGTCGACTCCGAGCTGCGAGAGGTGCGAGGGGAGCAACGTCGGCGGCCCGCAGAACACCAGCTTCACGCCGAGCGCCTTGAGCGCGTGCAGGTTCGAGCGAGCGACGCGCGAGTGGAGAATGTCTCCTACGATCGCCACGCGCTTGTTCTCGAGCACCCCGCCCCAGCGGCGCCACAAGGTGTACGCGTCGAGCAGACCCTGCGACGGGTGTTCGTGCTGACCGTCACCCGCGTTGATCACCGAGCAGCCGACCGAACGCGCGACGAGCGCCGCGGCTCCGGAGTGCTGGTGGCGCACGATGATGACGCTGACTCCGAGCGCGGCGATGTTCTTCGCGGTGTCGACCAGCGTCTCGCCCTTGCTCGCGGAAGAGCCCGTGACCGTCCAATTCAGGACGTGCGCACCCAGACCCGCTGCAGCGACCTCGAAGCTCGAGCGCGTGCGCGTGGACGGCTCGTAGAAGACGTTGGCGACGACGCGACCCGAGAGGTGCCGGCCACCCACGCGGCCTTCGCGGTACTCGTGCGCGCGGGAAAGCAGCTGCTCCAGCTCCGTGCGTGGGAGCCCTTCGAGGCCCAGCAGATGCCTGCGTGCAGTCACTTCCTCGTGCCCGATTTCGTTGCCACCACGTTGAAGATCTTCCGCTTCTTGAGCGGCTTGTACTGAATGACGCGCGTGTACTCGACGCGCACCGTGAGCTTCTTGTTGTCGTTCTCGAAGATGAACTGCACGTTGTCTTCCTGAACACCCAGACCCGGCTTCCAGACCTCGGCGCCGTTCTCATCGAGCTCGAGGTGGGTCGTGCCTTCCATGTTGTTGAGCTTGAAGAGCAGGCGGCTCTTCGCCGCGTCAGGCGCGCCATCGATGAAGGCCTGATTCACGGCTTCCTCGACGAGTTTGTTGGCCTCGAGGTTGTCGAGGTACACGGGCGAGACGGTGTAGACGTACCAGCCAGCGAGGGCGAGCAGCACGAGGACGATGTACGTCGCCGGGTTGCTCTCGCCGTTTCGTCGCAGTCGCACGGAACGCGCTCGTACTACTTCCGGGGCGCCTCGGCACCACACATCGTCACCGGCGTGAAGAACCGGTCGTAGCGAATGCCGGTGCCTCCGAAGAACGAGCTGCCGAAGCCATCGCGCGACATCGAGAGCCAGATCACCGTCGCCTTGCCCTTGATGTTGCCAAAGGGAACGAACTCGGGGCGGTTGGTGCCCGAGCCGAGGCCGAAGCGCGAGTCATCGGAGTTGTTCCGGTTGTCGCCCATCACGAACACGTGACCTTCGGGCACCACCACTTCCGTCACCTGCTGCCGGCTGAGCGTCGCTTTGCGGCTTTGCACGTTGTCGAGGATGTAGTGCGGCACGCCGTCGAACGTCTCGCGGTAGAGCGTCTCTTCCTTCTGCCGCCAGTCGTCTTCGGGCCAGCGCTTCACCCAGTTCGAGATCGGCTCGGCGTACCAGCTCGGCTGATCCCAGTAGAGGTAGCGTTCCACCTCGACCTTGCGCTCCTGCAACACGCCGTTGACGAGCAACCCTTCCTCGGTGAACTGCAGCTTGTCGCCCGGAGTGCCCACCACGCGCTTCACGTAGTCGAGCGACTCGTTGGTCGGGTTGTTGAACACGATCACGTCGCCCTTCTTCGGCGAGCGGATGATCTTGAACGGCACGTAGTTGGTGAACGGCAACCTGACGCCGTAGATGAACTTGTTGACGAAGATCTGATCGCCGATCTCGAGCGTCGGAATCATCGAGCCCGAGGGGATCTTGAACGGGTCGAGCAACACCGCGCGGAACGTCAACGCGATGGCGAGCGCGCGCACGAAGCCGCCTCCGAGATCGCGCATCTTGCTGCGGTGGTTCTTCAGGTGCTTCTCGTAGGTCGCCTCGAGCACACGGTTGGCGGCCTTCACTTCATCGAGCGGCTTGCCGAATGACTTCACGACGCCTTCACAGCCCGCGACGACCTCGTCCCACGCTTTTTCCTTCAACTGCGCGCGGGCCTTCTTCGTCACCTGCTCCACTTCGGCGAGGATCTCCTCGGACCGGTAGCGAGCGTCGCGCGTGTGGTTCCACCGTTTCGCCAACGGCGTTCGAGCCACCACCAGCACCGCCCACCACGCGAAACAGATCAGCCCCACGCCCTGCATCAGCGGCTGCAGCCAGAGGTAGGTGCACACCAGGCTCTCGACGATCGCGAGGTAGACGATGAACACCAGCGCGAGCACGGTGACGGGCGCCCACAGCGAGACGAGGCGATCGTGCCAGCGCCACTTGTTGAGCGTCTTGAGCTCCTCAGTCGAGAGGCGCGCGAGCACGGCCTCGGCGAGATCCGGAGCGGCGGTCGGAGCAGCAGGCTTTGCTTCAGCGGCCACTCACTCCTCCGACTTGAGAACGGCCAGGAACGCTTCCTGCGGGAGCTCGACCACGCCCACCTGCTTCATGCGCTTCTTGCCCTCTTTCTGCTTCTCGAGGAGCTTGCGCTTACGCGAGATGTCGCCGCCGTAGCACTTGGCGAGCACGTTCTTGCGAACCGCCGACACCGTCTCGCGCGAGATGATCTTCGAGCCGATGGCCGCCTGAATCGCGACCTCGAACATCTGGCGGTGGATCACGCCCTTCAGCTTCTCGCAGACCTCGCGGCCACGCTGATACGCGCGCTCGCGGTGCACGATGATCGACAGCGCGTCGACGATGTCCCCGTTGATGAGGATGTCGAGCTTCACCAGATCCGATTCCTTGTAGCCGCCCAGCTCGTAGTCGAGCGAGGCGTAGCCGCGGCTGATGCTCTTCATCTTGTCGAAGAAGTCGAACACCACTTCGGCCAGCGGCATTTCATACGTCACGCGGCAGCGCGTACCGGAGCTGCCGAGGTACTCGATGCCCTTCTGAATTCCGCGGCGGTCCTGGCAGAGCTGCAGGATCGCACCGAGGTGATCGTTGGGCACGTGGATGTGACAGATCAACATCGGCTCTTCGAGGTGCTCGATGTTCTGCACCGGCGGGAGCTTGCTCGGGTTGTCGACGAAGATCGGTTCCTTGCCGTGCGGGAAGATCTTGTAGACCACGCTCGGCGCGGTGCTGATCAGGTTGAGGTTGTATTCGCGCTCCAACCGCTCCTGAACGATCTCCATGTGGAGGAGACCCAGGAAGCCGCAGCGGAAACCAAAGCCGAGCGCAGTGGACGTCTCGGGTTCCCACGTGAAGGCCGAGTCGTTGAGGCGCAGCTTGATGAGCGCGTCGCGCAGGTTGTCGTAGTCGGCGGCGTCGACCGGGAACACGCCCGAGAAGACCATGGGCTTCACTTCTTTGAAGCCGGGGAACGCTTCCGCGGTGGGGACTTCGGCGTCGGTGATGGTGTCACCGACCTTGGCGTCGGCGAGCTCCTTCACGTTGGCGACGAAGATGCCCACTTCTCCGGCCATCAGCGACTTCACCGGCGTGGCGAACGGCGCGATCACGCCGAGTTCCTGCACCTCGAACTTCTTGTTGTTCGACCACAGCTTGATCTGCTGGCCGATCTTCACTTCGCCTTCGATGACGCGAACCAGCATCACCACGCCGCGGTAGTTGTCGTACCAGCTGTCGAAGACGAGGGCCTTGAGCGGTGCGTCCTTGCTCCCCTTGGGAGGCGGCACGGTCTTCACCACCGCCTCGAGCAGCTTGTCGATGTTGAGGCCTTCTTTGGCGCTCACCGGAACGGCCGTCGAGCCGTCGAGGCCGATCACGTCTTCGATTTCTGCTCGAGTCCGGTCGACGTCGGCGCTCGGGAGATCGATCTTGTTGATCACCGGGATGATCTCGAGATCGTGATCGAGCGCCATGTAGACGTTGGCGAGGGTCTGGGCTTCGACTCCCTGCGTGGCGTCGACGACGAGGAGCGCGCCTTCACACGCGGCCAGTGAGCGGCTGACCTCGTACGCAAAGTCGACGTGGCCCGGCGTGTCGATCAGGTTGAGCACGTAATCCTGGCCGTCTTGCGCGCGGTACTTCATGCGCACCGTCTGGGCCTTGATGGTGATGCCGCGCTCGCGCTCGATGTCCATGTTGTCGAGGAACTGCGCCTGCTTCTGGCGGTCGTTCACCGTTCCCGTCTTCTCGAGCAACCGATCGGCGAGCGTCGACTTGCCGTGATCGATGTGAGCGATGATCGAGAAGTTCCGGATGTGGGCGTTTTCAGACGGCATTGGCAGGACGATCGGGCAGGAACAACGTGTGAGCGACGCGCGCGAGTAGCACTCAGGGGAGGCGAAATCCATTCCTCCCGGGCGTGTTGAAAGGCACACTGCGCTTTCACTTTTCCATGGGGGTGTGTCGCATGTTCCTTCGTCTCGCCGTTGCCGCCGTGCTCGTCGTTGGGTCGTTCGCGCTCGCGCAGGATCCGGCGCAGCCTGCCGCTGCTCCGCTGCCTGGTTCGTCGGGCCCGCCGCCCAAGCCGGAGGTCATCAAGGAAGTCGTCGACTACCTCGAGAACGGCAAAGACCGCGGCCCCGCGCTCCTCGACGTGATCCCGTGCACCAAGGTGGACAACACCAAGGGCTCGCCCACGCAGTTCCAGTGCATCGAAGTGGTCAGCAAGCCGGTCGCGAAGAACACCACCGTGTTCGCGTGGCTGCAGTGGTACTGCCCGAAGGACGGCAAGTACGAAGACGTGTCGATCCAGTTCCTGCACGAAGGTCAGGTGCGCAACACCGTCGACGTTCCGGTCTCCGGGTTCGGGCGCACGCGCGGTTGGCGTGGCGCGAACTTCAACAAGGTCGGCAAGTGGACCATCAAGGTCATGCGCGGTGACAAGGAGCTCGGCTCCGCGACCGTCGACGTCGCCGCGCAGTAACTCGCGAAGCGCTCAACCCGCTCTCGCCGCCTGCCGTCTCCTCCACAACCCGATCGAGATCATCAGCAGCGCCGCCAGCAACGCGACGAAGGCCCACACGTAGCGTTGCGGCGGGCGCGCGGAGATCGACGGATCTTCTTTGAGCGAGTCGAAGCTCGCGTCGATCGACGGGAGCAGCTCGTCCCATCTCCCCGACGGCGCTGAGGCCATGCCGACGAGGTGTTTCCCCTCGCCCGGCCACACCACCACGAGGATCCGGCGCAGCTGACTGCCCTGGCGAATCGCTCCGAGCACCTCGACGCGGCCGTCGGTGACTTGCGCGCGCTCGAGCTGAAACGGCTGCCCGAGCTCATCGGTGAAGTGGCGCACCACCGCGGTCGAGAACTCGTCTCGCGAAGAGGGCCCCAGCACCACCGTCTCTTCGACGACGGAGAACAACAACGAGGCCGCGTCTTCACCGTCACCATCGATCAGCGCCGCGGCGAGGTAACGCGTCGAGCCCGACGAACGCGCGACCGATCCCGCACGCGTGCCGTGAAAGAGATCCATGCGCGCCATGCGAAAAGCCGACGGCGGGCGGAACTGGAAGCCGTCCTGGCGAACGACTTGTCCGAGCTCTGGTGCAACACCGAGGAATGCGCAGAGGACCAACGCCGTCATGGTCGCGCTCCCTCACCCTGACCGTCTCCCCGAGGGAGAGGGGATCGTTTCGCGAAGGCGATCACTTTGGTGGGCTTCAAGGTACCAGCGCAAAGGTGAAAGCCACAGCCGCCTGTGCTTCAACACCCTCCACGCTGATGACGCCCGCCGAGCGCTCCACCCTCGAACATCAGATCGAACGTCACGTGAAGCGTGGCGAGATGGGCGACGCCTACGCCATCGCCCAGAAGCTCGCCGACGCGTTCCCCGAGGACATCGCGATCGCCGGCCGGCTCGTCGAGCTCGAAAACTCGATGGAACCTTCCGAGCGCCGCGCGTTCGCCGCGAAACGCCACGAGTCCACCGGCGCGCACAAGAGCCCCGTCAGCCAGGCCGAAGCGCTCGCCGCGAGCGGCAAGTACGCCGAGGCGATCACCATCTACCGCCAGCTGCTGAGCGCGCGCCCCGAGTGGGAACTGGTGAAGGAACGCCTCGCCGAGTTGTTCCAGCTCGCGCAGGTCGCCAATCCACTGAAGCCCACCGGCGCGGGAAATCGCGAAGGCGTGCTCGAACACCTGCTCGACCGCATCAATCAGCGAAAACGCACGAGCTGATTTTCGTGAACGGTTTTCGGATCGCGCGGCATCTGTATCTGACCCGCCGGTCACACTCCCCTGACGCATTTGTCGTTTGCAACTGGTGCGTTCCGGGCGGCGACGTCATACGCTCCGATATCCCACTGACATGTTTGGCGTTCAGTCTGCGCCTGGAGGGTTGATTGCGACTTGGAGTGCTCACCGGTGGTGGCGACTGCCCTGGCTTGAATGCGGTTCTTCGCGGACTCGTGCGTCGCGGCGTGCAGGAGCTCGGCTACGAATTCGTCGGCATCCTCAACGGCTACGAAGGGCTCATCCTTCCTGATCTCACGATGCCGCTCGGCCTCAACGAAGTGCGCGGCATTCTCACCAAGGGCGGCACGATCCTCGGCACGTCGAACAAGGCCGACCCGTTCGCCTACGTGACCAAAGAAGGCGGCGTGAACGTCACCAAGGACATGAGCGAGACGGTCTTGAAGCGCATCAAGGCGCTCAAGCTCGACGGGCTCGTGGTGATCGGCGGCGACGGCACGTTGACCATGGCGCACAAGCTGGGTCAGCGCGGGGTGAACATCGTCGGCTGCCCCAAGACCATCGACAACGATCTCAGCGGCACCGATCAGACGTTCGGCTTCGACACCGCGGTGAACGTGATCACCGAGGCGATCGACCGACTCCACACCACGGCTGAAGCGCACCAGCGCGTAATGGTCGTCGAGATCATGGGCCGCAACGCCGGCTTCCTCACGCTCGAGGGCGGCATCGCCGGCGGCGCCGACTTCATCTTGATCCCTGAGCTGCCGTACGAGGTGGACAAGATCGTCAGCCGCATTCAGGAGATGTACGAGGCGAAGAAGAAGTTCGCGATCGTCGCCATCTCCGAGGGCGCGTTTCCCAGGGGCGGCGGTCAGGCCGTCGCGCAGAAAGCCGAAGACATTCCCGGCCGCGGTGTCGTTCGGCTCGGCGGCTCGGGCAAGGTGCTGGCCGACCTGCTCGCTCCGCACGTCGAGGCGGAAATTCGCGTCACGGTGTTGGGTCACCTGCAGCGCGGAGGCACGCCCAGCCCGATGGATCGCGTGCTCGCCACCATGTACGGCTCGATGGTGTTGGACCTGGTGCGCGACGGAAAGTGGGACCACATGGTCTGTCTGCGCGGCGGAGAGCTGGGGTTCACCTCGCTCGCCGAGTCCCGCAAGGAACGCCACGTCGATCCCGTGGGAGACAAGGTCCGCATGGCGAAGGCGATCGGCATTTCTTTCGGCGTTTGAGGGCGTTGCGGTGTCTCACTGAAGTGAAGCTTGCTGTCTGAAGGAGCACTTGCACTCGCATGACGCTCGTTGGCCGCCACATCGGTCGCTACCGGATCCTGGAGCAGCTCGGCCAGGGCGGCATGAGCGTCGTCTACAAGGGCCTCGACACGACGCTGGATCGCGAGGTGGCGGTCAAGGTGCTGCACCCTCACCTGTCCGGCCGCGCTGAGTCGAGAAAGCGGCTGGAGCGGGAAGCGAAGGCGGTGGCGCGGCTCCACCACCCGAACATCCTCGAGGTGTTCGACTTCTCGGGAGAGGCCGCCACCGACGCGTACCTCGTCACCGAATACATCCGCGGGCAGACGCTGCGGCAGTTCATCAACGAAGAGTCGCTGCAGCCTCCGGAAGTCGCGGCGATGGTGGTGCACGAATTGGCGAGCGCACTCGCACACGCGCACGACGCGGGAATTCTCCATCGCGATCTGAAGCCCGAGAACGTGATGGTGCGCGAAGACGGCGTGCTCAAGCTGATGGATTTCGGCATCGCGAAGATCCTCGACCGCGACGAGAAGATGACGATGACGGGTGCGTTGGTCGGCAGCCCTGCGCACATGGCCCCGGAGATCATCGAAGGAGAGGAAGCCGGCGCCGAGGCCGACGTCTTCTCGCTGGGCACGATGCTGTATCTCTTCTCGACCGGGAAGCTGCCCTTCACCGCGCCCAACACCACCGCGACGCTCAAGAAGATCCTCGACTCGGTCTACGACGATCCGCGGCAGGTGGTGCCCACCGTGTCGGACGATCTCGCCGAGATCATCGCGGCCTGTCTGCAGCGCCAGCCTTCGGCGCGCTACCCGACGGCCGGAAAGCTGCGCGATGCGCTCGCGGAGTATCTGGCGACGGTGCAGATCACGCGGCCGCACGAGGAGCTCGCGAAGTTCTTCCTCGACCCGCGCGCGTACCGCAAAGAACTGACTCCGCGGATCACGGGCGCCCTGCTCGCTCGCGCTGAGAAGCTGATCGTCGAGAAGAAGTCGGCCAAGGCGATGTCGGCGCTCAACCAGGTGCTCGCGCACGAGCCGTCGAACAGCCGCGCCAACGAACTGCTCGGTCAGATGCGCGCGCGCAAGCTGCGTGAGGCGCGCGTCAAGAAGCTGCAGCGCCTGGCCTTCACCGCCGGCATCGCGTTCATCCTCGTGATGTCGATTGGTCAGGGCGTGCGCGTGGCGATGGCTCCCAGGCCGTGGACGCCGCGGTTCGAGATCGGCCCCACTGACGTCACGCTCGCCTCGGTCGCCTGGCCCAAAGCGCCGGAGCCCGTGAAGGATCCGGTGATCGACGTCGATCCGCCGAACCCGAATCTGGTCGGCACGAATCCTCCGATCAATCCGACGAACCCGAACGCCAACCCGAACGGCGTCGTGAAGCCGCCGGTCACAGTGGTCGGGCCGGCCAGGCCGAATTCTGCTGGCGGCGCCGCCGGGCTGAAGCCCAACGAGGTCACCGTCACCGCGATCGTGCGCCCCTTCGGTTACGTGCAGGTCGACGATCAAACGCGCACCACCGATCCGCTGACGCGTCACGTGCTCAAGCTCGCTCCGGGCCCGCACAAGTTCACCGTCACGTGCGACGTGTGTGAGCCCAGGGGCAAGACCATCTCGCTCGACGTGAAGGGCAACGAGGAGCTCAACCTCATCGCTCCGCTCGAGGCCTCGCAGGTGATGTTCCGCGGCTGGCCCGGCGACGCGCTGGTTCGAGTCGGCGCGCAGGAGATGACGGTCACGCAGTCGCAGGCCACTCCGTTCAAGGTGGTGATGCCTCCCGCGGGCAGCACCGAGATGCGGCACCGCGTGGAGTTCACGGTGAGCGTGGGCGGCGAGGTGATCGACAAGGGCCTCAAGTTCGCCAACCCCGGTCGCCCGCTGATGATCGAAAAGGGCGCTCCCTGATGCGCTCGCTGTTCTTCACGGTCGTGCTCGCGGCCACCACCGCCGCCGCTCAGGTCGTCCCCGAGCGCGAGATGGAGATCATCCAGTCGCTCTACGACACCGCGAAGTACGCCGAGGCCGCGCGCCGGGCGAACGAGTCGATGGCGGTGGCGAACTTTTCCGACGCGCAGCGCGTGAAGCTGCACGAACTGGTCGGGCTCTCGGCGTTCAACCTGGGCGACGTGAAGAGCGCGCAGGCGGCCTTCCTCCAGTTGCTGCGCATCAACCCCGACTACATCCTCGATCCGTTCGCCGTTCCGCCGCCTGCGATCAGGGTGTTCGATCAGGTGCGACGCGAGAACGCCGACGCCCTCAATCTGGTGCGCCAGCAGATCGCGATCCGCGCGGACCAGGAGAAGCGCGCCAAAGAGGAACGCGATCGCCTCGCGAAGGAACAGGAAGATCGCCGCCGCAAGCAGGATCTCATGAGCAACGAGATCGTGGTGCGCACCATCGAACACCGCTCGATGGTGGTGAACTTCATCCCCTTCGGGGCGGGGCAGTTTCAGCAGGGCCGCGTGGGCTGGGGAGCAGCGTTCGCGATCTCCGAGGGCATCACCGCGATCTTGAGCATCGTCTCGTACTTCGCGATCGAGTCGCTCTTCGAGACCCAGCAGATCGTGTTGCCCGATCGCCTCACCGCCGACGGGAGCGGCATCTACACCGCCAGCCGCCGCGCGATTCCTGAGAACCGCCGCACCGAGCGCGATGTGTGGACCGGGCTCAAGTACGGCACCGGCATCGCCTTCTACGCGTTGTGGGCGCTCGGCGCCGGCGACGCGGTGTGGCGCCACCAGGACGAAATCGTCACCGAGCGCCGAGAGCCGGTGACCCCCACCACGACGGTTCCTCCAAAAGCACCCGGAGCCCGCCTTCGCATCTTCCCCACCAACGGCGGCCTCGGGGCCGGCGTGACCATCGGTTTCTAGGAGCACTTCCCACCATGCCCAGCCTCACCATCAAGACGCCTGACGGAAAGACCCGCTCGGTCAGCCTGCTCAAGCGCATCACCAGCCTCGGCAAGTCGGCCGACAACGACATCGTGCTCGACGACAAGGGCGTGCCCGAGACGGCGTTCGCGATCATGTTCGACGGCCTCTCGTACAAGGTCGGCGGCGAGACCAAGTTCCACGTCAACGGCAAGGCGACCGACGAACACGAGCTGAAAGCCAACGACGTGGTGAAGGTCGGGGACACCGAGCTGACGTTTGCGATGGCGGACGCTCCGATGGCGCAGCCGGCGTTGGCGACCAAGTTCTCGCGCAACGACAGCAAAGATCCCGACGCGTCCACGCAGGAACAGCCGGGTATTCCCGGGCGTGAGCTCGCCGCGCTCCGTCGCCTCACCCGCTTCTCCGAGAAGCTGCTCGCCAACACCGATCTCGATCGGCTGCTCGAGAGCCTGATGGACGAGTGCATCGAGGTGGCACGCGCCGACAAGGGCTTCTTGATTCTGATGGAGAGCAATCAGCTCCGCGTGAAGGTCGCCCGCAACGTGCAGCGCGAGACGATCGAAGACGCGCTCGAGCGGGTGTCCGACTCGATCGTCAACAAGGTCGTGCAGCAGCAAAAGCCGCTGATCATCGCGGACGCCCTCGACGATCCCGAGTTCAACTCTTCAGAGTCCGTCGTGAACTTGAAGCTGCTCTCGGTGATGTGCGCGCCGCTGATGAGCAAGGGCGATCTCTTCGGCCTCATCTACCTGGGCAACGATCGCCTCGTGAATCGCTTCGATCAGAAGTCGCTCGACACGCTGACCATCTTCGCCGGCCAGGCGTCGCTCATCGTGCAGAACGCGCTGCTGGTGAACGAACTCAAGCTCGAGAACACCACGCTCAAGACCCGGCTCGAGGAACAGACCTACGGCGACATCGTCGGCGCCTGCCAGGGCATGAAGGACGTCTACAAGCGCATCGACAAGATCGCGCCCACGGACATCAGCGTGCTCGTCATTGGAGAGACCGGCACCGGCAAGGAGCTCATCGCCAAGGAGATGCACCGGCATTCCCCGCGCACCAAGGGGCCGTTCATCTCGATCAACTGTGGCGCGATTCCCGAAAATCTCCTCGAGAGCGAGCTCTTCGGCCACGTGAAGGGCGCGTTCACCGGAGCGGTCGCCACCAAGATGGGCAAGTTCCAGGCGGCCATCAACGGCACGCTCTTCCTCGACGAGATCGGCGAGATGCCGTTGCAGCTGCAGGTGAAGCTCTTGCGCGCCCTGCAGGAAAAGGTCGTCTACAAGGTCGGCGACAACCGGCCCGAGCCGGTAGACATTCGCATCGTCGCAGCGACCAACAAGAACCTCGACGAAGAGGTGCGCAAGGGCACGTTCCGCGAAGACCTCTACTTCCGCATCAACGTGGTGACGCTCAAGCTGCCGCCGCTGCGCGATCGCGGTGACGACATTCAGGTGCTCGCGCGCTTCTTCTTGAATCGGTACTCCAAAGAGTTCGACAGCAAGGCGCGCGGCTTCACGCCCGCCAGCACCGTCGCGATGCGCAAGTACAACTGGCCGGGCAACATTCGCGAGCTCGAGAACCGCATCAAGAAGGCCGTGGTGCTCGCTGACAAGCCGCTGCTCGGGCCGGAGGATCTCGATTTGCGCCCCGAGAATCTTCCGCCGATCCTCCCGCTCGCGCAGGCCAAGGAAGAGTTCCAGAAGCGGTACATCAACGAGGTGTTGGAACGGAACAACGGCAACCGCACCAAGACCGCCAAGGACCTCGGCGTCGACCCCCGCACCATCTTCCGCCACCTGGAAAAACTGGAGGGTGAACGCGCAGAAGGAGGCCTGCCACCGGAGACAGAGTACGAAGAGGCATGACAACCCGTAACCGCCTGCAACAACTGACGTTCAATGCCATCGGAGTCATGGCAGGGTTGTTGCTGTCTTCGGGTTGCCTCATTCCTCAGGACGACCAGGTGATCGAAGAACTCCCCCAGCGCCGCAACATGCCTCTGCGCATCGTGACGCGGTCACCTGAGGGTCCGCAGACGACGTATTACACGATGGCCTCGTGTGCTCCGGCGCAGAGCTTCGCGCTGGTGGTGAGCGACGACGACACGGTCGATGTGATCAACAGCCTGTGGTTCATCGATCAAGACCCGAACACGGTCCCTTTCACCACCACACCCAAGGCGCCGAGCAACAGCTCGACGCGTGAGATCAAGGCGCCGGGGGCGAGCACGTTCACCAATGCGCTGGCCAACCTGCCGCTCGGCACGCACCTGTTGACGGTCTACGTGTCGGACACGCCCTTCAACGAGGTCGAGAATCAGCTGGTGACCGCCGGCCCGCGTCAGGTGCCGATCAAGCTCGCTGATGGTGGCTCGGTGACGGTCAGCGATCCCGGGTACGTCGACAGCTTCACGTGGGTCCTGCAGGTGGAGCGCTGTCCATGAGCCGCCTCGCCGTGTTCCCCCGGCAGCCAGTGCTGCTGATCATCGCCGCGCTGGTGTTCGCGGGCTGCTCGACGTTCGCTCCCGAGTCGCCTCCGTGCGTCGGCGATCAAGACTGCCCGTCGGGCACGTTGTGTTTCGCCGAAGGCTGCGGAGATCCCGGCAGCGGCATCGTGGTCGAGGTCGAAGGCGTCGCGCAGAGCAACCACAAGGCGCGCGACTTCGCGATCGATGACGGCACGCTGGGCGCCACGCAGAACTTCGCGCTCGGCGCGCCGCTGGTGATCTCCGGGCAGCTGCAACGTGAGCTGTCCGCCGGCAACCCGGCCGATCGCACCTCGTACACCGAGACGGTGGTGGTGCGCGCGGTCGGCACGAGCAGCCTGCTCCCGGGAGTCACGCGTTCGTTCGAGACCACCTTCGACAAGCCGGAGTTCGGCTTCTACGAGATGAGCCTCGGCGCGGGCACGTTCAAGGTGACGGCGACTCCGGCCAACCCGCAGGTGCCCCCGGCGATCAGCTCAGCGACGGTCGGCTCCAGCTCGATCGCGCCGTCGGTGAGCTTCGCGTTTCCGGCCGTCGACACGCAGGCACTCACCGGTCAGCTGGTGAAGAAGCTCACCCAGCTCGAACCCATTCTGATCTCGTCGGGGCTCGATGGAGGGCTGCCGCCTGACGTCGACGTGCAGCTCTTCGACCCCGCGACCGACCAGCCGCTCTCGCAGCGTTTCCCCGTCGGCGCTACCGAGGGTGGCTTCACCATTCCCGTGAGCCCGGAGGCGCGTATGAAGTCGAAGCTCGCCTTCGTCGCCAGCCCCCGCGAGCCAGGCGTCGCCGTGCCCACCAAACGTTTCGTGCTGGAAACCCCGCTCCCGGAAGCGATCGCGCTCGAGTACGGCGACTACGGCGAAGCGGGCGACCTCGTCGGCCGTGTCGTCGATGAGCGCAGCATTCCGGTGGTCGACGCCCACGTGGTGATCGAGGGCGCGGTGGTCGGTGATGGCGTGTTCCGCTCGAAGATCGTCAAGACCGACGCTGAGGGCGAGTTCCACCTGCGGGTGCTGGGCTCGAAGAGCGACGGCGCGTTCCAGATCACCGTGGCGCCTCCGGAGACGAGCCCTGCGGCGTACTTGCGCAAGAACATCTCGGTGACGGTGAGCTTCGACGCCAATCAGCAGAAGTGGGTGGCGAACATGAAGCCCGCCGCCATCGTGCTCGCCGATCGCCTCGTCGCGACCGGGCGCGTGGTGAGCGCCTCCGACCCCGATGCCGGCGTACCCAACGTCGGAGTGACCGCCACCTTCCAGGGCGACGAAGGTGGTGCGACTGGTGAAGTGCGCTCGCTCCCCGTCGACCCCGCGGAGGCGCTCAGCGACGCCAACGGTGACTTCACGATGCGGCTCGACCCCGGAATGTGGCGCTTCGAGTACCGCGCCGGAGGTCAGGTGCCGCTCATCACGCGTCTCGTGAAGATCTCCCAGCTACGCGACACCATGGGCAACGAGATCGACGACGTGACGTTGTCACCCGTGCCGCTGTCCAATGGTCGCACCGTCAACGGCACGGTGACCGGGCTCAAGGGAAACCAGCTCGAGGCGGGCTTGAGCTTCGCGAAGCTGCGCTTCTTCCGCGTGACCCCTATCGGCGGCAAGCGAGTCAGCGTGCTGCTCGGTGAGTCGATCTGTGACGAGAGCGGCCGCTACACGGTGGTGTTGCCGACGGTGATGAAGATGTCGAACTCGGGCGGCCTGCCCGCGACGCCCTGACGGCTCTACTTGATGCCGAGCAGCGTGCGCGCCTCGTCGGCCGCGGGCCCCACTCCGCCGCTGAACTGCACCGAGGCGGTCGTGTAGAGGTCCATCACGCGATCGAGCTTGTCCATCGCGGTCGAGAGCGCCGGCCGTGCGCCGAGCTCGCACCGCACTTCGAGCGCGCGCTTGCGCGTCAGCCAGTCGACACGGAACCCGAGGAAGTCCTGGTCGGCGTGGGCGATCTCTTTGGCCTCTCCCAGGCTCTTGCGGCGGCCCTCGAGCTCGATGAACAGCCCGCGCGCCTGCGTGAAGCATTCCTCTTCGGACATCGCAGAGCCGGCCAGCTGGGGGGCTTCCGGAGTCATCGCCAGCACCGACTTGAAGACGCTGAAGATGATGAGCGAGCTGAAGCTCACCGCGAACGTCAGGTACAGCGCCCACGCGAAGCCACGAAAGGGCCGCAGCCGCTTCAACTCCGCGGCATCGGGCGCCGCGTCGGCTTTGGGCGTCTCGCTCATCGCGTCGGTGCAGGAGCCGGGGCAGGTGCTGGCGCAGGGCCCGGAGCGGGAGCCGGCGCAGGTCCCGGAGCCGCCGGCACGGTCTTCTGCAGCCGCGAGACGAACTGCGCGCGGAAGTCGCTCACCGGGTAGGTCTGCCAGGCCTCTTTCGCGACGGCGACCGCTTCGTCCTTCTTGCCGGTCATGTCGTAGCTCTGCATCAAGAGCACCATCGCGAAGTCACGGAGCTTGGCCTTCTTGTCTCCGTCGATGAAGCGCTGGAGCGGCTTGATCGAGTCCTCGAACTTGCGCGACTGGAAGAGCGAGTTGCCCAGGTAGAACGACGCCTCGAGCGCGTCTTCGGGCACGGGATCCATCGTGAGGAAGCGGGAGAGCTGGGTGATCGCCTCCGGCCAGTCCTGGCGGCGGAAGGCGTTCTTGCCCTTCTCGAGCACCGCGCCGCCGACCTCTTTGCGCAGGAGCAGCGCCCGGTCTTGCAACACGAGCTTGGCGAACGGCGAGAGCTTGCTCTGGTCGAGCTTGCTGAGCGCGTCGATCCCCTTGAGGCGCTCTTCGCCCGGCAGCGTCGTCATCTGCCGGTAGATCTGCAGCGCGGTCTGTTCCGCGGCGAGCTGACCCGACGCCTCACCCTTCAACTTCTCGATCGTGGCGTTGAGATCACCGACCTGCTTCTCGAGGCGCTCGCGCTCGGCGTTGGCCGACGACGCCCGCGCGTTGCTGATCACCACCACGCCGCCGACGCACAGGCCGACGAAGAGCACGTAGACCGCGGCGGTGCTGAACCAGGTGCGCTTCTGAAACGCGTCCTGCTGCGAAGACACGACCTTCAGCTCGGCGTGGAGCGACTTGAGCGCGTTGTCCGTCTTGATCGTCATGTTGCGTGCTTCGACGACCTCGCGGCGCAGCTCCTCGAACATCTTTCCTTCGGCTTGTTCGGCCATGTTGCCTCGCCTGTATCAAAAACTGGGAACGGCGAGGTCGCTCTTCGGCGCGGGCGGAAAGAAGATCGTGAACATCGCGGAGAACCACACGCCGCCGACGTTGATTCCCGAGATCTCCGGCACGGCGTTGCGCGCCTGCAGGTACCGCACCTCGAGCGTGAGGCCGTAGCTGCGATGAAAGCGGTACGTCGCGCCGCCCGCCGCCGAGAGCCCGAGGATCGCCTTCTCCGGGATCATCTCGCGCGGCCCGCCCAGCACCGAGAGCACCGGGCCTGCCTGCAGTTCGAGGTAGGGCATGAAGCCCTTGAACAACACGTCGGTGGTCTGGAGCCGCCCGCCGATCAACGCGCCCGCCGTCACCGACGAATACTCGTCGTTCAGGCCATCGGGACGCGCGAGCGAAAAGCCGTGGTAGCCGAAGATCAGGTTCACGCTGATCGCGAGGACCGAGGTGACGCCGAGGCCGAAGCTCGCGATCGCCTGCGGGCCTCCGTCGACGCCGGGATTCATCGGAGTGCCGGCAGCGGCCGCCTTGTCCTTGAACCACCAGTTGGGCAACCAGCGAAAGCCGCCGCCGATCGAGACGTGGCCCATGCCGTCAATGCCGTCTGCGCGCGCTGAGGTGCACGCGAGCACTGCGACCGCCAAAACGAACTTCTTCACTGCTTCACCAGGTCTTCCAACCGTCGAGGCGCGCGGTGGTCGTCACGCGCGGCGGCATCGGCGGCGGTACGGGCGGCGTCTGCTTCGGAGGCGGCGGCGGGCGCACGTGGATCGGCTGCGGCTGCGGCACGACGATCGGAGGCGCGACCGCAACGGGCGGAGGCGGCGGGGCGAGTTTTTCCTCGAGCACCCTCACGTACATCTTCAGCTCGGCGAGGGCCTGCTCGCGGTCCATCAGCTTGCGGAAGAGATCGACGCGGCGTTCCTTCTCATCCATCAGCTCCGCGTGGAGTTGCATCACCGACGCCATGGCCTTCTCGGCGAACGCGGCGGGGACGAGTTGAGAAGCGGCTTGGGCAAAGCCCCCTGGGGCGACGCCGTTGGGGAGGGAACCGGTCAGTTCGTTGATCATGATTTCTTCCAGACGCAGTCGAGGAACGTGGTGCGCGGGCCGAAGACGCAGGCGCGGAGGCAGCGGAAGAGGCACCCGACTCCGAATTCGCGAACGATGAGAGGCGCATTGGCGAGGACGTCTCGACCGCGGATGACACCGTCCATGTTTCACCTCTTTCGGACCGCTACAGGTGTGCAGCGAACCGTAGCGGTGAGGTGAGACCCCGCAAGTTTTCGACCGCCAGTTCAGCTCACTCGGTCGATCGCGCTTCAAGATCCAGCAGAGGGATCTCAGTCACCACAATCGTCGACCGGCGAGCAGGCACGTCAAAGTCGACGCCTTCGAGTTCCTTGAGAAGGCCGTGCGCCTCGTCAAAAGACACCGCGCGCTGCTGCTGCATCGAAGCAGCCGCGTACGCGAGCACCGACAACGCGACGAACGGATCCGAAGACCCCGCGACGAGCGGCAACCAGCTCGCGACGTCGCTCCCCTCGAGCTCAGCAGGCACGCGCTTGATGGCCAGCGTGTCCTTGCCGAAGTCTTCGATCTCCACTCCGACCGAGAGCAGCAGCTCGCGCGCGGCGAGGATCTGCTTCGCGTCGGGAGCATTCACCGTCGTCGAGAACAACGTCGGCGCAGAGGTCTTGAGCGCGCCCTGCTCGAAGCGTGCACGCAGCGAGTCGAGCACCACGCGTTCCCGTACCGCGCGCGGGTCGATCACCACCAGCGAGCCACCAGTGGCCTCACAGACCCAGAAACGGCGACTCAATTCCCCAAGGAAACGAAGGCTCTCGAAGTACCCCGGGGGCGGCGCCTCATTGATGCCGGGCCGCGCGGTACCGAACCCTGCCCCACCCGGAAGGTCGTTGGCCTGTGGCTGCGGCATCGCGTCAGGCTGCAGGGCAAATCCCGGAGTCTCCGCTGCGCGCGCGAGGAACCGATCGACCGCCTGCGCGTAGTGCGCGTTCACTTCGTCGCCAACCGGCCCCTGCGAGCTGCGCCACGGCGCGGCCTTCAACGCCCGCGAGATCGCCGCGGTGATGGCATCGATCACGCCGCGCTGATCCGAGAACCGCACCTCGAGCTTCTGCGGGTGCACGTTGACGTCCACCGCTTCGGGATCGAGATCGATGAACAGCGTGCACACCGGCTGACGTCCGGGTGGCAACGAGTCTTGAAACGCGCGCTGCACCGCCGCGTTGACGCCGCGATCGCGGATGTAGCGGCGATTCACGAACGTGTAGAGCGCACGCGCCGTGGGGAGCGTGAATTCCGGCGACGCCACGAAGCCCGAGATGTGAACACCGAGCCGCTTCTCGTCGATCGCGAGGAGGTGCGGCTCGACTTCCGATCCCAGCAGCGACGCGATGCGCTCTTTCGGGCGATCCGGAGCGGCCGGCGCCGAGATGAGCAGCTTGCCTCCGTGCTCGAGCGAGAACCCGACCTCGGGGTGCGCCAGGGCGAGCCGCGTGATCGCTTCTTCACAGTGCGTCAGCTCGGTGGACTCGCGCTTCAGGAACTTGCGGCGCGCGGGGACGTTGAAGAACAGATCGATCACGTCGATGCGCGTGCCACCCGGAGCGGGCGCTTCTTCGATGAGCGGCGCTCCACCACCCTCGATCACGATGCGCGTCGCGCTCTCCGACTCGGGCTCGCTGGTCACCATCGTGAAGCGCGAGACGGCGGCGATCGAGGGAATGGCCTCTCCGCGGAAACCCTTGGTGCGGATCTGAAACAGCCCGTCGGAGTCGCGCAGCTTGCTGGTGGCGTGGCGCTCGAGGCTCGCGACCGCGTCTTCCTTCGACATGCCGTGGCCGTCGTCGATCACCGCGATGGCAGAGAGCCCACCTTCGCTCAAGAGCACCTTCACCTGTGTGGCACCCGCGTCGACCGAGTTCTCGGCGAGCTCTTTGACGACGCTTGCGGGACGCTCGACGACCTCGCCGGCCGCGATCTGGTTGATCAGGTCATCGCTGAGGCGGCGAACACGGCCCATTTTCTTTCAGGGGTTATCGCAGCCCGAGTGGTTACACTCCAACCTCGAAGCGATGCCCCACTCACCTCCTGAACTTCTTCAAAAGCTCCAAACGCACCTCGGGCAGCTCGTCCTCGGGAAGCCGGAGCAGGTCAAACTGGCGCTCACCTGTCTCGTCGCGCGCGGGCATTTGCTGCTCGAAGACGTGCCCGGAGTCGGGAAGACCACGCTCGCCGAAGGCCTGGCGCGTTGTTTCTCGATGAGCTTCTCGCGCGTGCAGTTCACCGCCGATCTCTTGCCGTCCGACATCCTCGGCGCGCAGGTGTTTCTGCAGGCCAAGGGCCAGTTCGAGTTCCGCAAGGGGCCGGTGTTTCACCAGGTGGTGTTGGCCGATGAGCTCAATCGAGCTCCGCCGCGCACGCAGTCGGCGCTGCTCGAGGCGATGGCGCAGGGGCAGGTGTCGCTCGATGGCGTGACGCACGCGCTGCCGCAGCCCTTCGCTGTAATCGCGACGCAGAACCCGCTCGATCTGTCCGGCACGTATCCCCTGCCCGACTCGCAGTTGGACCGCTTCCTGTTGCGGTTGTCGCTCGGGCACTTGAGCCCCGAGGTCGAGGCGCAGCTGGTGGCGACCCGCCGCGCGGATCCGCTCACCTCGTTCAAGCCGATCGCCGACGCGGCGGAGTTGGTGGCGCTCCAGCAGGCGGCTGATGCGGTGAAGGTGTCCACTGATGTCGCTGACTACGCAGTGCGGCTCGCAGGAGCGACGCGCGAACACGCGGAGATCGAGCGCGGCATCAGCACGCGCGCGGTGCTCTCGTTGATGTCGACCGCACGTGCGCTCGCGTTGTGGGATGGCCGCGACTTCGTGACGCCCGGTGACGTGAAGCAGATCGCCAGCGCGGCGTTGTCACATCGGTTGTTGCTCAAGAGCTCGACCACCGGGAGCTATGCGCGCGATGAGGCCGCGCACTTGATCACCGAGCTGTTGCGAAAGGTGCCGGCCCCCAGGTGAGTGCGTGAGCGGTCGTCATCGAGACGGCCAGCCGACCTGGCGCGAGCGGTTGCGTCGGTGGTTCCGGCCACCGCGCACGCTGAAGACCACGCGCATCGGGCGCACGTATCTGGTGGTGACGATCGGCGTCGGCCTCGCCGCGCTGAACACCGGCAACAACCTGCTGTATCTGGTGCTCGGCTTCTTGCTGTCGATCATCGTGCTCTCGGGCGTGTTGTCGGAGCGCGTGATCCGCGATCTGCGCGTGCGCCGGATTCTTCCCGATGGAGCGTTCGCTCGGGAGCCGTTCGCCTTGCGCTACGAGGTCACGCGCAAGGAAGGCCGCGCGTTCGCGGTGCGCATCAACGAGGGCGGCGGCGTGCTCGATGGCTGGGCGTGGATTCCGACCATCGCTGCCGGAGAGCCCGTCGTCGCGCGCGCTGACGTCGTCGCTCCGCGCCGGGGGCCGCTCAAGCTCACCGAGGTGCAGGTCTCGACGTTCTTCCCGTTCGGGCTGTTCGAGAAGACGCGGTCGTTCGAGCTCGAAGACCGCATGGTCGTGTGGCCCAGGCGAGGCTTCTCGTGCGAGCCGCCCGATGCCGATCACGGTCAGCACACCGGTGATCACGGCAATCAACGGCACCGCGATGGCTCGGGCGACGTGCAGGGCCTGCGCGAGCTCGCGGATCTCGAAGACGCGCGCCGTGTGCACTGGGTGAAGAGCGCGACGGCGGGCAAGCTGCTCAAGGTCGAGCGCGAGCGGGAGGATCGCCGCCAGTTCACGCTGAAGGTGAAGACGCGCGAGCCGGGTGATGCGCTCGATCTCGAATGTGAAGAGACGGCGGCGATCACGCATCGGTTGCTCGCCGACGGGAACGATGTCGGGCTCGAGGCTGATGGTCGGAAGATCAGACCGGGCGCTGGGCCCGGCCACGAGAAGCGGATCTTGAGCGCGCTCGCGATGCTCGGGTACGGGGAGAAGAAGGAGTGAGGCGCTCGTGGAAGATGCGCTCGCTCGCCCCAACCCCTCTCCCCGAGGGAGAGGGAGAAACTCGCGCGAAGTCTCCCTCTCCCGCCCCGACGCGTCGGGGTGAGGGCCTGTCGCTCGGCCCACGAGCGCCCTCATCCGTCCTCGCTCGATCTCGCGCGATGTCTCCCTCTCCCGCCCCTGCGGGAGAGGGTCGGAGTGAGGGACACTCGCAACACGAGGCGATCCGATGAGGCTCGACGCGCGACGATCGCTTCGCGTGCGCATGCGCGACTTCGCCGCGATGTCGGCGTTCGCAGCCGTCGCGCTCTCCGGAGCGTTACCGATCGCAGTGCCCGCGATCTTCGCGCTCGCGTTCATCGCCAGCCTCCTCGGCTTCCGGCCCTTCGCGAAACAACCGGTGCTCTCGGTCGTCGCGCTGCTGATCATGGCGGTCGCACTCTTCGGGCTCGCGCTGCGCGGCCAGCTCGACCTCGTCATCGCCGCCGTCTCGTTCGCCGCGCTCGTCACCGGCCAACGCATGTTGTCCGAGCCGTCACCCGCGACCGATCAGCAGGTGCTGCTCGCCGCGCTCCTTTTGATGGCCGGCGCCGCGGCCCTCTCGGCAGACATCTGGTACGCGCTGTGTCTCTTGAGCTTCGGCGTCTTCGCCTGCCTCTCGCTCGGTCTCGCCGTCGTCGAAGGTCCGATCGAGCGCGACGAAGAGCTCCCGGTCTCCCCCGTGCTTCGGCAGGTCAGCCTCGGCGTCGCCATCGCATTGGCGGGCGGGATCGCGTTCTTCATCTTGTTCCCGCGCCTCTCGTGGAACGTGGCCTCGCGTCGGGCAGGTCCCAGTCTGCTCGGTGGCACGACCGGCATGACCGATCGCGTTCGCCTCGGCGGTGGTGGGGACATCAAGACCAGCGCCCGCGTCGTGCTCCGCGTCGCGATCGAACCCCCACCTCGAAACGATCGCCTCGAGCGCTATTGGGTCGGTCGCCGCTTCGACAGCTTCGACGGACGCGAGTGGCGCGGCACCGGGCAGCCTCGACCGCCCCGCCCACGCGTGCTGATCGGCGAGACGCGCGGAGCGACGCTGCAGCGCATCGAGCTCCTCCCCGCGTATGAGAGCCGTACGCTCGTCGGCCTCGCGCAGCCCGTCTACTTCGGGCCTGCCAACGCGTTGAACAACGGCGGCTCCACGGCGGCGCAGCTCGAGCAGGTCGGCGACGAAGAGGTTCGCATCGTCGAGGACGCGAACGCCTACACCTACGTGGTTCACAGCCGCGACGACTACCCGCTGCTCGAAGAAGACGCGGTCAAGCTCGCGGCGTTGACGGTGTTGCCACCTTCGATCGACCCGCGGGTGGCGCAGCTCGCTCAGCGCATTGCCGGAAACGAAACGGAGCCCGAGGACATCGCCAACAAGCTCGAGACCTGGCTGCGTTCGAACTTGAGCTACACGCTCGAGCTGCCGGGCGAGGTCGATGATCCGCTCTCGGACTTCTTGTTCAACCGCAAGAGCGGCCACTGCGAGCACTTCGCGACCGCGCTCGCGGTGATGTTGCGCACGCGAGGTGTGCCGGCGCGCGTCGTCGGCGGCTTCTTCGGAGGCGAGAAGATCGGCGAGCGTTACGTGGTTCGTGCCGGAGATGCGCACGCCTGGGTCGAGGCGTATTCGCCGATTCGAGGGTGGATGACGTTCGACGCCACGCCCGATGATGGCCGCGGGAGCCAGCCGCCCGCGATGATGGCGAGGCTGGTCGACGTCTACGAGCGGCTGCAGGAGTTCTGGCGCGCGCGCGTCGTCGAGTACTCGATCATCGACCAGTGGAACTTCGTGCGCGAGCTGGTGAAGCCGCCGGCGAACGCGCGCAGCGCTGGATCGAAGGGCGATGACGACCCCGACGCGCTGCCGCTCACCAAAACGCCCACGCAAGCCTTCGTGTATGCCGGCATCGCGGGACTCCTGGTGTGGATCCTCTGGTCGCGGCTGACGCGCGCGCGGAAGAAGGTGCATCCCGCGGCGGACTTCCTCACCGCGCTCGAGAAGAAGCTGATCGCCGCGCATCTGCCCTATCGCCTCGACGAAGACATCGAGCGACTCCCGGCGCGGCTCGCAAAGGAACGGCACCGGCTCGCTGAGCCAGTCCTTCGCGCGTCACGTCGCTATCTCGAAGCTCGTTTCGGGAATCGACCGCTGAGTGGAGCTGAGTCTCGGAAGCTGCTCGACGCCGTGACGCCGCCTCCGCCAGCGCAGTGACGGTCGGCAGTCATGCCCGCTCGCGCTTCGACACAGCGCACTTCCCCTCACCCTGACCCTCTCCCGCAGGGGCGGGAGCGGGGATCGTCGCGCTCATCTCACGGGCGGGATCTTCGCGCTCGCAAGCGAGGTCGGGCCAGCTATCCTCCCCGCCGTGCTGCTGCGGATTCTCGAGATGGTCCTGCCGGTGCGTCGTGGTGAGCGCCAGCTGACCTTCACCCTCTTCCTCCACAGCCTGTTCGCGGTCGGAGCGTTCCTCACGGGCCGCACGGTGCGCGACGCCCTGTTCCTCGCGAACGGCGACCGCTCGCAGCTCGCGTGGATGTACGTGCTCTCGGCGATCTTCGTGACGGCGAGCGGCCTGCTCTACGCGCGCTTCGCCAACCGCATTCGCCGCGACCTGATGGCGCTGTTCTCGGCGAGCCTCTTCGGCGTTCTCTTCATCGCGCTGTGGGTCGCCGAGAAGTTCAAGCCGCCAGGCATCTACAGCGTCATCTACGTCTACGTCGAAGTGATGGGCGCGCTGATCCTCGTTCAGTTCTGGACGCTGGCGAACGAGCTCTTCAACGCGCGCGAAGCCAAGCGCCTCTACGGCTTCATCGGCGCCGGCGGCACGTTCGCCAACATCCTCATCGGTCTCGTCGGCGCGTGGGTCGCCAAGAACTTCGGCACGCAGGCGCTGCTGTTGATGTGCGGTGGGCTGCTGATCATCACCGGTGGCGCGAGCTTCGCCGGTGGCCGCCTCGGCCGGCAGCGCATGTTCGCGCGCGCGGCCTCTGGAAAGCCGAGCGTGGCGAAGCGAAGTGGTGGCGCGAGCCGCGTGATCGGCGACTCGCACCTGCGCACCGTCGCCATCCTGTCCGCCGTCACGTTCTTCACCACCACGCTCATCGACTTCCAATTCAAGGTGGTGGCGGCCGACAAGATGAAGGGCGACGAGCTCGCCGCGTACTTCGGCTACTTCAGCGCGGTCGTCGGTGGCCTCGCGCTGGTGTTGCAGCTCTTCGGCACCAGCCGGCTGCTCAACCGCGCGGGGGTGATCGGCTCGCTGGCGGTGTTGCCCGTTTCGCTCGCGCTCGGAGACGCCGCGCTCCTCATCTTCCCGACGTTGTGGGCCGCCTCGATGGCGAAGGGCTCCGACACGCTCTTCCGCTACTCGGTGAACGACGCCACCACGCAGATCCTCTACCTGCCCGTGCCAGCGCAGGTGCGCGTGTCCGCCAAGGCGTTCATTGACGGCGTCGTGAAGCCGGTGGCGATCGGTCTGGCCGGTCTCTCGCTCGCCGGCTACCGCCTGTGGATGAAGGGCGACCCGTACCGTCTCGCCTGGTTCTCGCTGATCCTCGCGCTGACGTGGATCGCGGTCGTGTTGTCGATGCGCAGCAAGTACATCAAGTCGCTGCAGGACAACTTGAAGCAGCGGCGGCTCGATCTCGAGTCAGCGCGACACCAGGTCGTCGACGGCAACACCAACCGCGTGCTCGAGGCTGCCCTCGCCAGCGACGACGAGCAGGAAGTGCTCAACGCGCTCGCGCTGTTGCCGCACCTCGAAAAGCTCGAGCTCGATCAGCGCGTCGAGACCCTGCTCGATCACAAGTCGCCCGGCGTGCGCGTCAAGGCCCTCGAGTACTACGCACACCGTCAGACGATGCGCTTCGCCAACTCGGTGTTCCGCCGCTTCGAAGATCCGGAACCTGCCGTGCGCGCTGCCGCCATCGATGCGTTCTGCGCCATGGGCCGCGACAAGGCCGTTCGATCGGTGCGGCCGTTCCTCGCTGACGCCGACCCTCGAATCCGCAGCGCGGCCGTCACCGGCATGATCCGCTTCGGTGGGCTCGACGGCGTGCTCGTCGCCGCCGAGGCGCTGAAGGCGTTGATCGACAACCCCGATCCCGTGATGCGCCAACACGCTGCGCGCGTGCTCGGAGCGATCGGCGTGCGCAATTTCTACCAACCCGTCTTGCACCTGATGAACGACGCCGATCTTCGCGTGCGCCGCGAGGCGGTGATCGCGGCGGGTGTGCTCAAGAGCCCCGAGTTCGTCATTCCGCTGATCTATCGAACGCAGGCACGCGAGACGCTCCGCGAGGCCACGCAGTCGCTCACGATGTACGGCGCGTCGATTCTCGCCACGTTGGCGAAGGTGCTCAGCAACCAGCTCGAAGATCCGAACATCCGCCGCGCCATCGCGCGCGTGCTCGGCAAGTTGGGCTCGAGTGAAGCCGTCGAGATCATCGCCATGCACCTCGACGAAGCCGACGAGGAACTGCGCGGCGTGATGTACCGCTCGCTCGCTCGCGCGGTGAAGGGCAAGCGGCTCTTGCTCAAAGACGTCAGCCCCGTGAAGCGCGCGCTGACCCGCGAGCTCGAGCGCGCGTGGCGGGCGTTGCACCAGCTCGAGGTGCTCCACCTCGACGCGGTGCCCGGCCCCAACACGCCGCGCGACGGAGCGAACGCCGCCCGCGCCCTCCTCGCCTCGGCGCTGATGGAGAAGGTGAAGCAGGTCGAGACGCGCGTCTTCCTGTTGCTCGCGGTGCTCTACCCCGACGCCGACATGGAACAGATCAGCGCCGGCATTCAGGACGCCACCGCGGCCGACGCCTCACGTCGCCGCGGCAACGCCGTCGAGCTCCTCGACAACCTGTTGGAGCGCGATCTCAAGGCGCGTTTCCTGCCGTTGGTCGAAGAGATCCCGCGTGCCGAGCGGCTCAAGCAGGTCGTGGAGCAGTACCCCGCTCCTCCCAACATGAACGCCGAGACGGCGCTGTTGACGCTGACGCACGACGAGGCCGCGTGGGTTCGCGCCTGCGCGACGTGGTGCGTGTCGGAATCGACGGAGCGCGTCGAGGTGCGCAACGAGGTGCTGACGCGCACGGTCGGCGACGCGCACCCCGTGGTCCGCGAGATCGCCCTGGTGTCGCTCGATCGCAAATCTCCAGAGATCGCCGCCGCGCTCGTCGCCAGCCGCTTGAAGGACGAAGCGCCGCTGGTGCGCCGGCAGGCCGCGTTGATGAGCTCGCGGGCGTCGGCCTCTCAGCTGCCGCGCGTCGAGTAGAGCACCCACGCGCCGATCAGCAGGAACAGCACGCCTGCGATGCGTTGCAGCACGCGCGGGGGAATGGCGCGGGCGAGCGCTTCTCCGAAGATCACCGCGATGGCGGTCGAGGCGACGAGGGCGAGGGCCGCTCCCAGAAAGACCGCGACGCGCGACGAGCCCGAGGTGGCGAACGAGAGCGTGGCCAGCTGCGTCTTGTCACCCAGCTCGGCGATGAAGACGGCGACGAAGGTGGTGCCGATGAGCTTCCAATCCATGCGCGCGCGTTAGCACTTCACGACAGTGGACAGGGCGCGCCTTTCCAAGAACGATGCGCGCCGCTTTGCTTTCCACCGTCGAGAAGGTCCTCTTCCTCAAGTCGATCGATCTGTTCTCACAGATCCCCGGGGAAGATCTGGCCGCCATCGCGTTGATCTCCACCGAAGAGCGCCGCGACAACGCCGACGAGATCTTCGCGGAAGGTG
>JAEUJS010000246.1 GCA_016792935.1 Archangium sp. | reverse complement strand
CCGACCGTGTACACGCGCCACCCGGCGAAGCGCTTGGGCGGAATCATCATCGCGAAGTTCGTCTTGCCGCACGCGCTCGGGAAAGCGGCCGCGACGTACGTCTTGTTTCCGTCGGGGTCTTCCACTCCGAGAATCAGCATGTGTTCGGCGAGCCAGCCCTCGTTCTTGCCGAGGTAGCTGCCGATGCGGAGCGCGAGGCACTTCTTCCCGAGCAGCGCGTTGCCGCCGTAGCCCGAGCCGAACGACCAGATCGCGTTGTCTTGCGGGAAGTGACAGATGAAGCGGCGGTCGGGGTTGAGATCGCCCGTGCAGTGCAGGCCGCGGTTGAAGTCGTTCTTGTCGCCGAGCATGTCGAGCGCGGGCTTGCCCATGCGCGCCATGATTCCCATGTTGAGCGCGACGTAGACGGAGTCGGTCAGCTCGATGCCGATCTTCGAGTGCTCGGAGCCGAGCGGGCCCATGCAGTACGGCACCACGTACATGGTGCGGCCCTTCATCGAGCCGGTGAACAGCCCCTTGAGCATCGAGTACGCCTCAGCGGGCGCCTTCCAGTTGTTCGTCGGGCCCGCCTCTTCCTTCGTCGGCGTGCAGATGAACGTGAGGTGCTCGACGCGCGCGACGTCGTTGCTGTTGGAGCGGTGCAGGTAGCAGCCCGGGTGCTTCTCGGCGTTCAGCGGCATCAAGATGCCCTTGCTGACCGCGTAGTCGGTGAGGCGCTTCGTTTCCTCGACGGAGCCGTCGCAGAAGACGACTTGATCAGGAGTGCACATCGCCGCCATTTCCTCGACCCACGCGAGGAGGTGCTTGTTGTTCGTCAAGGTGGTGCTCAGAGCCATGGCAGGTGTGGAGCACGTGGCCCGTGCCCTTTCAAGCGTGGACTCCTCACCGCCCACATGAGTTGTGCTTTCTGAACGCAGTGCGTCGAATTCTCTGCACGTTCGGTTGGGCCGAGGTGTCGAGCGGGCGTGCGTACTCTCTTCACTGCCGTCCTCGCTCTGACGTTGTTCGCGTGTCCTTCGCCCTCGGGACAACCGGGTCCGCAGGGTGAAACGGGTGCTCAAGGTCCTCAGGGTCCGCAAGGTCCCATCGGTCCGCGCGGTGAGGCGGGAATGAATGGAATGGACGGCATGCAGGGTCCTCCAGGAATGGTGCTCGTCGTCGATGGCGGAGTGCTCGTCGGCCCCGCGGGTGCGTCGGTCACGTTGACGGCGATTGATGCGGGAAGTCAGTGCACGAACGGCGGAGTGCTCGTCACGCAAGTCTCCGACGGCGGAACGGTCGTGCTCTGCAACGGAGCAAACGGCGCCGCGGGAGCGACGGGGCCAGCAGGCGCAACGGGTCCCGCAGGTCCGCAAGGAGCAGTCGGTCCGACGGGCGCGACCGGCGCCGCGGGAGCGCAAGGTCCGCAGGGAGTGCAGGGGCCGCAGGGTCCGCAAGGTCCGCAAGGTCCGACGGGAGCAACGGGTGCGACTGGTTCCGCCGGGCCCGCTGGAGCTGCAGGAGCTCCCGGCGCGCAGGGACCACAAGGCCCGCAGGGTCCGAGCGGCGCAGTGCTCTACATGGACGGAGGCGCGGTGTTGCTCGACGACGGCCGCCCCGAGTTCGCCGGCTTCACCGCCGCGACCTACAACGGAAACCTCGGCGGCTACGTCGGCGCGAATCAGAAGTGCGAGGCGGAGTTCCCGGGTTCGCACTTCTGCCAGGGCCCGGAGTTCGATCTCTCGAACACCAGCGCGCAGCCGCCCGCCCTCGGCGCGTGGATCGACGTACAGACCGATTCCAACGGCTACCGCTCGTTCAACGCATGCCGCTTCGATGGCACCAACCTCGCGTGGACGTCGATCGACGTGAGCCTCAGCGCGACGTATCGCACGGGCCCGGTGCTGCGTGGTCCGGGAACGCCTCCGAGTTATTTGTGCAACGTGGTGCGTCCGCTCGCGTGCTGCCGCAGCCGCGCTCCGGTGCGGTTCCGCGGCTTCACGGTGGCGACCTACAACGGCAACCTCGGCGGCTACGTCGGCGCGAACCAGAAGTGCTCCGCGGAATTTCCCGGTTCGCATTTCTGCCAGGGCCCGGAGTTCGATTTGTCGAACACCAGCGCGCAGCCGCCCGCGAGCGGAGCGTGGATCGACGTGCAGACCGATTCCAACGGCTACCGCTCGTTCAACGCGTGCCGCTTCGACGGCACCAACCTCGCGTGGACGTCGATCGACGTGAGCCTCAGCGCGACGTACCGCACGGGACCCGTGCTGCGTGGGCCGGGAATGCCGCCGAGCTACTTGTGCAACGTGACGCGGCCGTTGGCATGCTGCTCTCGTTGACGCTCTCGGACCTCTGTCTCCAGTGCGGGCTGTGTTGCGACGGAACGTTGTTTCGTCACGTCGAGATTTCGGATTCCGAGCGTGAGCGGCTCGTGCAGCTCGGCATCGGCGTCGGAGAGCGTCGCAAACACCAGGTGATGTGGCTGCCGTGCGGAAAGCTCGAAGTGGCAAAGCCCTCGGGGGCGACGCCGTTGGGGGTGAAACGGTGCAGCATCTACGAGCAGCGCCCGGGCGGGTGCGATCGCTTCGTGTGTGCGCTCGGTCGCAGACTCACCGCGAAGGAACTCACGTTCGACGAAGCGCTCTCGCGCGTTCGGGAAATGCAGCAGCGCATCGAAGCACTGCGTGCGTTGTTGCCACCCGGTGAGGGGCCGACGCTCCGTCGCGCGAGGGCGCTGGTTGACGCTCCGCAGCCCGTGAGTGACGAGCTCCTCAGCGCCTTCAAGCGCGTCGAAACGCTCCGGTACGAGATCTTCATGCCTCCGCCGGGTCCGTAAGAGAGCGCGTCAGTGCTCTTCGAGCTTCTCGAGCGTCGCACCCGTCCACACCACGAATGGATGCCGCGGACTGATGGCCTTCAACTTCTCGAGCTCCTCGCGCGCCGACTGCAGACTCGACGCGATGAGCACCTGATGCGCCTGCGCGCGCGCGAACTTCGGATCTTTCGCGAGCGCCGCTGAGAGGAACTTCTTCGCGGCCGTTCCGTCTTTGTCGCGTTGCGCGGCGGCGACTCCCTTCAGGAAGAGCAGCCCGTTGCTGTTGGGGTTCGCCTTCTCGACCTTCTTCACCATCGCGTCGAACGCCTTCCAGTCTCCGCGCAGCCGGTACGAATCAGCGGCGAGCCGATAGCCGAGGTAGTTCGTCGGGTTCGCCTTGATGACCTCGTTGGCGATGGCGAGCCCTCTGGTCAGATGTTCCGCCGCCGCCGCCTCGAGCACCTTCGCGGTCTGCTGCGACTCGAGGATCGCCGCGCGCAACTCACCCAGCTCGCGGAACTCGTCGGGGCTCAAGCCATCGGCGGCCGCCTTCTTCTCACTCGCCACCGACAGCTCGCGCAGCCGCGCCGCGAGGTTCTCGTTCATCTGCCCGAGCAGCGAGAGCCCTTCGGCCCAATCGAGCTCGAGCTGTCCGTGGAGCGCGCGCGCCTTCACGTCCTTCTGCGTCGCGATGAACGCCACCGCCGCGGGGAAGCGATTGACTTCGTCGACGTGCAGAATCTCTTCGACGTCGGCGATGGAAATGACGGGTGCACCCGCGCCTCCGAGCTCGGCGTCGAGTTGCTCGAGCGTGACCTTCGTCACCTTCGCGGGCTTCGCCTTCGACTTCACCCTGGGGCACGCCTTCGCTGCGTCGGCCACGAGCGCCTGCACTTCGGCACCTTCGGGATCGAAGCGTTGCGCGCTGGCGACCATCGGCTCGGCGTGCGCGCAGTCTTTCAACGCCAACCACGTGCGAGCTGCGTTCTCGGCGAAGCTCGAGACGGGCACGCCAGCGCCGAGCGCCTTCTGGTACGCGGCCGCCGCTGGAGCGAACTGCCCCTTCGCGAACGCCGCCTCCGCTGCTTCGAGCGCGGTCTGGCCTTCCTTCGACGCCGTGATGCTCTCGCGCAACGCGAACACGTCACTCACGCTCGCCGTGAAGCCGACGACCTGCGCGAAGTAGCCGACTCCAATCGTCGCAGCAGGAGCAGGAGCCGCTGCCGCGGGAGTTGAAGCGACCGGCACCGCATCTTTGACGTCCTTCGCCTCGGCGAGCTTGAACGGAGTGCCGTCGAGCGAGAACTCCGACTCGCTGACGAACACGCCTTCAATCGCGCGCAGCGGAGCGAAGCCGTCCTTCGGATCGTCGCGCACGAAGAGCTGACCGCTGAGCTTCGTACCCGCGAGCTTCAGCTTGAAGAGGTGCTCGAGCTTGTACGACTTGCCTTCGAACTCCGGGTACATCGCGCGGTAGACGACGACCTCGTCGCCGCGGACGCTCACGGTCGCGTCGGTATCGGCGCCCATCGACTGACATTCCCAACGGCCCGGAGTCGGTCCAGCAGCCAACAACACCAGCAGCAAGGTCGTGTTCACGGGCACATCACAGCATGGGGACAAGGCAGTTTGCCGGGCGTGTGCTTCAATGCGCCGCATGTCGCGTGCTCTGTGCGCACTCGCGTTCATCGTGGCTTTGCATGGCTGCGCGCCGACCGGCAGCGCATCCAGCACGCGCAGCAAGCACTCACCCGTCTTCGGAGGCAGCGCCGCTCCAGGTGAGAGTCAGGTCTTCCTGCTCGACCTCCGCTACGACAACAACGTGGCGAGCATCTGCAGCGCGACGCTGATCAGCCCGCGCGTGTTGCTGACCGCTGCGCACTGCGCCGATCCCGACTTCGAGAGCGGCGCGAACAGCATGACGATTCGCGCGACGAACGAGCCCGACGACACGATGCTGATGATGTCGGACATGATTCCCGTCACGACCATCCTCCTGCATCCGAGCTGGAACGCGTCGAACCCCAACAGCGACTTCGACATCGCGTTGTTGCTGTTGGCGACGGCTCCAGTGGGAGTGACCCCAGCACCGCGGCCCGCATCGACCGTCGCGTTGAGTGGACAGACCGTGAAGCTCGTCGGCTACGGCCGTTCCAGCCCCGACCCGATGACGAGCGGCACGCGACGCTCCGTGATGTCGGCCGTCACCAGCGTGCAGAGCGCGACGTTTCATTTCGGCAGCGGCAGCGCCGGCACCTGCGTCGGAGATTCCGGCGGCCCCGCTTTCCTCGGCGCCGAAGTCGTCGGGGTGCACTCACGCGGCAACAGCACGTGCGGCACCGATGACGTCGACATCCGCGTGGACGCGTACAAGACGTTCATCGACAACTTCATCGCCGCGAATGATCCCCCGTCGTGCAACGCCGATGGCCGCTGCGGCATGAACTGCGCGACACCTGACCCCGACTGTCCGTGCGCGGTGGACGGCACCTGCAACATGGCCGCGTGTGGAACGGGCGGCATGAACGACCCCGACTGTCGCTGCGCAGCGAACGGTTCGTGCGGCTCGATGTGCGGAACGATGGACCCTGACTGCTGCGGCGCCGACGGCTCGTGCGACATGGCGTGCGGCATGGGCGGCATGAGCGACCCCGACTGCCGCTGCATCGCGAACGGCATGTGCGGAGCGACGTGCGGCACCACCGACCCCGACTGCTGCGGCGCCGACGGCACGTGTGACACCGCGTGCGGCATGAGCGACGTGGACTGCCGCTGCCGCGCCGACTCGACGTGCGACATGACGTGCGGAGCGAACGGCGCGAACGACCCCGACTGCCCGTGCGGCGCGAACAACACGTGCAACATGACGTGCGGCGCGAGTGACCCCGACTGCCGCTGCCGGAGCGATGGCCGGTGCGACGCGTCGTGCATGCCCGTCGACCCCGATTGTTCGAACTGCGGCGCGAACTCGATGTGCAACGCGAGCTGCGGCATCTCGGATCCCGATTGTCTCGATGACGGCCAGGTATGCATGGACGCGCCCGAGTGCTGGGGCGGGTTGTGCGCCGATGATCCGCGCGGCTTCAAGTTCTGCACGCGCAACTGCTCGGTGGATACCGACTGCTTCAACGGCACGACGTGTCAGGCCGGCGTGTGCCGTGCGCAACGAGATCCTCTCGTGGGCGCGATGGGTGGCTGCAGCGCGGCGCCGGGTTCGCTGTTGTTGCTGTTGTTCGCGTGGCGGCGACGTGCGGCCCAGCGAGCTGAGCGCGCGTGCTCTCCGATCGCGCATCGAGACGACGGCCGTTGATCATTGCCTTCGCAAAGTCACGCACGCAGGGAGGGAGGCATTGTGCTCAGCGCTTCTTCGACACGTTCAGCTTGTCGCGGAGGTCTTTCACGTGCGCCTGTGCGCGACGCGATTCGTCGGCGAGTTCCTTTGCGCGCTCTGTCTCCGTCGCATGCGCAGCGCTCAGAGACTCGAGCTCTTTCTCGAGCTTCTGCACCGTCACGTCGAGCGACGCCGCCTCGTTCGTGAGCTTCTCCAGCTCGCGAGCCTGCGCTGCGTCGCGCGCGTTCAGCTTGCCGCGGACCACATCGAGTTCGGCCTCGAGCGATTTCACCTTCGCTTCGAGGTCGTCGGGCTCGCTCATCGCAGCTCGGGATCGTACGGCTGGCCGAGCGCGGCCGGCGCCACGTTCTTCGCGCGCTGCAACGACAACACCAGCAACGTCAGCGCGTACGGCAGCGCCATCAACACGCCCTTCGGCACCACCGCCGCGAGCTCGGGCGCGCTCGTGCCGAGCCCGATGCGCAGCGCCGTACCGAACGCGAAGAACAGCGCCGCGCCGGCAGCACCGAGTGGAGTCCACCGGCCGAAGACCATCGCCGCCACCGCCATGAAGCCCATGCCCGCGGGCATGTGGTGCTCGAAGCGATCGAGCGTCGCGGTGCTCAGCGCCGCTCCACCGAGCCCCGCGAGCGCGCCCGACAACGCCACCGCGCCGTAGCGCAGCGGAGCGACACGCACTCCCATCGCCGCGACGGCCTGCGGCTTTTCACCCGCCGCGCGAACGCGAAGCCCCCACGCCGTGTGTTGCACCGCGAAGTGCACGACGAACGGCAAGACGAGCGCGAGCCACGTGAGTGGAGAATGACCGAACCACAGCGGCAGCTGCGTGATGGTCGGCGTCTGTGACGGAGAGTTGAACAACGCCTCGAGCAGGAACGTGCCGAGCGCGAGCATCACCAGGTTGATGGCCATGCCGCTGACGACTTGATCGCTGCGCCAGCGAATCGTGAGCCAGCCGTGCAGCAGCGCGACGACTGCTCCGGCGACCATACCGACCACCACACCCAGCGGCGTCGGCATCGCGATGGCGGCGACGGCGGCGGCGAACGCTCCGGCGCGCATCATGCCTTCGATGCCCACGTTCACCACGCCCGCGCGTTCCGAGAGCGTCGCTCCGAGCGCGGCGAAGATGAGCGGCGGCGCGGCGTCGAGGATGGAGTTGATCAACGCGAGGATCATTTCTTCGCCCTCCGCGTCAGCAGTCGTTCCCAGAGCAGCTTGGCGGCCACGAAGAGCAACGCCAGGCCTTGCATGAGCTCCGGGAAGCTCTTGTGGAGTCCGAACAACTGCATCCGTGTTCCGCCGGCGCGCAGGCCGCCGAAGAAGAGCGCGGTGACGAAGCCTCCGATGGGGTGCGCCTGGCCGATGAGTGACATCGCGATGCCGTCGAAGCCCCACGGCGCGCCGAGCGTCGCGGGATATTTGAGGGTGGTGCCGAGCACGAGGATCGCGCCGCCGATGCCGGCGAACGCTCCGGCGAGCAACATCGCTTCGACGAAGCCGCGCTCGACGTCGATGCCGCTCGCGCGCGCCGCGTCTTGCGAGAGACCGATGGCCTTCCATTCGAAGCCGCGCGTGAAGCGGGTGAGGAACCACCACGTGCCGATCGCCGCGACGACGGCGAGGACGAAGCCGAGGTCGAGACGCGCGCCTTCTCCGAGGAGCCGCGGCAGCTCGGCGGTCGGGAGGATTTGATCAGTGCCCGAGATGGAGTTGTCGCCCGTCGCCGTCGCGCGCAGCGGGCCGACGACCAGCCAGTTGTCGACGAGGCTGATGGCGACCCAGTTGAGCATGATGGTGCTGATCACCTCGTGCACGCCGCGCTTCAGCTTGAGGATGGCGGGGAGCAGCGCGTACAGCGCGCCGGCGATCGCCGCGGAGAGCAGGCACAGCGTGAGGTGCAGCGGAGCAGGGAGCGAGACCTGTGCGCCGACGACGGCGGCGGTGAGCGCTCCGACGACGAGCTGGCCCTGCGCGCCGATGTTGAAGAGCCCGACGCGGAAGGCGACGGTGACGGACAGTCCGGTGAAGGTGAGGATGGCGGCCTTGGTGGCGGATTCTCCGAGCGGGCGGAGGACCGAGGCGACGCTGCCGGTCTCGATGAATTGCGGCCAGTCGCCGATCGCGCCCCACACCATCGAGAGGAAGGCTTCGGCCGCGGTCGAGAGGTCGCGCGTCAGCACCGCGGCGATGAAGCAGAGGACGATGGCCGTGATGACCGAGAGGATGCTCGGCAGCGCCCTACGCATCGCGCGCTCCGAGCATGTGTTGGCCGAGCGCGCGCTCGTCGAATTTCTCTCGCGCGAATTCACCGTTCAGCGCGCCGCCGTACATCACCAGCACGCGATCGCTCAGCTCGAGCACCTCGTCGAGATCCAAAGACACGAGCAGCACCGCGCAGCCGCGATCTCGCTGCTCACGAAGACGCTCACGCACCGCCGCCACCGCCGCGATGTCGAGCCCGCGCGTCGGCTGCACCACCACGACCACCTTCGGAGACGAATCCAGCTCGCGACCGACGACCAGCTTCTGCTGATTGCCTCCGCTCAGTCCGCCGACGCGCAGCTGAGGCTCGCGCGGTCGCACGTCGTGCGTCTCGAGCAGCTTCGCGGTGTGCGTGCGTCGCGCGGCGAAGTCGATGCGCGCTCCCTTCGCGAACGGCGGGCTGCGGTGACGACCAAGCGACGCGTTCTCTTCGACGCTCAGGTCCGAGATGATCGCCCGCTTCAGGCGATCTTCCGGGATGTGCGTCACGCCTGATTCTCTCGCGACGCGCGGAGTCCATTCCTTCGACGTGAAGGGTTTCGTCTCGAACGTCAGCGTTCCCTTGAACTCGCGCAGACCCGTCAGCACTTCTGCGAGCTCGCGTTGACCGTTGCCGTCGACTCCGGCGATGCCGAGGATCTCTCCTCCGCGCAGGGCGAGCGTCAGCGGCTTCAGCCCCTCCGCAGACACGTTCGTCAGAGAGAGGGTTTGCTCCCTCACCCCAACCCCTCTCCCCGACGGAGAAGGCGTCACGGTTCCGCTTCCTTCGCCGATCATCAGCGCTGCGACTGCATCGGGCGTGGTCTCGGCTGGCTTCACTTCAGCGACCTTCTTCCCGCGTCGCATCACCGCGATGCGCGTCGAGAACGCGAAGACCTCTTTCAACTTGTGGCTGATCAGCACCACCGCGAGGCCTTCGTCGCTCAGCTTGCGCGTCACTGCGAAGAGCTCGTCCGCTTCCTGCGGCGTCAGCACCGCGGTCGGCTCGTCGAGAATCAGCGTCTTCACGCCGCGGTGGAGCGCTTTGACGATCTCCACCTTCTGCTGACTGCCCACCGAGAGCGTTCGCACCACTGCCGAGGTGTCGAGCTGAAAGCCGAACTTCGCGCAGGTCGCATCGACTTCGCGGCGCGCGCGTTCCAAATCCAATCGTCCGAAGCGCGTCGGCTCGTGACCGAGCACCACGTTCTCGGTGACCGTCAGCGTCGGCACGAGCGTGAAGTGCTGGTGCACCATGCCGACTCCGCGCGCGAGCGCTTCAGCGGGCGTCTTCACCACCACGCGTTTTCCGTCGAAGCACACCTCGCCCGAGTCGGGTTGGTAGAGGCCGTACAGCACGTTCATCAGCGAAGATTTGCCGGCGCCGTTTTCTCCGATGAGCGCCACGCGTTCGCCCGCGTTGAGGTCGAGGGACACGTCGTCGAGCGCAGGCACGCCACCGAAGCGCTTGCTGATGTTCTTCAGTTGGATCACGGGGCCTTGGAACCTGTTCACTTCAGTGCACACCTGGCGCTGGCGCACGGCCGCACCAGTGCAGCACATCTTGCCCCGCAACCCATGAAGACTCTTGAAACGGGCCGCTGGCGCGAAGCCTGCTTTCTCAGACTTCGGGAGGCAGCATGCGTCGCTCACTGATCAGGTTTCCCAGCACCCTTCGGTTGCTGACGATGGTTGCGCTGGCCGGAGTCGTGACTGGGTGTGCGCGTCAACCTGCCACACGCCTGGAGGCCACGGTCGCGCCGGTCGTGACGGCGTGCACGCGCATCAGCAAGGCGCAGGTGGGTCAGCTGCCCCTCGACGTCGAGGTCGGCGGCAAGACGGTGCGCATGGTCGAGTGGACCATCGCCGATGAGACGGCGACGGACGCGGTCGGGTTCGCGGCGCAGCTTCCGGCTGATGTGGAGTTCACGGTGCAGGCGGGTGAGCGCACGTTCCGCGGCAAGCAGGGACGTTGGCTGCATCCCGATGGTGTCGCCGGCCCGCGCGTGAAGGGCATCGATGCGCTGACGTTCTGCACCGCGAGCATCACGCCGGCGGTCGTCGCGACGCGGTGACCAAGCACGCTCTGACGTTCTGCACCGCGAGCATCACGCCGGCGGTCGTCGCGACGCGGTGACCGATCGCACGCTCTGACGTTCCGCACCGCGAGCATCGCGTCGGTGGTCGTTGCGACTCGCCGATCGCGATCGCACGCTCGACGTGGTCGCCTGCTCGCGACGCGCTGATCGCGATCGCACGCTCGACCGCATGCACGCTGACTTCTCAGACGCGCAGCAGCTCGGGACCCGGCGACGCTTCGGACTCACCGCGCAGCAATCTCTCGACGCCCTGGCTCAGCTCGGGCTCGGTGCGGCTCATACCGCGCAGCAGCGCCGTGATCTGCACGCGCTCACCAACCGCCGCCGCCGCTTCGAGCGCGTTCTCCAACGCGACCAGCCGCATCGACGTCAGCTCGAACGACGGCACCGCCCGCAGCGATTCCGCGATGCGCACGAACGCACGCGCGGCCGCCGACGCATCGGTGCGCGACGTCTTGATGGCCTGCTTCCACGCCTTCTTCGCCTCGGTCAGCTCGACAGGCAGCCCGCTCGAGCGGCTGATGGGAGGCATGTCGGCGAGAAACGGCACGTCGAACTCAGCAGCGCTCACTTGCCACCTCCATTGGTGAAGAAGTCGAAGACCGCCTTGTGGTTCTTCTCGAGGAACTTCGGGTCGGATTTGTAGAGCGCGAACGCCTCTGCGTAGAACTCGTCGATCTCTCCCGAGTCCTTCGCGTACTTGGTGAACGGCGCGATGTTCTTGTCAGTCACCAGCTTCTCGAACGCCTCGAGCTTCGTGCTGTGCGAGCCGTCCTTCCCATCGGCGGCGTCGAGCGCATCGAGCGCATCCGCGCGCGTGTTGGCGACCTTCGCGAATTTCTCGAGCGACTCGAGCGCCTTCTTCGCCTTCGGCTGATCCTTCGGAGGCAGGTTGGCGAGCTCGTCCTTCGCCTTCTGCAGCGCTTCGTTCGCCGCGTCGCGCAGCTGCTTCACCTGCGAGGCGTCATCGTTGAGCCGCAGATCATCGAACGCGGTCCGCGCGTCCTTCGCCGCGGTCTTGAAGTCGTCACCCTTCGCGGCCTTCACGTTCTTGTTGAACTCGTCGTTGGCCTTCTTGCCCGCGCCGTTGGTCTTGTTGCGGATGTTCGCTTCCGTCAGCTCGGCCTTGCGCAGATCCATGGTCTCGACCGCGTGACCGGCCTCGTGGGTGATGGTCTCGATGCTCGCCGGAGCGGCGTTGACGCGATCTCCAATCACCGACTTGCCGTCGTTCTCGAAGGCGGAGTTCGCGAGCACCAGGCGATCGTCGCGTGTCGTGACCCCCTTCTTCGTGGTGGTGCCCGACTCGAACATGCCGGCGCTGCCGTCGGCGAAGCTGTCGATGCGCACCAGCTTCACGCCCTTGAGGCCCTCGCGTTCAGCGGGCGTCAGACGCGAGAGACCGTCGTAGAGCTTCGTCAGCTCAGCGGTGGTGAAGTCCTTGCTCGGGCCGTCCCAGTTGTCGTCGAGCTTGAGGCCCTTCTTCGGCACCTTGACGCCGAAGTCCTTCTCCAGCGCCTTGATGGCCTCGTTGCGCGACTTGAAGTCCTTCGCGGGAATCCACTTGCCGGTGTCGGGGGCGATCTCTGCTTCGACCTTGCCCACGTCGTTGAGACGCACGGTGACGTGGCGCGGCTTGCCGTCGATCTTCACGAGCAAGTCGGTCTCCTTGTTCCACGCGTCGGGGTTCTGCGCGACCGACTCGATGGCGTGCGCCGCGACGATGTATTCCTCGTCGGTCTTCGCGCCGTTGATGACGTGGCCCTGACTCGCCGAGCCGAGCAAATCGGAATCGACCGTTTCGCGCGTCTCGTACTCACCCGCGGGCTTCACGTCGTAGGTCGCGCGGTCGTAGCCGAGCGGTTCCTGCTTCTTCGCCGCGGGCTTCTGCCCCACGCCCTGCTTCACGCCCTTGTCCGCGTGGTGCTCGTGCGCGTGCGCGACCGGCGGCTTGTCTTTCGGAGCGGCGATGAAGCCGTCATCAGCCAGCAACTTGCGCGCGGCCTTCTTCTCTTCCGGCGTGCTTGCGGCGTTGAGGACGGCGTTTGCTTCGGCCTGGGTGATGCGTCCATCGGCCCTGGCGCGCTGCTCGAGCTGCACGACGCGGGCGGAGATTTTGGTCATGCCGGCCCCGAGTGCAGGCCGGGTGCCGCGCTGTAAGGCCGCGAATGTGGGTGTGCGTGCGGGAGCGACTTCTAAGACGTCTCAGGACACCTGACGCAGCTACGGAGCCGGAGGCGCGAACTTCTCGAGGTCGGTGGTGTTCGACGGCACCTTGATTTCGCCGCCGACGATCTTCGCGCGCAGCTCCTCGACCTTCGCGAGCGCCGCGGCCTTGTCGGCAAAGTCCACCCGCACCGGCGCGTACGTCACGCCGCCTTCCTTGAGGCCCATCGAGAAGTCGCCGGGGCCGAACGTGCCGGCCTTCAAGTCGTTCGCCGCCTGCCACACCGCGAGGTCCACGCGCTTGACCATCGAGGTCAACACCGCGTCGGGAGCGAGATGCGATTGGTCGGAGTCGACTCCAATCACATACACATTCTTCCCCGCGGCCCGCGCTTCCTTGATGGCTTGAATGACGCCGTTGCCGTCGCTCCCTGCGGCGTGGAACACCACTTCACAGCCCTTGCTCACGAGATCTTGCGCGGCCTGCTTGCCCGCGGCGACGTTGTCGAACGAGCCGGTGTACTGCACGAGCACCGTCGCGTTCGGATTCGTCGTCTTCACGCCCGCGCGGAAGCCCGCCTCGAACTTCTTGATGAGCGGAATCTCCATGCCACCCACGAAACCAACTTTGCCCTTCGCCACGAGCCCCGCGAGCGCGCCGACGAGGAAGCTGCCTTCTTCTTCCTTGAACACCACGGTGCGCACGTTGGGCAGCGCCTGCGGAGCGCCCTTCGCGTCGAGAATCGGCGAGTCGATGAGCAGGAACTTCGAGCCGGAGTTCTGCTTCGCCACCGCTTCGACGGCGTTCTCCAACATGAAGCCGGTGCCGATGGTGAGGTCGGCGCCCTGGTCCACCACGAGCTGGAGGTTGGGCTGGTAGTCCTCCTGCGCCTTGCTCTGCACCACGAGCGGCTTGATGCCGAGCGAGACCACGCGCGACTCGAGCTCGGTGGGGAGCGACGCCTTCCGTTCCTCAGGCGAGAGCGCGACGTATTTCCCATCGACCGATTTCTGCGCCGCGGCCCACAGCTCGAGGCCACGCAGCGCGGAGTCGTTGAACGACTGGTCTCCGCGCCCGCCGACGTCGGTGACGAGCCCGACGATTTGCGTGCGCGCACCGGAGCCGCCGTCCGCGCCGCTCTTCTTGCTGCATGCGTTGCAGGACAGAAGCGCGAGCGTGACAACCGCGAGGTGAAGTTTCATGGCGCCAAAGTTCGCGTCAGCCCTTGAGCTTCTTCAAGAACTTTCCGAACAAGCCGCCTTCGTCCGGAGCGACGGCGAACGAGCGGTAGTGCAGCGGGCGACCGACGGCGTCGGCGTCGTTCTGCGCCTCGAAGCGGAACGTCACCTCGAACGGAGGCCGCGCCTCGACGCGATCGATGAGCCGATAGAAGCGCTCATCGAGCTCGAGCCGCATCCCCGGCATCCAGTCAGCGCGGACATCGCGCGCGTAGATCTCGAGCGGTACGCGCGCCTTCGGAGGATGCGTCACCACGACGTCTCCGTTCGCCATGCGCTCGCGCTTGTTCGACTCGTCTTCGGTCAAGAGCGCGTCGCCGAGCTCGCGAATCGATTGAAAGCGCCGGGCCGGGTCTTTCTCGAGACACCGCGCGACGATTCGCTCGAGTGACAACGGCACTCCTGGCCGCAGCTTCGAGAGCGGAGGCGCCGGCTCGTTCACGTGCTTCATGGCGATCTCGACGCTCGTCTCTCCGCGGAAGGGCCGCTGACCGGCGATGAGCTCGAACAGCACCACGCCCATCGCATACACGTCAGCGCGCGCGTCGACGTGTTTGCTGTCGCGCAGTTGCTCGGGCGCCATGTACTGCACGGTGCCGGTCATCATTCCCGTACCGGTGAGGTCGGTGAGGTCTTCCTGCTTGAGCAGCTTGGCGACGCCGAAGTCGACGAGCTTCACAGTGCCGCCGCGCGTGAGCAGCACGTTCGAGGGCTTCAAGTCGCGATGCACCACACCCATCGCGTGCGCGGCGGCGAGCACCGAGCAGAGCTGATGCGCGATGGTCTCGATCTGCTCGAAGGGAAGCGGCGCATTGGGTTTGATCAACGCCTCGATGGATCCGCCGTCAGCGAACTCCATCGCGTAGAAGGCGACGCCGTCGATGAAGCCCGCGTCGTAGACCTCGAGCGCGTTGGGGTGCTTCAGCTCGGCGGCGATGCGCACTTCGCGTTTGAAGCGCGCGACGAGGTCGCCATCTTGCTCTCCAGCGCGAGCGAGCAACTTGAGCGCCACGATTTTTCGCGCCGTGAGGTCTTCTGCACGCAACACCACGCCCATGCCGCCGCGCCCGACGTGGCCGAGCACCTTGTAGCGGTTGGCGAGAATGCGGCCGGGCGCGTGCAACATCGCGACGCCGGGGAGCGGCGGCGGTTTCTGCGGCGCATCGACCCAGCCCACGTTCGAGGGCGCTCGCTTCTGGCCACCGCTCGGGTTGGTGCCGCACACGGGGCACGCCGAGGGAGCGTCGGCTCCGAAGCCGCATTCGTTGCAGAGCGTGAACGCCACGAGCCCGAACATCGCACGGCGCGCGACAGCTGCGGGTGATCAACTCGCGCGGCTGAGGTCGCGCGCGAGCGCCTGGTGGAGCGACTCGAGGCGCAGCGGCTTGCTCAAGAAGTCGTCCATGCCCGCCGCGAGGCACTGCGCCACGTCAGACTCGTACGCGTTGGCGGTGACCGCGATGATGCGGGGCTGCGCGGCGAGGGTGAGCTGGCGAATGGCTCGGGTCGCTCCGAGGCCGTCGAGGCGTGGCATCTGCAGATCCATCAACAACACGTCGAAGCGCTCCGTCTTCACGCGCTCCAGCGCCTCGAGCCCGTCTGACGCGACGACCACCTTCGCGCCGAGGCGTTCGATGAGGCGCGTGGCGACCGCCTGGTTCACGCGGTTGTCTTCCACCACCAACACCTGCAGTCCCGCCAGCGAACGCAGCGCGCTCAGCTGACCCGAGGCGGCGGCGACGCGCGTCGAACGCTTGAGCGCGACGTCGAACGAGATGGTGGTGCCTTTGCCTTCCACGCTCTCCGCGGTGATGGCACCGCCGAACTTCTCGACCAGCCGCGCGCAGATCGACAGCCCCAGTCCGGAGCCGCCGTAGGCGCGCGTGTTGCTCGAGTCCACCTGCGTGAAGGGCGTGAACAGGCGCGGCAGCTGATCGGCGGGAATGCCGATGCCGGTGTCGGTCACGGTGAAGCGCAGCCGCACGTCGTCTCCCGAGGTCTCGCCGCGAACGACGATGGTGATCTTCCCGCGCTCGGTGAACTTCACGGCGTTGGCGAGGATGTTGCCCACCACCTGCATCAGGCGCCCTGAATCGCCCTCGACGCGCGCGGGCACCGACTCGTTGAACATCGCGAAGAGCTGCACGCCCTTCTTCGCGGCGGTGGCGCGGTGCAAGCCGACGACCGCGAGCACGTCAGCGCGGGGATCGAACTGGCGCGCGACGAGGCTCAGCTTGCCGGCCTCGATGCGCGAAAAGTCGAGGACGTCGTTCAAGATGTTGAGGAGCAGCTCTCCGCTGCGGCGCACCACGCGGAGCGACTCGGCCTGCGTGGGGTCGAGGCTGGTGGTCTGCAGAAAGTCGGCGGTCCCGAGAATGCCGTTGAGCGGCGTGCGGATCTCGTGGCTCATCGTCGCGAGGAATTCGCTCTTCGCGCGCGCGGCGGCTTCGGCGTGCTGGAGCGCGGTGCGCAGCTCGGCGGTGCGCTCATCGACCCGCTGGGCCAGGTGGTCCTCGACCGCGCGGAGATGTTCGATGTCGCGCTCACGCTCGCCGAGCACGCTCAGGAGTTGTTGGGCGAGACGGCCGCTGACCCGTTGTTCGGCGTCGGCGGCGGCGATGGCGCTGCGTTGGCGTGCGCTCAGCGTCAGCGTGAGCGCGAAGACGATGCTCGAGATGGCGGTGACGTTGAGCACGAAGAAGACGCGAATCAGCTGCGGGCTGGGCGTGAAGGGCGCCATCGCTTCGAGGCGCGCGTCGATGACCCCGCTGGCGATGGTGAGGACGCAGTACATCACGAGCCACACCGACGCCTGGCGGGCGGTGGAGAAGGTCAGCGAGCCAACCAGCGCGATGATCGACCACAACATCACGCCGCCGCTGTGCACGAAGCCGCCGAGCGCCCACTGGAAGAAGAAGGGCAGCAGCAGGCTCATCAGCACCTGCACGACCTTCGGCCCGGCGAGACGGCGCGCGCGGGCGAGCCACGCGAAGTTGAGCACCGTGAGCGCGGCGTAGCCGTAGGGAATCGAGCACGCGAAGAGCAGACCCTGGCTGAGCGTGAGCGTTCCCCACACCAGCCCGCCGAGGCTCATCAACGCGCCGCCGAACACGACGAGCTGGCGGTTGACGCGATCCGCGGTGTCTTCGTCGCTGGGCGCACCGAGCCCCTCGAGGAACCCGAGGACCGCGCGGAGTGGGTGGGTGGACATGAAGAGCCATCGCGATTTGCTGCGAGGTGTGTGCCGGGGTCGGATCAGCACCACCTCTCGTTGATTCGCGTGATTCGCTCGCCCAGGGGGGGTCACAGCGCGTCAGTGGGGCGGAAGTGACTCAGTTTTTGCGGCGGCGAGCGAGCGCGCGTACTTTCACCCACCGATGCGTGCCTACGAGTTGATCAAAGCGAAGCGCGATGGACGTGCGCTCGACCCAGCCGACATTCGCTCGTTCATCGATCAGTACACGCGCGGAGACGTCACCGACTACCAGATGAGCGCGATGTGCATGGCCGTGTTCTTCAAGGGCCTGTCTGCCGTCGAGCTCGGAGCGTGGACCCGCGCGATGTTGGAGAGCGGTGAGGTGCTCGATCTCTCCGAGACGAAGGGCATCAAGGTCGACAAGCACTCCACCGGTGGCGTGGGAGACAAGGTGTCGTTGTCGCTCGCTCCGTTGGCGGCGGCGTGTGGTGTGCCGGTGCCGATGATTTCCGGGCGAGGGCTCGGTCACACCGGCGGCACGCTCGACAAGCTGGAGAGCATTCCTGGCTTCCGTGTCGATCTCTCCGTCGCGGATTACCGGCGGCTGGTGAAGGACATCGGGTGTTGTCTGATTGGGCAGACCGCGACGTTGGCTCCGGCCGACAAGAAGCTCTACGCGCTGCGCGATGTGACGGCGACGGTCGACTGCATCCCCCTCATCGCGTCGTCGATCATGTCGAAGAAGATGGCCGAGGGCATCGATGCGCTGGTGCTCGACGTGAAGGTGGGCTCGGGCGCGTTCATGAAGACGCTGGCCGATGCGCGCACGCTCGCCACCACGATGATCGGCATCGGCAAGGAGATGGGGAAGAAGGTCGTCGCGCTGCTGACCGACATGGACCAGCCGCTCGGGCGCGCGATTGGGAATTCGCTCGAGGTGATCGAGGCCGTCGAGATGCTGCGGCGCAAGGCGCCCGATGACTACACGGAGATCACGCTCGCGCTGACCGCCGAGATGTTGGTGCTCGGTGGCAAGGCGGCGAACGAGGCCGAAGCGCGGAAGCTGCTCATCGCGTCGATGGACTCTGGAGCGGCGGAGAAGAAGTTCTGCGAGATCGTCGCGGCGCAGGGTGGAGACCCGTCGGCGATCACCGACCTCTCGAAGCTTCCTCGCGCGAAGAAGGTGATTCCGGTGCGGGCGATGCGCGAAGGGTTGGTCACCGCGATCGACTCCGAGGCGCTTGGGCTTGCGGCCATGGCGCTCGGAGCGGGACGCGCGAAGGCGAGTGATGTGATCGATCCGGCGGTCGGGTTCGTGCTCGAGCGCAAGGTCGGTGATGCAGTGAAGGTCGGCGAACCACTGCTGCAGATGCACGTGAATGAGGACGCTCGCGTGAACGAGGTCACTGAGCGCGTGCTGGCGGCGTACACGATTGGACCGCAGGCTGCGGCGACGCGGCCGTTGGTGCTCGAGAAGTTGAGCTGATCTGCCCTGGGGTCGAAGTGGTGCGGGACGTGAGTTCCGTGCTGCTCGCGGGCGTGCATCTCGGCTTCGAGCCGGTTCTTCGGGTCACGAAGCTTCGATTCCGACAGTCGTCGGCTCACAGGGCGGCCTGCAGCTCGATCATGATCGCGCAGTGCTGGCAGTTGAATCGCGCCGGCCAGCCTCCGAGCTTGTCGGGCACCATCACCTTCGCTGCGCATCTCGGACACGGAATCTCCGCTGCTGCGAGCTGCACGCGCGTACGGAAGACGAAGATCGCCACGATCGGACCAAGCAAGATCGAGATCGGAATCGAACACACGTGCAGATGGGGCGTGGGGATGAGCAGAAGGAGGAAGTTCGCGATGAGCAGCCCGATGAACATCACGCTGAAGCCACGCCAGAGCGCTCGGCCCAGTCGCTGACGAAGCGTGAAGTGTTGCGCCATCAGCGTGACCACCAGCCCCGGTCGGAGCGAGTCCATGCAGCCCAGTCGGACTTGTGTCGGTTCCACGCAACGCGAAGTGTAAGAGAGTCGCGCGATGCCTTCTTCTGCACTGCTCCGCTCCCTGCCCGATCCGGCGTCCATGCAGCGCACGCTGCGCTCACTCACGATGCTGGATGCCATCGTCGCTCCTGATTTTCGCGCGTTCGAGTGGCACCCCAGGTGGGGCAAGCGCCAGCAGATGGGCGCGTTCAAGGATGGCTCGGGGAATTTCTTCTTCGCCTGGTTCTCTGTGAAGGGCACCGTGATTCGCGGGTTCGATCACGAGTCGAAGATGTCTCCGTTTCAGCATGACCCTCCGCGCGAGTGGCCGGGGCTGACGAAGGGACTTCCCGCTGCGCTCTCGTACGCGAAGAAGGAGCCGGCGTTTGCGCTCGAGGAGCTGACGTTCTGTACGTGGAACACCGGTGATGGATGGAAGTGCGGGCCGGTGAAGATGGCCAAGCGCGGTGACGGGTCGGAGGAGTTGCTCGCTTGTTTTCGCTCCGATTTTTCGAAGTTCGCTCCCAAGCACTTCGACCAGAAGTTTGATCGTTCGGCGCTCGATGCACTTCGCGACTTCAAGCCGCTGTCCAAACCTTTGCTCGACTCGATCAGCCGCGATCGCGATCAAGCGATGGTGAAGGAAGAGGCGAAGCTCTGCGGCTTCGTCCTGGAGTGACTCTCCCTCACCCTGACCCTCTCCCGCAGGGGCGGGAGAGGGGATCTTCGCGCTCACGCGTTCGCCGAAGCGTGACGTGCCGGAGCATCGTCGCGATCTCGCGCTGGCTTCTTCGCTAGCTTCGGGGCGTGCCGCGAAATCCACGCTCGTCTGACAGCGCGTCCTCGGTGCTGCTCTTCGGCAGCGTCATCGTGATTCTGTTCGGCGGCGCGTGCTTCTACGCCATGTCGCGCTCCGACGATGAGAGCGTGCGCCGGCTCCTCGGCTTCGTCGGTCTGGGGCTCGTCGTGCTCGGCACCATCGGCTCCGCCGCTCGGAGCGTGCTGCGCCTCATCAATCGTTTCGGCGGCGAGTGATGGACGTTCTCCTCCTCCTCGCGCAGGTCGTGCTCGTGGTGCTGCTCGTCGTGATTCCGCTCTTCAGCGGCTACGACAAGTGGCGCTCCTTCTCTCCGCAGCGAAAGGTCGTCGCGCTCGCGCTCGCGGTCGGCATCGCGGTCATCGTCTTCGGCCAATACCGCCGCCTCGTCGCGCTCAACCAGGGCGGCATTCAAGACGCGCTCGGGCAGGGCAACGTGCTCCACGGCCCCTGGTACGCGCGCCGCGTCGCCGTCTCGCTGTGGGAATGGGTGCTCTCCGTCATCGCCGGCACCGTGCTGCTGACGCTCGGCTTCGATGCCTTCAAGAAGAAGCAGAAGTGGCGCGCGGCCGGCTTCGTCGGACTGCTTCTGTTGATGATCGTCCTCGGCGCGCTGGTGAAGCTCCGCGGCTGGAATTGATTCCCACCAACACGACGGCCCGCGGAATTTCTCCCGCGGGCCGTCGCTGATGATTCACCTTCCCGGATGAATCAGCTCAAGGCTGCTGGGCGACGTGAATCAGCTCAAGGCTGCTCGACGTACTTCTCGAAGTTGGTCGACGCGATCGGCGCGCTCAGATCGCTGATGTGCGAGACGCGAATGCCGGAGTCGCTGATGGCGTACACGAAGTCATCGGCCATCACGCTGCGGCGCACGTACGGCTCCCAGTAATAGGTCCACGAGCCGTACTGGTAGATGCTGTACATGTCCTTCATCGAGACCGAGCCCCTCGACGTGAAGCCGAGCACGGGGTCGACGGAGTAGACGCGCAGGTCCGACGTGAAGCCGCTCCAGTAATCGCTGGTGGTGTTGCGCGACCAATCGGCGAACGGAATCGCGAGGAGCTTCTTCGCGGCGAAGTAGTTGAACGCCTTGTGCTCGTGCGCGGCCTCCGACCAGCCGTACGCGGTGCCGACCAGCTGCGTGAACGTCTGGCGCGGGTTGGCCAAATCACTCACGTCGAAGATGGCGAGCTGCAGCGCGCGCGCCTGCCAGTCGACCGGCTGACCGTTCACCGGCTCGGGGACGAACGTGCCGATGGTGAGCAGGTGGTTGGCGTCGATCGGGTGGATGTAGGTCGAGAAGCCCGGAATCTTCAGCTCGCCGATCTTGCGCGGGTTGGTCGGATCCGTGAGGTCGAACGTGAAGAGCGGGTCCACCTGGCGGAACGTCACCACGAAGCCCTTGTCACCGACGATGCGGCTGCTCTGCACGCGCTCACCCGGAGCGAGGTCGGGCGACTGGCCGACGACGTCGAGGTAGCCCGCGTTCTCTCCGAGGACGGACAGGCGGTTGGTGGTCTCCATGGTGCCCCACCAGTTGTCGGGGTTGTTGCGGTCGACCACGCGCGTCTGAATCGTGGTCACGATGCGGAAGTGACCCGAGACCGCTTCGTCCATCGAGAACTGATCGACGATGTGACCATCGACGACACCTGACGCGACGTACGCGGCGGAGTCGGGCTGCGAGACGTCGAACTTGTGGATGTACGTCGTGTCGCGCTGACCCGGAGCCGGCCACCACCACCAGTGCCGCGTCGCGATGTAGAGGTTGTTCTGCGAGCTGTAGATTTCACCCGGCTCGGCGAGCAGCGACGTGCGGTTGATGGAATTGCCCGCGAGGTTGAGCGTGACGACGCTGACCTGGCCCAGACGCGTCGGCGCGTTCACCTTCGAGAACGACTCGCACGCATGCGGCACGATGAACTCGGAGCCGCTCTGCTTGATGCGCGCGGCCGGCACCCAGTCGGCGAGCGTCTGGTTGCGAATCAGCGTCTCGTTCTGCGCGATGACCGCGTCGTACGCGCGGCGCAGCCGCGCCTTGTCTTCCCACAGGCCCTGTTCCCAATCGGGGCCCCACTTGAAGCCGGGCGGGAAGTTGAAGTCGTCGCTCAGCACCAGGCGAACGGACGAACCAATCTTGCGCGCCGAGTTGTAGTGGCCGGGCAGGTACGTCTCCTTCACGACCTGCAGCGCGCCCAGGTTGCTGACGTCCACCTCGGTCACCTTCACGGTGTTCGCGTAGTAGTAGCCGCAGTTGAGACCGAGACACGTGGCGCCGCCCGCGTTGCTGAGCGGGTACCAGGTGTAGATGCTCGAGAAGACGACGGCCTTGTCGCTGCCATCGAGGAACATCTCGCGCGGGTAGCCTTCGATCTTCAGCGTGCCCTGCACGGCGGTCTCATTCGCGGGCCAGCTCTTCACCGCGTGGAGCGTGTTGCCGGAGAGCGCGAAGATGCGCGTGCCGTCGTTCTTCACGAAGTCGGCTTCATCGACGCCGGCGACCTGATTGTTGGTCTGCGTGTAGTTCGTCGGGCCCTGCGTCGCGCCCGTGGCGTTGGCCGCGGCCGGAGACGCGAAGTCTTCGAGGCCACCGCGCAGACCGAAGCCGCCCCACCAGCCCCAACCGGGAACTCCGTCGCGCGCCGCTTCGAGCTGGGTGCGCATCTGCAGGACAGCGGTGTCTTCGAGGTAGCTCTCGAGGTCCTTGCAGGCGTTGGGGCCGTTGAAGCCCTGGAGCGAGACGCGGTTCACGACCGCGGGAGGAGGTGGAATCGCTTCTTTGCCGCAACCGCTGAGGGCGCTGATGCCGAGCAGGCTGAGCGCGGCGGCTGTCTTTTTGATGATGCTCATGGGGACCTCGTCGTGGATTTCCGGCCTGAAAAGGAAACGCGGCGGAGCAAATTGCGAGGGGCGGGCCAGTGGGAATCGGGTCTGAGATCAGCAGGTTGTGAGGGGTGCAGATCTCAGAGTTCTGAGGCGAGCGCGCGGTTAAGACGGTTCTCCATGAGCGACGCTGCGATTCCCGAAGGAGCGGTGTGCAAGCCGAACATCTCGTTCGCGGGGCGCAAGCGTCGGCGTCGCATTTCGATCGTGATGGGCGTGGTGAGCGTGGGGTTGCTCGCGGCGGCGGTGTTCTTTGGCGTGCGCTGGGAAGTGCGGTTGCTCATCGGGTTGCCGGTGATGATGGCGGCGATTTCCGGGCTGCAGGTCACGCGCAATACGTGCGTGGCGCATGCGGCGGCGGGCACGTTCGAGCATGAGGATTTTTCGACGACCAAGGTCGATGCGGCGCTGGCGGCGGCGAGCCGGAAGGTCGCGCGGACGATCTATCGGGACGGTGTGCTCATCGGAGCGGCGGCCGCGATCGTGTCGGCGTTGATTCCGGCGATCTGATCAGCGCGTCGTATTTGAGTTGAGCGAACGCGAGTGCGACGTCGATCTTGAAGAGCCACGTGACGTGGAGTTCGGACAACGTTCGGGAGAGGACCTCGGACACTTCCTGGAGCGCGGGGATGAAGACTGCGCGCAGGGCTGCTCCAGTTTTCGGATCGTCTTCGCGGAGCGGAAGCCGACTCTCGATGCGGAGCTTGAGTTCGTTTCGTTTCGGAGCGTAGCGAGTCGTCGTACGCGTTCTGCAGGTGCTTCTGCAGCGGCTCTCTGAGGCAAACGTCGATCTGAATCCGAAGCGCGACCGGCTCGACGTTCTCGAGAAATGAGGAGAGGTACGTGCCGATCATCATCAGGCTCGTGCTCGCGTTGTAGGCCCTGAACGTGATTGCTGTGATGCCGAGCTTCACGAGCGGAAGCGTAGCGCGAGGTCTGAGAACTGCTCTGAGGTCGAAGTGGTTGCAGTTGGTCTGCGCTGTGCTCGTTGCGTGCAGCTCCTCGACTTCGTGCGTTTGGTCGCGCGGTTCTGGCTCGCTTCGGCTCAGGCTGTGCTGTCGCCTTCGTTGACAGTGAGGCCGGCCGAAACGGGTCGTCGATTTGCTGTCGCCTTCGTTGACGGCCCGGCCGGTCGGCCGGACTTGTCGGACCCGCATGAGATGGTGGGTCCATGCACAAAATGGCGAGGGCGTGGGTGTCGATGTTTCAGGCGCTGAGAGCAGTCGAAAGCGTGAACCGTTTCTGGGCGAAGTCGCTGGGGCTCAACCCCGAGGACATCCTGCTCCTACTGATGCTGGCGAAGGAGGAGCACACCGCGACGAGCCTGAGCATCGCGACTGGGCGCCAGCGACAACAAACCCATCGCAGTTTGTTGCGATTCGAGAGCGTTCATCTCATTGAGGTCGCCGCGTTCGCGCAACGTGGGCGCGTTTCGCACTGGCGATTGACCACGCACGGCAGGCGGATCGTCGCGTGTCTCGAGCGACGCATGGAGATCTGGGAGCAGCATCTCGACGGGCGCGTTGACGTCGACGTGCTCGTCGACCAGCTCAGAGCGGTGCTGCGGACGCTCGTGAACCGGCGCATGGAGGGCTACTTCGCCGGCCTCTATCTGCCGCGCGAGATGCAGAACGATCCCAACCTCGAGTTCGTGCAGGAAGCGCACGTCCTCAAAGAGGAGAACGTGCGACTCGCGACGCTCCCGTCGCCGCGAGAGGCCCGAGAAGAACTCGGTCGCCAACACGCCGAAGCCGTCGAGCGTGACGCGGCCGAACGCTCCCTTGCCGCGTACCGCCGACTCTGGGAGTGATCCCGTCAACGAAGGCGACAGCAATTCGACAGCCCATTTCGACCGGGCTCACTGTCAACGAAGGCGACAGCAAATCGAGAGCCCATTTCGGCCGTGCCCACTGTCAACGAAGGCGACAGCAAATCGACGACCCATTTCGACCGGGCTCACTGTCAACGAAGGCGACAGCACAGCCTGATCCGAAGCGCGCGCATCCCGCGCAACGAAACGCGCGAGGCCGAGGAGCTCAGCGCGATGAGCACGGCTGTGCACCACCGCACCACTTCGACCCCAAAGCTGTTGTTGGCTCGAGCCGACATCTGTCGCCTGAGCCCGACAGTGAAGATGCGCTCCCTCACCCTGACCCTCTCCCCGAGGGAGAGGGAACCGTTCTTGCTCTTCGCGCGCGCGTGAAGAAGACGCTCGTGTTCGCGCTGCTGATCCTGAGCAGCTGCCGCGAAGAGGTGTTGTCCCGAACCGACACCTGGCTCACCGCGAATCCTGATCAATTCGACTTCGGCCGAGTCGTCGTCGGAGAGCAACGCACGCGCTCACTCTCGCTCGACGGAGACGCGACGGTGCAGGCGCAGACTGAAGCGCCGTTCTCGACGACG
>JAEUJS010000102.1 GCA_016792935.1 Archangium sp. | reverse complement strand
GCAGTCGGTATCGAGGGGTGTGGCGGCGGGGTGCAGCTCGCGAGCGAGCCGATGGCACCGGCTTCATTCGTCGCTCGCGCGCAGAGCGTCAGGTCCGCATTGGAATCTCCATTCGACGCTTCGACGAGGACGCGGCCAGCGCTGACTCCCTCGTCGTTGCCGGGGCGGAAGGTCAGGGTCAACGACGCGGAAGACAACGGCGCGATCTCTGCCGGGGTCGGCCCGAGGAGGAAGACGCCCTTGTCGTCGCCGAGCACCGAGATGTTGGTGATCGACAGCGGACTTTCGCTGTCGTTGCGAATCACGACTTCCCCGGCTGCGAGGATTTCGCCCGGAGCGATGGTCACGAGACGAACGGGGATCGCGCCAGTGGAATGGGCGACCGACAGCACGATGCGCCGCCGCACGGCAATGAGCGACACCGCAATCACAAACAGAATGCCGAGCTTCCTCATCGTCCCACCTTCTTCATGAGGTCGGTCGTGCTGTGGTTCTTCGGGTCTCCGGCGACGGCCACGCGGCCTCCGTACGCCTCGACCTCCGCGCGCTCGGGGATCGTCTCGGGCGTGTAGTCGGTGCCCTTCACGTGGATGTCTGGTTTGAGCGTACGGATCACGAGGCGAACGTCAGTCTCGGTGAAGATGAACGCCGCGTCGACGCAGCGGAGCGCTGTGATGAGTTCGAGCCGCTCGGCTTCGGGAATCACCGGGCGATCGGGGCCCTTGTACGCACGTGTTGAGGCGTCGGAGTTGATCGCGACCACCAGCTTTCCTGCGAGCTGTTTGGCGGCTTCCAGATAGCGGAGGTGGCCGACGTGGAGGAGATCGAAGACTCCGTTCGCGAGGGCGATGGTGTGGCCTTCTTTGCGCCACTGTTCGACCTGCTTCAGTGTTTCTTCGAGCGTCGGCATGCGTGCTCCCTCACCCGAGTTATTTTTCGAGCTCGCGCGCCAGCTCTGCACGCGTGATGGTGGCGGTACCGAGCTTCTGGACGACGAGGGCTCCGGCGACGTTCGCGAGGCGGGCGGCTTCGAAGGCTCCGGCGTTTGCGCCGAGGGCGAGGGCGAAGGTGGCGCTGACGGTGTCTCCCGCGCCGGTGACGTCGACGGGCTCTTCGGCTCCGTAGACGGGGATGTGGACCGGGCGCTGGCCGCGCTCGAAGAGCGTCATGCCGTGGCGACCGCGGGTGACCAGGAGGATCTTGCAGTTGAGCGATTCAATTGCAGACATTCCGGCGCGCTCGACGTCTTTGTCTGTTTTGACTGACATACCTGTCAGCGCCGCGAGTTCGGGTTCGTTCGGTTTGCAGACCGTGACGCCGGCGTACTCGCGGAGATCGAAGCGCGAATCGACGCAGACGATCTTGTCCTGCTCGGTAGCCAGCTTCACGAGGGCCGCGCGCGTCTCGTCGCAGAGCACTCCGGCTCCGTAGTCGGAGACCATGATGACGTCGGCCTTCTTCGCCGCCGCCATGAGGTGCTTGACCAATTGCTTGCGCGTGTTTGGAGCGAGCGGGCCTGTCGCGCCGCGATCGATGCGAATCATCTGCTGACGCTTGGTCGAGAGGCCGCCAGCGAGGACGCGGGTGCGCGCTTCGGTGTTCGCGACGTTCACCGCGTCGAGCGCGATGCCGGTCTTCTTGAAGAGCGCGCGCAGCTGAGCGCCGATCGGATCGCGGCCGACCACTCCCAGCGCGGTGACTTTGGCGCCGAGGGTGCGGGCGTTGGCGGCGGCGTTGGCGCCTCCTCCGAGCTTCAGTTCTTCGCGCTCGTGGCGAACGATCAACACCGGGGCTTCACGGCTGATGCGCTCGGTCTGGCCGTACACATAGTGGTCCGCGAGGAGATCTCCGACCAACAGCACTCGCACCTTCGCGAACCGATCGAGCAGCGCGGAAGACATTGAAGCGCGTTTCGCATAGTCCACCGCGCATGTCGCGTTTCCTCGTGGCGTCGTTGGCTCTGTCGATGGTGTGGCTCAGCGCGTGTGGCGAGTTCCTGCAGCCGATTCCGACCGACGCGGGCGTGTGCGGCGCGGTGTCGAACGGCGATGGCGGTCAGACGCTCGTTCCCATCGAGGGACTCGACTTTCCGCGCGGCGGAACGGTGTGCCTCGAGCCCGGCGCGTCGTACGTCGTGCACGTCGAGTCGCACGCGCTGACCTCGGTGTCGGTCAAGCCGACCGAGGGAGCCGCCGCAGTGAACGTCACGCGCGGTGGTGCGGCGATTCATTCAGCGACGGGCTCGAGCGAAGTGCGCGGCTGGGTGTACGTCGGGCGCGACCCGCTCACGGTGACGGTGCGCAATGAGGGTTCCACCGCGCGGCTGGTGTTCGACTACAGCTTCTCGATTCTCGGCATGGCTGCGACGCGCGTGGGTCCGCTCGCGCTTGCTGACGGTGGTGTTGGTTTGCGGCCCGCGGAGCCGACCCTGGACTTCACCATGGCCCCAGTGCTGGTGCCCGTGACGACCGCTTCGAATCCCACCTTCGAGTTCGGCATCGATCGCGCCATCGAGAACGTGATCGTCAATGGCGACTGCGCGACAACGGCTCCGTTTCCCGAGCGGTACCTCGCGATCGAGCTCGATGCCGGCACGTATCGTCTCGGCGATCTCGGAATGCTCGGGCGTGACTATCGAATTCGCGCGGTCGGGACGGATGGCGGAACGCTCGTGACAGGAATGGTTTCGCAGCTCGCGACGCTCGATCTCAATCTCGCTCGTGCGCAGCGCGTGTTCGTCACGGCCAACATCGCCGATACGCGTGCGACGTGCGGCTTCGACGGGGGAACGGCGCCGGGGTTGATCGGCAGCGCGTCGTTCTCGGTGCGTTGAGGAAGAAGCGCTCCCTCACCACAACCCCTCTCCCCGAGGGAGAGGGAAAGGCGCGGTCACTTCGAGGTCGAGGAGGAGGACTCCGAGGCCGTGACCTTCGGGCAGGCGCTCGGCGTCCTTCTCGGTCGTGAGCGAGCCCGCTGCTCGCTGGACTTCTTCGGGCGTGAAGTGATGGTGGTCGGCATAGGCGTGCACTGCTGCGACCCTCGCTCCGGCCGCTTCGACCGAGTCTTTCACGAGGTCGGGCCTCGCCACTCCGAGGAGCAGGCTCACTTCTTTTCCTGTGAGTGATTGCTTTGCCCCGCTCGCGTCGCGGTAGTGCGTGACCTGGTGTTTGAAGTCCTGGTCGCGCTTCCACACGTGGGTGGCACGCTTGCGGCCCGAGCTCGGTTCTCGCAGCGGTCCGGCGGGGATCACGAGACCGTTTCCCTCTCCCGAATCGACGAGGAGGTCGACGTCTCGCGCGAGCCGACGGTGCTGGAAGCCGTCGTCGAGGATGAGGAGTGTCGCACCTGCTGCGATGGCAGCTCTGCCGGTCGCGATGCGATCTGCGCCGACGTGAACGGTGACGCCCGGGCACCGACGGGCGATGAGGCGCGGCTCGTCTCCGGCGTCGTCGAGCCCCGGGATGTTCTGATCTGTGAACGCGAGCAATTGCTCACTTTTCCGGCCGTAGCCTCGTGTGAGGATTGCCACTTTGAAGCCGCGTCTGGTCGCTTCGTTCGCGAGGTGGATGACCACGGGCGTCTTGCCCGAGCCTCCCGCGACCAGGTTGCCAACCGAGATGACCCTGGCTCCGTCGAGTTTGACTGGCTTGCGGAGGCCCAGGTCGAACGCGAGGTGCCAGGCGCGGATCAGGAGGCTGTACAGGAATGAGAACGGCCACAGGAGCACCGCCTGTACGCCGATCGCGCGATACCAGAAGCTCACTTCATGCCCTCGTAGAAGGACAGGACGCGCTGGGCGAGCGCGGCGGGCGACTCGAGCTTCACTTCGCGCCGGGCGTCGGAGTTGCTCGCGGCGATCAGCGCGTCGACTTCTGGCTCGACGAGGGCATCGGCGTAGCGAGCGAGATCGCCTTCATCGACCGCGATGACGCGAACTCCGCAGGCGCGGGCCTGAGCGGCGGCGCGGGCGCTCCAGTCGTTGCCGAGTCCGAGGATCCAGACTTCGTCGAGCTGCTGGAGGCGTTCAATGAATGCGGCTCCGGAGTGGTAGCCCGCGAAGTGGATCGCGTCCTTCGCCGGTTCCGCGAGCTTGCGGAGCTCGGGCTCGAGCGCTCCGTCGCCGATCAGCTCGAGCTCGGCGTTCGCGTTCAGTTTCAGGAAGGCGGCGATGCCGAGATCGTGGCGTCGCGAAGGCTGGAACGACGAGATCATTCCGATCTTCTTGTGTTGCCGTTGTTTGCGCGGGGACGGCACGAACTCCGGAGCGACGAAGGCGGGGAGGACGAGGACCTTCTGGCCGATGAGCTGGCGGGCCAGCGAGTCCATCGGAATGGTGTAGCCGTCGGCCTTCGGCGTGGTCCAGCGCAGTGAGCGCGGGGCGTGGATGGAGCGGATGAGGCGCGTGGCTCTGGTCTTCGCGATGCGGGCGAGTGTGTGGTCGTGGCTGAAGTGCGAGTGGATGACGTCGACTCCAGCGCCGCGGAGCGTCAGCACGTCTGTCGCCAGCGCCCACGGGGACGACTTCACGCTGAGTTCGAGACCACGGGTGTCGAGGAGCTGCAGTGATTCGAGCCGCGGGACGATCGGCTCCTCGCTCGTCGTCTTCGTGCGCTTGCGATCGACGGCGATGGTGACTTCGTGGCCCAGCGCGCGCTGTGCGAGCGCGAGCTGCGTGACCGTCTCCGCGGGGCCGGTGTACGCGGGCGAAGCGAGGAGGTGGAGAATCTTCACGCTGCCACCGGAGCGCGACGGCCATCGTGACCACCGCATGCACTGCGGGAAATGCGCACACGCCGCGTCGCGCTGTCGACGCGTGGGGACGAGCGAACCGGCGCGTGCGTGCTCAGGAGGATGCGCTCCCTCGCGCGGACCCTCTCCGCGACGCGATCGTCCGGACTCGCGGACGGACACGCGTCCACGAAGATGCGCTCCCGCCCGAGCCTCTTCCCGCGGAACGCTCCGGCGCGTCGGCGAAGACGCGCACCCTCACCCTGACCCTCTCTCCGAGAAAGAGGGAATTGCGGAGGCGAGATCACGCGGTCACCAGGGCCGCGAGTGCGTCGACGTTGCGATCGCTCGCTCCCGAGATCTGGCGGACGGCGCTGCGTGCGAGGGAGCCCAGTGAGTCGAGCGATTCGGGGCGTGAGAGCAGCTCGGTCATCACGCGCGTGAGGTGCTCGGGGTCGTTCACCTGGATTCCGCCGCGCCCGACCAGCACCTGCACGGAGTCGTGGAAGTTCTCCATGTGCGGCCCGAAGAGCACCGGTTTTCCCTGCGCCGCAGGCTCGAGGATGTTCTGGCCGCCGCGGGTGGTGAAGCTGCCTCCGACGAAGACGAGCGTGGCGAGGCGGTAGGCGCGGGCGAGCTCTCCGATGGTGTCGAGCACGACGACTGGAGCGCGTTCGGGGTTGCCCTTGCTGCGCAGGCCGACATGCAGGTTGGCATCTTTCGCGAGCTGGGCGACGCGTTCGGCGCGCTCGAGGTACCGCGGCGCGATCACCATGTGCAGATCTGGCGCTTCGGTGATCAATTTCTTGTACACGGAAAAGAGGAGCTCCTCTTCGCCTTCGTGTGTGCTCCCGGCGATCCACACGCGGCCGCCGTCCTTCAGGCCGAGGGCTTCGCGCAGCGCGTGATCTTCGACTGCTTCCGCGAGCGGGACGAGCGCGTCGAACTTGGTGTTGCCCGTGACGCGGACGCGCTCCCTGGGCGCTCCCAATTGCAGAACACGCTCGGCTTCGTCTTCTTCGCGCATCAGGAAGAGATCGATGTCGCGCAGCGGGTTCCCGATGAGGTTGAAGAGGCGGCGGTAGCGGCGCAGGTGACGTTGGGAGAAGCGGCCGTTGGTGAGCGCGATGCGGGCTCCGGAGTTGTGCGCGGCGCGGATCAGGTTGGGCCAGATCTCGGTGTACTCGAGCACGAGAAGATCGGGCTTCACCGCGGCGACGGCTCGGCGCGTCGACCCGAAGAGATCCCACGGGGCGTAGATGACGGCATCGATCGATTTTCGCAGACGCTCGGTCGCCATCAGGTGACCGGTGTTGGTCATCGTCGAGATGATGACCTTCGCTCCTGGGAAGCGCGCGCGGAGGCGATCGATCATCGGAGAGAGCGCGAGGAGATCACCGGCGCTCGCTCCGTGGAGCCAGATGCGCGGGCCGCCAGGGCCGGGGATGAGGTCTCTCGGGTAGAAGCCGAAGCGCTGCCACAGCCCGTCGCGGGTCTTGCGCATGAGCGCGAGCACCGGGAACAGCGCCACGAAGACCAGCCACGTGGCGAGGACGTAGAGGAAACGCATCGGTGGCGCGGGAGTAGGAGGTGCCGTGCGCTTCGTCAACGGCGGACGGTTTTCTCAATTCGTGAGCCGCACGACGGCCACGCTCCTCCTCGGAAGACGCGCCACGCTCGAGCCGATCCTGGAGTCGATGACCACTCGCTGAAGATCAGCGCGCCAGACGCGTCATCGCGATGCGACACGCCGCGGCGAGGCGCTCGTTGTTCAGGAAGAAGCCCGTCGTCAGCGCGTCGCCCGCGTCGAGCAGCGCTTGTGCGCGGCGGTATTCGGTCGCGGCGTCGGCGGTTGCTCCGCGGCGCTCGAGCAGGAGGCCCAGCAGATAGCGCGCCGACGCGAGCCTGGGCGCCAGGTACAGCGCCTTGCGCAGGCCCGCTTCGGTCTCTGGGTGATCTTCACCTGAAGCCGCCCACTCGAGGACGAGCTCGAACAACTTCTTTCCCTCGTCTTCGGGCGAGAGGACCACCGGGAGTTCGCCCGTGATGCTCGGCTTCGCGAGGGGGATGGGCGTCGGCGCTGAGGGTCGCGGTGGTGCCGATGGGCGCGGCGGCGCGATGGCGACCGGGACCGGCGTCGGCGATCCCTGTTGGTAGAAGAACGCGCCCGGCAGCCGGAGCGTCGAGAGACCAGGAACGGGATCGAGCAATGGCTCCGCGGTCGAGAGCGCGAGAATTCCGCGCGGCGTCAGGCGCTCGACGAAGGACTCTACCGTCGCGCGCGCGGCGTCGGCGGTGAAATAGATGAGCACGTTGCGGCAGATGATCACGTCGAACGGCGTCGCCGACGGAGAGAACGGATACGGGCGATCGATCAGGTTGTGCCGCTGAAACACCGCGCGCTTTCTCAACGCATCGAGCAACCGGTACTGCGAACCGTCGCGCAGGAAGTAGCGGCTCACGAGCTGCGGTGGCACGCGCTTCATCGCTTCGGTGCCGAACGTGAGTTCCTTCGCCTTGCTCAGCGCTTCGTCGGAGAGATCGGTGCCGAGTACGGTGCTCTCGGCGCTCGCTCCGCTCTCGGCGAGGAGGATGAGGAGCGT
>JAEUJS010000208.1 GCA_016792935.1 Archangium sp. | reverse complement strand
CGACGATGTTCTTCGCGGTGACCTGCTCGGGCGTGAGCTCGTGTTCGAGGCGCGGCGCCTTCGAAAAGCGCGAGAGAATCATCACCAGCGCCACCCACAACACGAAGCCGATCACCAGCGTGATGCCGACGTGCGTGCGCTCGGGCGGCTTGCCGACGGTGAAGACGTGCATGTTCACCGACGCTGCGGGGCCAAACGCGCGCGGAATGAAATCACCCTCGGGCTTCACCGCTTCACCCTCGAGCACCGAGGGCCGCGTCATGCGCAACAGCACCGCGGGGTCGGCCCACATCTTCTCGCGCCTGGCGTCGTCGGCGAGCTCGTGCGCGTTGAGCCACTTCAAGAGATCTTCGCTCTCGCTGCGCATGGCCGCGCGCCGGGCTCCGCGATCCATCGGCGTGGTGATGGGGATCAAGGCGGCCACCCACTGCGGCGTGCCGTCGTAGAGCTTGCTGCTGATGCCCTTGCGCCGGTTGTCGAGCGGCTCGAACTCGCCGTTGCTGCTCTCGAGCACCATGGCGTTCACGTCGAGCGTGCAGTCCTTCAACTTGAACCAGCCCGCCTTCGGAGAGCGCAGGAAGTCGCCGCAATGCTGTTCGAGGGGCTGATCGTGAATCCACGCGCGCACGGTGGTGACCGACCACGCGCCGAACACGAGGGTCACCAGACTGACGATGAGCATCATCGTTCTTCGCGACACGCGCCGCAGGTTAGCAACTTGTATCCCCTGCGCCTGCGTCTGATAGACGACCGCGCCCGTGGAGAGCGCCCTCGAGATCAAGGACGTCAGCAAGCGCTTCGGCACGCGCTGGGCCGTCTCGCGATTGACGTGGTCGTTGCCGATGGGGAAGTCGCTCCTGCTCACGGGTCACAACGGCTCCGGCAAGACGACGCTGCTGCGCATGATCGCCACCGCGACCTTCCCCACCGCGGGAGAGATCAGCGTGTTCGGCAAGGAGACGCGCAAACACCGCGACGCGCTGAGGCACGAGGTCGCGCTGATCTCGCACGCCAGCTTTCACTACGAAGATCTCACCGCCGCGCAGAACCTCTCGCTGCTCGCGAAGTTCCTCGACGCGGAAAAGCCGGGCGTCGTCAAAGAGCTGCTCGAGCGCGTCGGTCTCGGAGAGCGCGCCGATTCTCCAGTTCGTCAGTTCTCGGCCGGCATGCGGAAGCGCCTCTCGCTCGCGCGGCTGTTGCTCAAGCAGCCGAGGCTCGCGCTGTTCGACGAGCCCTTCGGAGAGCTCGACCCCGCGGGCATCACGCAGATGGAAGGTGTGCTCCGCGATCTCACCGCGCGCGGAACGACGGTGGTGCTGGCGACGCACTTGATCGAGCAGGGCCTCTCGCTCACGCAGGAACGGCTGCACCTCGATCAAGGCCGCCTCTCGTCGGAGACGGTTCACCACCAATCGCCGTCGGCCCAGGGGCCTTTGTGAAGCCAAAGATCTCGCTCCTCACCGCCGCGTGGCTGGTGCTGCGCAAGGACTGGATGATCGAGTGGCGCACGCGCGCGCGGCTCACGGCGCTGATCTTCTTCTCGCTCTCGACGCTGCTCCTCTTCTCGTTCGCGATGGGCCCCGACATCAACGCGCTGCGGGCACACGCCGCCGGCTACTTGTGGCTCGCGTTGTTCTTCGCGTCGGTCCTCTCACTCGGTGAGTCGTTCCGCGTCGAGGGAGAGAACCAGGCGCTGCTGGGTCTGGTGCTCACTCCGGTCGAGGCGCGCGCGATCTTCCTGGGCAAGGTGTTCGGCAACGCGTCGCTGCTGTTCGGACTCTCACTGGTGCTGTTGCCGGTGGCGGTCGCGCTCTACGACATCGATCTCGCCAAGGCGCCGTTGGCCCTGCTCGCGACGTTGTTCCTCGGGAGCGTCGGCATCTCGGCGCCCGGCATCGTCTACAGCGCGATCTCGTCGAACGCTCGCGCGCGGGACGTGATGCTTCCGCTCCTGCTGTTTCCGGTGCTCGTGCCGTTGTTGCTGGCGACGGTGAACGCGACGAAGTTCTGCCTCGGGCCTGATCCACAGGAGCAGCTGGCCTCATGGCTCAAGTTGCTGTGCGCGTTCGATCTCATCTATCTGTCGTTGGGTTTTCTCGTGTTCCCGAAGGTCGTCGAGGAAGACTGAACCATGCCGAAGTGGGCTCCGCTGATTTCGCTGGTGCTGGTGATCGCGCTGATGATCGTGCACGCCGCCAGTGCGTCCGCGCGCGCGTGGGTGTGGAAGGTGCTCGCGGGCTTCGGCGCGATCGGAGTGGTGGTCGTCGTCTACTTCGGCCTCTTCTTCGCTCCGCGCGAGGCGTACATGAGCGACGTTGGCCGCATCATCTACGTCCACATTCCGTTCGTGTGGATGTGCATGGTCGGCTTCACGGTGAACGTGGTCTGCGCGGTCGGCTACTTGTTCAAGGCGAACTGGAAGCTCGACGCGCTCGCGGAAGCGTCGGCCGAGGTCGGCATCTTCTTCGGAGCGTGCGGCGTCACCATGGGCAGCATCTGGGCGCGCCCGACGTGGGGCGTGTGGTGGGACTGGGATCCACGGCTCATCTCCACCACCGTCATGTTGCTCGTGTACGTCGGCTACCTCGCGTTCCGATCGTTCACCGAAGATCCCGATCGTCGCGCGGCATGGAGCGCGGCCGGGGTGATCCTCGGCTACGTCACGTTGCCCATCACGTGGTTCTCGGTGCAGTGGTGGAACTCGCTGCACCAGCGTCAGAGTGACTCGCAGACCGTCGATCCCGCAATGCGCGTCGGGTACCTGTTCTCGACCGTGGCGTTCCTCGCGCTGTTCTTCGTCTTCGTCTTCAAGCGCTACGAGATCTCGCGTTCGCGTCAGTCGAGCGCGCTCGAATTGCCTCCGCTGCAGGCGCCCGCCGTGAAGCCGGAGGTGTCGGCATGAAGCGCTTCGTCTTCGTCGCCGCGCTGTGGGCGGGGCTCGCGTTCGCCGACATCGCGCCGGTGCCGCCTCCTGCTCCTGCGCCTGCCGCGGTGCACCCGGAAGGAATCGAGAACGTCCCGACCGGCGTCATTCAGGGAGGCTGGGGCTACGTGTACGCCTGTTACATCGTGGCCATCGGTGGGACGATCTTCTACGCACTGAGTTTGTTCGCCCGTCGGCCGCGCGGGAGCCCAGGAAAGAGTGGACCGCAGTCATGACTTCTGAAGCGCGCAATCGGCTCATCGCCATCGGAGCCATCGTCGTCGCCGGAGCCGCCCTCGCGTGGATCGCGTTCGGCAGCATCGGCGAGAACCTCGTCTATTATTGGAAGCCGTCGGAGATGCTCGCGCAGGGGACCAAGGCGTACGGGGCGACGGTGCGGCTCGGCGGCGTCGTGGTGCCTGGCTCGGTGTCGTGGAACTCGGAGCACACCATCGTCACCTTCACGGTGGCCGACACGCACAAGCCCGACGCGGCGAAGGTGAACGTACGCAGTGAGCAGGTGCCTCCGCAGATGTTCCGTGAGGGCATCGGCGTGGTCGTCGAGGGCTCGTTCGCCGCCGATCAGATCTTCCGCAGCAGCCGACTGATGGTGAACCACAGCAATGAGTACCGCGCGCCGGGTGACGGCGGGATGCCGGACGACGCGTGGAAGAAGTCGCTCTCGCAGGCTGACGAGAAGAGCTGAGCAGTTTGCACACCTTGGGGCTGGCGCGTGTCACGGTGACATGAACGCCGTCCGTGCCCTTCCCTTCGTTCTCGTTGCTGCGCTGAGCGCGTGTGGTCCTGCGACGCAGGCGCCGTCGTGCGTGGACGGTGAGAAGAACGGCACGGAGAGCGACGTGGACTGCGGCGGTCTGAGCTGCGGCCGTTGCCTCGAAGCGCGCTCGTGCAATTCGTCGACTGACTGCCTCGCAGGATCGTGCGTGCTCGGTCGCTGCGTCGGCAACGCGATGTCGACCGGTGGCGGCGGCGGCGCGATGGGTGGCGGCACCGGAGGCGGCGTGACTGGTGGCGGAACCGGAGGCGGCGTGACTGGTGGCGGCCCCGGCGGCGGCGTGACTGGCGGCGGCACCGGAGGCGGCGTGACTGGCGGCGGCACCGGAGGCGGCGTGACTGGCGGCGGCACCGGCGGCGGCGTGACTGGCGGCGGCGGCACCGGAGGCGGCGTGACTGGTGGCGGCGGCGTGACTGGCGGAGGCGGCGTGACTGGCGGAGGCGGCGTGACTGGCGGCGGCACTGGCGGCGCGATGGGCGGCGGCACGGGCGGCGGAGTCCCCGGCCGCGTCGTGATCTCTCAAGTCCAGACCCGCGGAGACAACGGCGGCAACGACGAGTTCATCGAGCTCTTCAACCAGGGCACGGCGCCCGTGCTCCTCGACAGCACGTGGACCATCAGCTTCCGCAGCGCAGTCGGCACCTGCACCAACACCAGCGAAGGCGTGCGCTTTACGGGCAGCGGCCAGATCATCCCCGCGCGCGGCCACCTGCTGATCACCAACACGCTGAGCCCGGGCTTCAACGCCGGAGTCTCCGCCGACGCGACGTACACTTCGGGCCTCACCGACTCGGGCAACCTCGTGCTGCGCCACAACGCGATCGTCGAAGACGCGCTGTGCTTCTCGTTCGACTCGCCGACGCAGGTGAACTTGATGACCTGCTCCACGCCGTACGTCTGCGAGGGTTCGCCGATCACCAACCCGCACGACAACACCACGGCCACGAACACCGACAGCGGCCTCACGCGACCGAGCGGTCTCGACAGCGACAACAACTTGAACGACTTCGCGATGGTGCCGTTCACGAATCCGCGCAACTCGAGCAGCCCGTCGACGCCGTGACCTGAGGAACCCGGAAGAAAGCGAAGAATTACAGCCATCACTCCAGCTGAGCAGCGCAGTATCGATTCCGCGGGGCGCACGGTAAGACGCCCTCGTGAATTCCATCCTCGGATATGGGCTGGTTCTGACCGGCCTCCTCTGCGCGGCGTTCGCCGCCGTGGTCGGCATCGTCACCGGCCTCGCGCGGAAAGAGAGCGCGCTCCCGTGGGTGCAGCGCGGCATCTACGGCTTCGCGGCGTCGATGATCTTGAGCAACCTGGTGATGATCGAGTCGCTGCTGACGCACGACTTCTCGGTCAAATACGTCGCGCAGGTCGGCTCGCGCACCACGCCGCTCATCTTCACCATCGTCTCGCTGTGGAGCGCGCTCGAAGGCTCGATCCTCTTCTGGGGCGCGATCATGGGCACGTACCTCTTCGCGTTCGCGTTCACGTACCGCAAAGAGCACGGCCGCTACATGCAGCTCTCGCTCGGCGTGATGGCGGCGGTGGCCACATTCTTCGCGTTCTTGATCGCCGGCCCCGCGAACCCGTGGACCGCGATTCCCAACCCGCTGAGCGATGGCCCGGGCCCGAACCCGCTGCTGCAGAACCACCCGCTGATGATCATCCACCCGCCGATGCTGTACCTCGGGTACGTCGGCATGACGATTCCGTTTGGGATCGCGGCGGGCGCGCTGCTCCGCGGTGAGCTCGGCGACGCGTGGCTCGTGCCGCTGCGCAAGTGGACGCTCGTGCCGTGGCTGTTCCTCTCGGTCGGCATCATCCTCGGCTCGTGGTGGGCGTACGCGGTGCTCGGCTGGGGCGGCTACTGGGCGTGGGACCCCGTCGAGAACGCGTCGTTCATGCCGTGGCTCACGGCGACGGCGTTCATGCACTCCACGATGGTGTTGGAGAAGAAGAAGTCGCTCAAGCTGTGGACCATCGCGCTCGCGCTCGCGAGCTTCGTGCTCACCATCATCGGAACGTTCATGACGCGTTCCGGCGTCTTCAACTCGGTGCACAGCTTCACGCAGAGCGACATCGGCCCGACCTTCCTGGTCTTCATCGGCGTGCTGCTGGTGTTCTCGGCGCTGCTGCTCGCGTCGCGCGGTCACATGCTGGTCGCCGAGTCGCGCCTCGGTTCGATCGCGTCGCGCGAAGGCAGCATCCTGCTCAACAACGTCGTCTTCACCGTGCTCACCTTCGTGGTGCTGCTCGGCACGCTCTACCCGCTCATCACCGAAGGCCTCTTCGACAAGAAGGTCACGGTCGGCGAGCCGTACTTCAACCAGATGGCGTTGCCGCTCGGGCTCGCGATGCTGTTCTTGATGGGCGTGGGGCCGATGCTCCCGTGGGGCTCGGCGGATCCCAAGGTGACCCAGCAGCAGGCGATCATCCCCGGAGCGGTCGGCGTGGTGACCGGCCTGCTCTCGTGGCTCTTCGGCTACACGAGCTTCCTCGCGATCATGACGTTCGGCGTCGCCGGCTTTGTGGTGGTGGTGACCTTGCGCGAGCTGTTCCTCCCCGCGCGGCAACGCATGAACGAGAACAAGGAATCGTTCATGAACGCGCTGGTGGTGAGCGCCACCCGCGCCAATCGCCGCTTCGGTGGGTACATCGTGCACCTCGGCATCGTGGCCATCGTCGTCGCGGTCGCGGCGTCGAGCAGCGGCAAGGTGCACGCCACCGGCACGCTCAAGCCCGGCGGAGAGATGCAGGTCGGCCAGTACAAGGTCCGCTTCAATCGCCTCGAGGAAGGTGACGACTTCTCGAACCGCGTGCGCACCATCAAGGTCGGCCAGCTCCAGACCGGCATGCGGCTCACCAGCGCGTGGAAGGGGCTCGCCGCAGGCACCGTGCTCACGCGTGAGAACCTGATGACCGCGTTCCAGGGAGCGAGCGCCAGCGAAGACGTCTCCATCGAGGAGCCCTACCGCCACTACATCGCCGCGACGTTGACGGTGATCGACCCCTCGGGCGCCGAGACGCCGTTCACTGCGCGCAACTCGCCGCGCATGAACTTCTACGCCCGCTCGACGGATCCGATCGGCTCGCCGACCGTCGATGAGCGGATCATTCGCGACGTCTACGTGTCGTTGCTCGCCTACGACCAGCGCACGGGCACCGCGAGCTTCAACATGTGGGTGTTCCCGCTCGTCGGATGGATTTGGTACGCGATTCCGATTCTGGTGCTCGGCACGTTGATCGCGCTCTTCCCCCAGCGGAAGAAGACGGCGACCACGTCGCCTGCACCTGCTCCGGCTGATGGTGTGCCGTCATGACTCCGGCTCCTCCTCCGCGTCGCAAGACGCTCAGCACACGCGGCAACGCGTCGGTCTCACCTCCCCCCAACGCGCCGCGCGTGAACGTGGTGGGCATCGTCGTCGCGTTGCTCGTGATCGGCGGGCTGGTCTTCATCATGGCGCGCGCGTTCGGCACCGACCCGCACTCGGTGCCCTTCATGCTCAAGGGCAAGCCCGCGCCTGCCTTCACCGTGAAGCGCCTCGATCAACCCGGAGAGGTCTCGCTCGCGCAGTTCAAGGGCCGGCCGGTGGTGCTCAACTTCTGGGCGACGTGGTGCGGGCCCTGTAAGTACGAGCAGCCGATCCTCGACCTCGCTTCGCAGACTTACAAAGACGTCGCGTTCGTCGGCATCGTGTTCGAAGACACCGAGGCCAATACGCGGCGCTACCTCGCGGAGACCGGCACGCCGTACATCCACCTCTACGATCCCAAGTCGACGATCGCGGTCGACTTCGGCGTCTCCGGAGTGCCCGAGACGTACTTCATCAACCGCGAGGGCATCATCGTGAAGAAGGTGATCGCTCCCTTCAATTCGCCCGAAGAGTTCGACAAAGAGATCGCGGAGATCCTCCAGTGATCCAGGCGCTCCTCATTTCGATCGTCCTCGCGCAGGGCTACGCGCCGCCGCGCCAGGGGCAAGACCCACTCGACGCCGAGCGTGAAGCGCGCGTGCAGCGCATCGGCAAGCTGCTGCGGTGCGCGGTGTGTCAGGGCGTGTCGATCGCTGACTCTCCGGCCTCGATGGCGCGCGCGCAGTTGGACAAGGTGCGCGAGCTGGTGGTCGAGGGGAAGAGCGACGACGAGATCTTCGATTACTTCGTCGCGCGCTACGGCGAGTGGGCGCTCATGGAGCCCCGAAAGTCCGGAGTCACGCTCGGGCTGTGGGTCGGCCCACTGCTGTTGTTGGCGATCGGCATCTTCCTGGTGTGGATGAACACCTCGAAGAACGCGGCTCCCGCGCAGCCGGCCGTCGTCGCGTCGCCCGAGACAGAGAAGCCTGCTGAAGACGAATACCTCGCGAAAGTTCGCGCTGACCTCGAGAAGCAATGAACCCCGCGCACGCCACCAATTGGATTCCAGGCCTGATCGCCGTCGTGGTCGCGATCATCGGAGCGGTCGCCTTTCTCCTCTCGTCGAAGCGGCTGAAGACCGACGCGCCGGCGCCGGAGACGCTCGATGACTTCGAGGCGCGCTACCAGACGATCCTCGGCGAGCTGCGCCAACACATCGCCAACCAGCACCTGATGGCGCCCGACGTCTTCGCGCGTGAGCGAACGCGCATCGAGCAGGCCGCCGCCGACGTGTTGCGTGCGCGCGATGGCAAGAAGCACGAGGTGACGAAGCAGCAGGCGCGCGCCGAGAAGCTGGCGGCTGCTCCGCAGGGGTGGATGCAGAAGAACCCGCTGGTCGCCGGCGTGTTGATCGGTGGAGCCGTCGTCGGTCTCTTCGCCTTGCTCGGCTGGCAGCTGCAGGCGCAGTCGACTCCGCGCACCGATGGCATGCAGGCCACGGGCACCACGCCTCCGGGCGGCGCGGGGCCGATGCAGCAGCCGAAGTCGGACGGAAAGCTCGAGGCGCTCGCGGCGCGCGTGCAGACCAACCCGGAAGACGTCGACGCGGTGACGGATTTGGCGATCCATCTGATCCGTCGGCAGGCGTTTCAGGAAGCCAAGCCACTCGTCGATCGCGCGATGTTGCTCGACCCGTTTCATCCGAAGGCGCGCGTGGGGCGGGCGGTGGTGCGGGCGCTGGAAGGCGATCTGCGCGGCTCGCTCGACGATCTCGAGCGCCTCGCGGCGAAATACCCGGAGTCGTACGACGCGCGAATGTTCGCCGGCATGTTGGCGCTGGAAGACAACGATGAGCGGCGCGCGCTGATGAACCTCGAGGCGTATGTGACGCTGGCTCCGGTGAATGAGCAGCCGCCGATGATGCGCATGGCGGTGGTGCAGTTGAAGCAGCAGCTCGCTGCGCAGGGCTCGATGCAGCCCGAGCCGTGAGAGCGCCAGGGCACCTCAGCGCGCGCGCGAGGATCCCCTCTCCCGCCCCTGCAGCATCGTCACGCTGCAACTGCGGATCACCGCCTGTTTCTCCATCACCGGCATGAGCGTCGCCTGGTTCACGAAGCTGCATGCGCTCAACGATGCGGGGCGCTTCGACGAGACGATCAAGCTCGCCCGGCGCTACCTCGCGAAGCGTCCGCGCGACTACGCGCTGCACCTCCAACGCGCGAAGGCGTTCCTCTCTCTCGGTGAGCTCGACGACGCCGCGCACCACCTCGACGAAGCGGTGAAGTTCTCGAAGGGCCTCGCCGCGTGGCCGTGGTTCTACCGGGCCGCCCTGCACGCTCGCCGTGGCGCGAAGACTGAACTGTTCGAGTGCATGGACACCGCGCTCCGCCTCGACCCGAAGGTCGCCGCCGAGTTCACGCAGAGCCCTTTCTTCGCGGCGTATTGGTCGCAGCGTGCGTTCCGCTCACGGCTCCGTCACGCGAGCGCCTCGACACGCTGGGCGCGACCTTCGTCGGCCTCGGCACCTTCCGCGGCGCCGAAGCGCGCGCCGGCCGCACCAGCTCGGCCCACAACACCGGCAACGTCCCACCGGAAACGTGCGAGCGATCCTCGAAGAGCTGCTCGAACCGCGCGAGCGAGCCGCACGGGTACCGCTCGAAAATCTCGTCGCCGTATTCGAAGAAAGTGAACTCGCCCTCGGGGCGAATCAACGTCTGCCCCGGCTCGAAGCGCGCACCGTCGGCGATCGCCGAAGCGAACTCATTGAGCAGCTTCTTCTGAACGCGCAGCGGCATCTCGGGAGCGCTGATCAACAGCTCGCGATGCCCGAAGCGGTAGTTCAAGCCCACCGTGTACGCGACCGCGTCGTCGGGCACCGCGACCACCGCCCAGCCCGATTCCATGATCTTCGAGACGAAGCCGTAGGTGATCGCGAAGTCAGGGCGCGCATCCACCATCAAACGCCAGCGCTCGGCGAGACTCTGCTCAGGGTTTGATTGGCGAAGGGCCTGCAGCGCGCCCCCCGCGGCGCCAAAGAGTGGCGACACCGTCACTCGCATGAAGCCCCTGACCCATGAGCCGGCCTCAGTGTGCAGCGTCGAACAGCACGCCGGGGTTGAGCAGTCCCAGCGGATCCAGCTCTCGTTTCGCGGCGTTCCACACCCGCGCGAAAGGCTCGGGCCGCTCACGGTCGTACCAGGGGCGGTGCGTGCGACCGACGGCGTGGTGGTGCGTGATGGTGCCGCCTGCCCTCGCCAACGCATCGCCCGCAACGCGCTTCAGCTCATTCCACGTCTCGAGCTCCGCTCCGCGTTTCGGAGAGCGTCCGAGGAACGTGAAGTACGGCGCCGGACCGTCGGGGTACACGTGCGTGAAGCGGCAGCTGACGATCCCGCTCCCGCAGAGCCGGGTGAGCGCCGCTTCCATGTCGCTCTTCACCGACGCGTAGAGCTCGGGAAAACGCTTCCACGTGCACGCGGTCTCGAAGGTGTCGGCGATCACGCCGAGGCGGATCATCGCGTCTTGCAGATACGGGCCCTTCAAGAACGACGCGCGCCACGCTTCTCCTGCATCGCCTGGCTTCTGGCCGCTCGTCTTGCCGCGCGGGCACGTTCCGCCGAGCTCGGCGCAGATCGCCATCGCACGATCGATCCACGCGTCGAGCGGGTGATCGGCCGACTCGAACGCCAGCACCAGCACCGAGTTGCCGTCGAACGTGACGCCGTTGATCATCGCTTCCTGCGAGTCGAGGAGCCGGCAGTTCGACGGGCTCAGCCCCGACTGCGCGACGGCGCGCGTGGCTTCCACCGCCTCGTGGAAGTCTTCGAAGTGCATCGACGCGCCGGCGCGGAAGGTGGGCTTCGGGCGAATGCGCATCCACGCTTCGGTGATGACGCCGAGCGTGCCTTCGCTGCCGACGACGAGCCGGTTGGGATCGCTGCCGGCGCCGCTCGCGGGGAAGCTGCGAGTCTCGAACACGCCGCGCGGGCTGATCATCCGCACTGAGTGCACGAGCTCATCGATGTGCGTGAGCACGGTGGCGAAGTGACCGCCGGCGCGCGTGGCGATCCAGCCTCCCAGCGTCGAGAACTCGAAGCTCTGCGGGAAGTGACGAAGCGTGAAGCCCCTGGGAGCGAGCGCCTGTTCCAGCGCAGGCCCGAAGATGCCGCCCTCGATGCGCGCGAGGTGCGAGACGTCATCGACTTCGATCACGCGCGAGAGCTTGCTGAGATCGAGTGTGAGCGCGCCGCGATGACCGGGGCCGAGCTTCGGTTCCACACCCGCGACGACCGATGAGCCGCCACCAAACGGAGTGACGCTCAGCTTTTCCTTCTCAGCGACCTCGAGCACCGCCGACAGCTCTCGCTCGTTGCGCGGATACGCCACGAAATCCGGAGCGACCGAGAAGTCACCGCGAAACCCGCGCACGCGATCGGGGTAGCTCTTGCCCATCGAGTGACTGGCGCGATCGAGGTCGGCAGCCGTTGCGAATTCGCGAAGCGCTGCGGGAACTTCCAGGCGCGGTTTGGGCAGCTGCATCGCCGACGCGTTCTCGATCTCGGAGGCACCGAAGAACGGTTCGATGCGCCCTTGCGTCTCTTCGAGGCTCACCGCGGCTTCGGTGACACCCCACCCCCACACGTTTCGGGTCGCCATGGGCGCGCACTTGAGCCTGTTTTCCGGCCGTCTGCGCGTACCGGGTGCATGGTCATTTCATCGAGTTTGAGCGAGGGTTGCATCTCGATGGCGCGGGGGACCGATCTGATCGGTGTCGTCGAGGCGGCCTACGAGCTCGAGAAGCCAACGAGCGAGTGGCTGTCAGGGCTCTCGTCTGCCATCGCGCCGTGGTTCGACCGCGGGCGCGGCATCGTCTCTGCCGAATACGACGCGCGCGATGCGGAGCACATGCGGCTCCACAACCTGACGGGAATGAACCTGTCGCCGGTGCGCAGCCGCCTCGTCGGAGCGGGCGTCGTCAGCGCGGGCGAGGACATCATCGAACGCCTGCGCTGGGAGAGCTGCGGCACGTTGAGCGAGAAGCTCGGTGGCGCTCCGACGTTGCGGCGGTTTCCGTTGCTGACCGCGGCGTCGGCGCTCTTCGGCACCAAAGACATTCTCGGGCTCAACGCGGGCGACTCGACGTTGCGAGGCATCTGCTTCGCGGCGCCGATGAACGAAGTGGCGAAGACCGACGTGCGCTTCCGCATGACGTGGACGCGCGTCGCGGCGCACATGGCGGCAGGTTTCCGGCTCCGTCGCGAAATCCAGGCGTTGGAGTTGATGGAAGGCGCCGAGGCGATCCTCGAGCCGAACGGAAAGATCGCGCACGTCGAAGGCCTCGCCGAAGAGCAGACGGCCCGCGTCGCGTTGCGAAGCGCGGCGCTGGCTCTGGATCGCGCGCGGACCAGAAAAGCCCGCAGCGAAGATCCCGATGGCGCGGTGCGCGAATGGCAGGCGCTGGTGCATGGCCGGTGGTCGCTGGTCGATCACTTCGAGCGCGATGGCCGCCGCTACCTCGTCGCGCGCCGCAACGATCCGCAGGCCGAAGACACGGGAAAGCTCTCGTTGCGCGAGCGGCAGGTGATCGGCTTCGCCGCGCTCGGTCACTCGAATCGATTGATCGGCTACGAGCTGGGCATCGCTGCGTCGACGGTGGGAACGCACCTGAAGACCGCGATGGATCGCCTGCAGATCGACTCGCGGCTCGAGCTGATTCGTCAGTTCAAGGCGGGGCGGCTGTGAAGCGGCTCATCAAGTTCCGCCTCCGTGGAGCGCGCTACGCCGTCTTGAGCGAGCCCATCGAGCGCGACGAAGCCGAAGCGCTGACGGCGAGCGAGGCCGACGTGATGACGTTGCTGCTCGAAGGCCTGAGCAACAAAGAGATCGCCAAGAAGCGTGGGCGCGCGGTGCGGACGATCGCGAATCAGATCGCGAGTCTGTTCCGGAAGCTGGGCGTCAACTCGCGCTCGGAGCTGATGGCACTGAATGCCTCGCGCAACTGAGTCATTCGTCTCTCGCGCGCTCGGGATCTTTGGTGAGGAAGAGCTTCTTCTCGAGCTCAGCGAGCTTCTCGCCCTCGACGCCCGCCTTCTTCAGCGCCGCGCGCAGGCCTTCGGCCTTCTTGTCGTGCATCACGTAGCTGCACTCGGGGAAGAGCGAGGGCACGGCCTGGAACGTGAGGTTGTACGGATAGTCGCGGCACATCAGCGGCCGGCTCTCGTACGAGTCGCACTGCTTCGTGACCGGGTCGAAGTGCGTGCACTTGAAGATGAACAACTTGAAGCGCGGATCGGTGTCGATGAGCTCGAAGCCGTTCACCACGCGCTGCCACCACAGAAAGATCGCGCGCAACGTGCGCACGAACCACACGGCGCGGCCAACCGGAATCGTCGGCGTCTCGCAGCACTTGCCGCACGAATTGCAGGAGCCGCTCAGTCGGTAGCGCTGTTCTCCGTGGCGTACGAGCAGCGCGCGCGTGACGGAGAGATCGAACGACTTCACGCTCCGCGCAAACCACTTGAGGAAGGTGCGAATCGGCCCGTCGCGCACGTCGCGGAGCCTACTCGGCAGAAGTCGCCCGTTCCCTTCTCGGCTCGCCCCTGGTCGAGCCTCAGACAGCTCGGCATTCCGCTTGAATTCCCCACACGCATGGAACACGGATTTCGGAAGAGCGACGCCCGCGGGAGCTTGCAACTCGATGAGTTGGAGCCGGGTCATTTCTACGTCAGGGTTCACGGGCACCTCACCGGGGCGGTGGGCATGGAGTTCGCCGCCTTCGCCGAGCGCACGGCCGAACGTGCCGAGCGGTGTTCGGTCTATCTCGATGCGCGATCGCTGCGCGGCTTCGATCCGGCGGTGCGCGACGCGTGGGTCGAGGCGGTCATCAAGCACCGCAACCGCATCGATCGCATCGCGGTGGCGACGCAGGGCGTCTTCATCTCGCTCGCCGCGCGCACGGTGTCGGTCGCCCTGAAGCCCTTCGGAATCAACCTCGACGTGGTGAACTCGATGGCGGAGTTCGAGGAAATGGTCGTCCGCGCTGCCTGAAATGCGCCCTTGTTCAGGGGACTTTGCCTCGGGGGCTTGTCTCACACGGCGGAAGGCGGTACTTGCCGCAGTGCGCCATGTACGACGAGCCGCTCTTCTTGCGCAGCGCCCGCTTCCGCGTTCACTCGGAAGATCCGGCGTTCCATGTCGAGTGGCGTGGCGGTTCGAAGTTCGCGCTGAGCGGTGAGATCTCGATCGATCCGTCGGCCGAGCTCGATGTCGCGACGCCAAACGAGACGGTGGAGATCTCGCTCGCGACGCACAGCAAGCCTGAGCACGCGGTGGCGGCGTTGCGCCGCTCCCTGCCCCGCTCGATCACCATGCGTCACGAAGAAGTGCGCGATGGGGTCGAGGTGATCTTCACCGAGGCGCTGGTTCCTGCTGCGAAGACGCCCCGCTTCCGCATCTTCTGCACCGACGCCAACCTGCGCACCCGTCAGCTCGACGACAACAAGATCGAGTTCCTCGGCGGAATCGCTGAGAAGGCGCTCATCACGATTCTCTGCGACTCGCGTCGCGTGACGATTCAGCTCAACGGAGGCGAGTCGGCGCAGGCCACCGCAGCGCGCGTCGGAGCGAACGTTCCGCACGGCTACCGCGCGCTGGTCGACGGCCCAGTCGTCAGTGTGTGGAAGGACGCTGAGTTCTTCTCCGCGGTCGCGTGAGCGAGTTCACCTGGGAATTGCAGGTCGCTTCACGGCTCGCGCGTGCCGCGGCTGAGGTGATCCGCACGGTGTACGAGAAGCCGTTCGAGGTGGTGCAGAAGGCGGGCGGAGGTGGACCCGTCACCGAAGCCGACAAGCGCGCCAACGAGCTGATCGTCAGCGGCCTCAAGAAGGAATTCCCGAACGACGACATCGTGGCCGAGGAGTCGACGCACATCGCTCCGAAGCAGAAGCGGGTGTGGTTCGTCGATCCGCTCGACGGGACGCGCGAGTTCGTCGATCGCAACGGCATGTTCGCGGTGCACATCGGCCTGGCGATCGACGCGAAGGCGGTTGCGGGAGTGGTGCTCGCTCCGATGCAGCGCGCGTTGTGGTCTGGAGCGATCGGTCACCCGTGCGTGCTCGAGCTCGGAGATCAGAGGCGCGAACTCGTGCTGCAACCCGGCAAGCAAGGCGATCTCCGTTTGCTCGTGTCACGCAGTCACAAGTCGAAGAAGACCGAGAAGATCAAACAGGCGCTCGGCATCACGCAGGTGAAGGAACAGGGATCGGTCGGCCTCAAGTGCGCGCTGATCGCGATGGGCGAGGCCGATCTCTATTTGCATCCCAGCAATCGCAGCAATCGGTGGGACTCCTGCGCACCGCAGGCGGTGATCGAAGCAGCAGGCGGACAGCTCACGGATTTCGCCGGCCAGAAGTACGAGTACGAGGGTCGGGAGATCGTGAACGGGCGCGGGCTCGTCGCGTGTCACCCTGAGACGTGGAAGTTCGCCGGTGAAACGATCTCGAAGATCGCGCGCGAGACCGGCATCTTGCCCGCGTGATCAACCCCGTCGCACAGCAGCCAGCAACTCTCGCAGTGCCTTGAGCTGGTCAACGCGAAGTGCATACCGATTGAGTTGCTTGAGATCGATCTCGGGCAGGACGCGGCTCTTGCGCCCACGCGCATACCCGTTGGCTCCGAGAATCCACGGCGTCAGCACGCCCTTTTCCCAAACCCACAGTTCGCGCACGTTCAGGCGCCGGTAGACCTCGAGCTTGTCGACGAGCGGCGCAGTCCAGACGACTTCGATCGCGAGATCGGGAGTTCGCCGAGTGCTGGCGGAGCCGCGGAAGTAACACTTGTCGGGCTCCACACCGGCCTGCTTCGCCTTCTTCTTGATCGTCAGCGACCCCATGAGAACGAGGTCGATCCCAAGTTCCTCGGTCCAACGCTCGAGAAGTCTCCCGAGGTTGCTCGCGATCAGCTCGTGATTGAACGAAGGCGACATGAACTCGAGGACTCCATCGAGGTAGGTGAAACGCGGCCGGGCGTTGCCGCGTGACTCGAGAAACGCCTCGAACATGTCCCAGCCGACGCGAACGCTCACGCAGTCCTCGCGGGCGTCTTCGTCGACTTCGTGGTGCTGGTGGCGAATCAACTCCATGACGCGACTCAACCACGCAGCAACGGGGCAACCAACTCCTCGAGGCGCTTGAGCGCGGTGTCCATCGTCTCCATCGACGGCCCAAAGCTGAAGCGCACGTACTGGCGAAAGCGCGAGCCACGCGAAGCGCGCCGCTTGCCCGGATTCACGTCGAAGAACTCACCAGGCACGACGATGACCTTCTTCTCCAACGCCGCGCGGAAGAAGCCCATGCCGTCATTCAACGGAGCCGGCAACTGCGACACGTTCCCCCACACGTAGAACGTCCCATCGGGCACGCGATCGACGCGCACACCGAGCCGCTGCAGCCCACTCAAGAGCCGATCGCGCTTGGCGCGAAACACTTCCTGAATCGCGTTCGTTTCTTGAACGACATGCGCCTCCGCGAGCAGCGGAATCGCCGCGCGCTGAATCGGCTTGCTGCCGCCGCCATCGAGAAAAGATCCCGCAGAAGCGACCGCGTCGATCACCGTCTTCGGCCCGATCGTCCACGTGGTGCGCCAGCCCGGATACCGCCAGTTCTTGGTGAGCCCATCGAAGATCACGATCGGGTCGCGATTCACGTCGTCGACGTACCGCGCCGCGCTCTCCACCGGCAGCCGCCCCGGAGGCGAGTTCCAGATGTAGTGCGAATAGAACTCATCGACGAGCAACGCACAGTCGAGCTCGCGCGCGATGCCGACCCACTTGTCGAGCTCATCGCCCTGCACCACCTTGCCGGTCGGGTTGCAGGGGTTCGACAACAGCAAGCCACTCAGCCCACGCCCCAGAATTTCGCGCCGCAGATCTTCCGGAGTGAACGCGTACCCTCGATCTCCCTCGAGCAAGATGGGGATCGGCGTGAACGCCTTGAAGATGTCGAGCAGCTCCTCGTACGCCGTGTAGTCGGGAAGGAAGTGGCCGAGGTTGATGTGGCCCAGCGCCGCCGCCGCACGCGTCAACGCCGCGCGACCACCGCCAGATACGGCGACGTTTTCCGGGCCGTACTGCGACTTCTTCCCCTTGCGGTAGAGCCGGTTGTACAGCGTGGCGATCGCCTCTCGCAGTTCCCACAGGCCCGCGACCGGCGCGTATTCCTGATCGTCGACGTCGATCTCCACGTGGTGCACGCGCTTGGGAGCGCCCGGAATCTCTCCCGTCTCCGGCTGGCCCTGCCCCAGGTTGCACCAGTCGGTGTTGCGCGGGCTGAACCCCAACCGCGTCGCCTCGGTCGTGACGTAGATGACACCGGTGCGAGGGACCTGCCGAAAAGCCGCGATGTGATGCTGGGGAGACTCGTCACTCACGTCTGGGAACTCCGGAGGCATTCAACGCTGCCTCGAGCTGATGTGTGTCGAACCGCAGCGAGAGCCGCTCGATTCCACCGATCACTACCACCGGCACCAGATAGCGATACTTCTCGAAGAGCACGGCGTCGGTCTGGATGTTGTGTTGACGAACGTCGAAATCGAAGCGCGCCTGCAAGTCGTCGAGCGCATCGACTGCGTCGTCACACAACTGACACCCGGCCTTTCGATAGACGTCGATCAGAACAGGCATGAGAATGAGAGCCGATGCGCGGTTTGGCTGGCGACTTCGCGACGATGCCCCTCAAGGACCTCGTCGTCTACCTGTGGAACCGCCAGTCCACCGGGCTGCTGACGCTCGAGTACCGCTCGGTGCACAAGGAGCTGCTCCTCGACAACGGGCAGCTCTACAACGCCAGCTCCAACCTGCCGCGCGAGTACCTGGGCCAGTACCTGATCAACCTCGGCCACATCTCGGAAGAGCAGTTCCACAAGGCCTACGCGACGCAGAAGGAAACGAAGATCTTCCTCGGCCGCATCCTCGAGATGATCGGCGCCGTGTCGCGCGAGACGCTCGAGACCGTCCTCTCGACCAAGTTCCGCGAGACCGTGCTCGACGCCTTCAACTGGGTCGAGGGCACGTTCAAGTTCGAAGCCGACAAGCGGCCTGCGTTGCCCGAAGGCATCCCGGTAAAGGTGCCGCTCATCGAGATCCACAAGGAGTCCGACTTCCGCGTGCAGGCGTGGTCGCTGATTCGTCAGGCGTTCCCGTCGGGCGGCTGCACGTTGGATCTCAAGCGCGAGAACCTGGTCGAGGACCCGAAGCCGGGGAGCATCGACGAGAAGATCTTCGCCAGCATCGAAGCGGGTCAGACCATCGACGAGATGGCGCTCAAGCTCCACGCCACCGACTACTTCCTCTACAACCGGCTCTACGCGTACTTCCACATGGGTGCGCTCGAGGTGCTCGCACCGGCGGGCCCCGAGCTGTCGATGGGTGTCGATCTCGGCCTCGGTGATTCTCCGTCGGCCGAGGGGCTGATCGAGAACGCGCGCGCCTTCTTCGACAAGAGCAACTTCCGCGATGCCTGGGCGCTCGCGCGTCGCAGCAACGAGGTGACGCCCACCCTCGATGCGACGTTGCTGATGCGGCAGATCGAGGTCGCGTGGGGCCCGCAGCTCAAAGCCAACTTCGTCTCCAGCGGCAAGCTGCCCGCGATGCTGATTGGCCCCGAACAAGTCGCCAAGCTCACGCTGACCGCGCCCGAGCGCTACCTCTTGTCGCGCATCGATGGGCGGCGAGACGTCGAGAGCATCATGCGCATCGCTCCGGTGCGGGAATTCGAGGCGCTGGTGGCCTTCGATCGCTTCCTCGATCAGAAATGGATTCGTCTCTGAGGATGTGCTGAGTCGCACGCCCTCATGGAAGACTTCTCGGAGATCGGGGCGATCTGGCGCGGGGAAACACGCCGCGCGCTGAAGAGCGGCCGCGCGCTCGTGTTGCTGATCCTCTTCATGATGTTCGTCGGGCTCACCCTCACCGGCACCGGTTGGGTCAACCACACCATCAACGCCAAGTTCGAGCAGACCCTCAAGGACGCGGGAGCCGACACCCCTGAGATCCGCGCCAAGGCCGACGAGCAGTTCAAGGCGCAGCGCCGCGACATGCTCAAGTCCTTCGTGACCGACGACGAGACGATGCTCGACTCGCTCGCCGCGATCCCGCTGGTGTTGCTCATCGTCTTCAAGCTGACCCTGCGGTTTCTCCCGCTGTTCATCGCGCTGATGGGCTTCGATCAACTCGCCGGGGAGGTCGGGCCCAAATCCGTCCGGTACCTCGTGGTGCGCGTCAAACGCAGCTCGATCGTGCTCGGCAAATTCCTCTCGCAGGCCACGCTCTTCGGGCTGTTGCTGATCTTCTGCACGTTCTTGATGGTGGTCGTCACCAAGGCCATCAACGCCGACTTCAAGTGGGTCGACGTCGCGGTGTGGACCGCGAAGCTGGTGCTCTCGAGCTACACGCTCTCTCTGGCCTACCTCGCGTTGACGGCGCTGTTCTCGTCGATCACCAGGCAGGGCACCGTGGCGCTGGTGCTCAACATCATCGCGCTGTTCGTGATCTGGTTCGTCGCGGCGGTCGGAGAGTTCTTCCGCTTCCCCGGCGAAGTCGCCGCTCCGGGCTCATTGGCGACGGTGCTCTCGTCGGAGTCGTACTTCGCCTACCTGCGCTACGCGTCGGTGTGGCACTACGGCGGCGATCTCCTTCATCCCCACTGGGCGCGCTGGATGACGGCGGGCCTCGTGCACGTCGGCTTCGGCATGATCTTCATGGGCCTCGCGCTCATCATCTTGAAGCGGAGAGACCTGTGAGCGCGGCGAACAGATCAGCCGACAAGTCGGCTGTGGCAATCGAGATCAAGAACCTCACCAAGCACTTCGGCGCCAAGACCGCGGTGAATGACGTCTCGTTCAACGTCGAAGAGGGCCACTGCTATGGCCTGATCGGTCCCAACGGCGCGGGCAAGACCACGACGTTCTCGATGATGTGCGGCTTCCTCATTCCGTCGGCGGGCTCCATCAACATCCTCGGCGCGTCGCCGGCCGAATCGGGCGCGCTCAAGGGCAAGGTCGGCGTGCTGCCGCAAGACGCGGTGCTGCCTCCGCTGTGGCCCGTCGGCGAGCTGCTCTCGTACTACGGCGAGCTGAGCGGCCTCGCAGACGCCGAGAAGGAAGCCCGCGCGGCCCTCGAGAAGGTGCAGCTCTCGGAGACGTGGGGCGTGCAGGCCGGAGCGCTCTCGCACGGCATGCACAAGCGCGTGTCGATGGCGCAGGCGCTGATGGGCTCTCCGCCGGTGATCTTCCTCGACGAGCCGACGGCGGGCCTCGATCCGAAGATCGCGGCGCAGGTGCGCAACGTGATCCGCGAGTTGAAGGGCAAGCACACGGTGGTGGTGTCGAGCCACAACCTGCAGGAACTCGAGGAGCTGTGCGACGCCTCGGCGATCCTCGACAAGGGGAAGCTCGTCAGCGCGACGTCGATGGCGGAGCTGACCGGCACGACGGCCGAGTTCCGCGTGCAGATCGCGAAGGGCGAGATCTCGGTCAGTGAAGTCCGCGCGCTGACCGGCGCGAAGGACGCGCGCATGGAAGCGAACAACGTGCTCTGCGTGACCTACGACGGCACCATCGTCTCGGTGGAACAGATCATCACCGACACGGTCGCGCTGCTGGCGAGCCGCAAGGTGCTGCTGACTGGCGTGTGGCGCGGCAAGCGGCTCGAAGAGAAGGTCCTGCAGTTGACGTAAGGTCGTGGCGTGTCGAGCGACGCTACCCCCATCGCGATCGTCCGAACCGACGGGACGGTCGAAGACCTCGGGTCATGGCGCAGCTCGCGACGCACGCTCGAGCTCGAGCGCGCCGGCTTCCCCTTCCTCGGGCCGGGCACGCACGTGCTCGAAGGCGAGCTGCCGTGGATCTTCTGGGACATGGCCCCATCGGGCTACATCGGCGCTCGTTTCGCGCGCGCGTTTCCCGAACTGGCATTGCCCGATCGGACGCAGGACTGGGGCGGCTCGCACGTGCTCGCCGCCATCTCGCAGCGCGGCGAAGATCTCTCGGGCAACCTGATTCGGCCGCGAATCGCGCGAGCGGTATGAGCGCGAGCTCGCTCCGGCGATCCGCTCGGGCGCGCGAAAGAAGGATGACTACGCCGCAGTGATCGAAGAGTTCCTCGCCCCGGGATCGTTCGGGAAGGACTCGTCGCTGGGCGGTGAACGACCGAAGGTGGTGCTCCACTCCGTCGGTCAGGCGAAGCGAGAGATGCTCCTCAAGTTCACGCCTCCGCTCTCAACCGAGCTGGGAACTCGCTGGAGCAACCTGCTCGCCTTCGAGGCGCTCTGTGCGCAAACGCTCGCCGGTCACGGGATCCCGGCGAGTGGCGCATCGCCCGCAACGTTCCAGCGCATTCCAGCCAGCGACCGCGCTGGCATTCTGCTTCCGCGTTTTGATCGCCCGACCGAACTCGGTCGAGCCGGAGCTGCGACGCTCTACTCCCTCGCGGCAGAGCGTGGAGAGTTCGAGCCTTCGGCACCGAAGGTGATGGCTTCGCTCGCGCGCCACGGGCTCGTCCGCGAAGCCGACGCCGAGACGGTGGCGTTGGTTCATTCCTTCAGCGCAGCGATCGGAAACACCGACGCCCACCTCGGGAACTACGCGCTGCTCTTCGACGACGCTGGAACTGCTTCGCTCGCTCCCATCTATGACGTGACGGCGATGATCTTCGCGCCGCGCGCCGATGAGCTCCCCGACTCGCGGGTGACGCCGCGCACGCACGCCGTCCCGCCGCTCGTTCGGCCGCTCTTCGACACGCTGCTCTCGTTGGTCGACGCGTCGCCACACCTCGACACCGCGTTCAAGGCGCTCTGGCTTCGCTACGTCGGGGCCTAGCCTCAGCCGACGGTGCCGGCGGTCTCCGCCATGCACTGAAACGCCTTGGAGCGGATCGCTTCGAGCTTCTTCGCGTCGGCCTTGCTCGGCCTGGGCACCAGCACCGTGAAACACCCAGCCCATGTGCCGATGCGGCCCATCTGCTCTCCCGCATCGTCGGGGTGGCCGAAGACGCAGCGATCGAGCGGCTGCATCTCTTCGAGCGCCTTGAGCAGCAACGGCGCCGCCTGATCCGGCTTGCCCTGCTGCCCGAGCACGTAGCCGCGCAGCTCGGGTGGGAAGTCCGTTCCAAACTCGGTGAACAAGGCGGAGGCCGTCTTGAGCTTCGCCTCATCGAGCTTTCCGCACGACGACTTGCCGATGGCCTGCGCGAGCTGCTCGTTGGCACGGCCCGCGTTGCTGAAGTCGCTGAAGTAGAACTCGACCGATTTTCCGTCGAGCACCTCGCCGTAGAAACGCACGAGGCCGACGGCGCCCTTCGGAGCCTTCGCCTGCTTCATCTTCTCGACCGCTTCCTTCACCGGCACCGAGACCGCCGGAGCGCGTTCACCCGCGCGGCCGATGCTGGCGGTGACGAGCACGGCGACGGAGACGAGGACCACGGCAGCAGCAGCGAGTCGTGAGCGCATGGGCGTGACGTTACTCGCTCGACGCGTCTCGTCACGCGGCCACGGCGAGGTGCCCGCCGCTGCGCACGTAGACGCCTTCGCGAACGTGCGTTCCGCCGGTCGCCAGCGAGAGCAGCACCTGGGCGAGGTGCACGCGCGCACACGTCGAGAGCATGGTCACCAGCCCATGCGAAGACAGTACCGGTGGCGTCGTCGGCTCGTCGTCGTTGAGGCGCGGCGGTCGCACCAGTGTCCAGTCGAGATCCGACACCATCACCAGCCGCTCCGACTGCGCACGATCAGCGATCACGCGCGAGAGCGAAGGAATGCGCAGCATGCTGCGGTACAGGAGCCCCAGCTCTTCCCGCGGGCCGCACATCGCTCCGGTGACCATCACCAGGCGCTTCACACCTTCCGTGCGCATCACCTCGATCACGCGCTCGGTCGAGCGGCTGCAGAAGTCGGGAGCGCTCCCGCTCACCGGCCCCAGGACGCTGATGACCGCTTCCGCGCCGTGAATGCAGTGGCTGAGCGCCGCGGCGTCGAGCGCGTCACCTTCGAGCACGCGCACGTCGTGGCCCATCAGGCGGGCCGCGTCGACGACCCGCTTGCCCGTCTTCCCGTGCCCGCCGAGTACGCACAGTCGCATGCCCTTGCTCAGAGCAAGCCGGCGGCCAGCGCCAACCGCGCACAACGCCGTGAGCGCGCGTTCGCTGCAACGCAAGAACTGCGCGCAGTCAGCGCAGCTCGTCGAAGGTCAGCTCGAAGCGCGCGAGGTATTTGCGCAGGCGATCGGCGTCGTTGCTGGTGCTCTTTTCGAGCCGCGAGTGGGCGAAGAGCTTTCGTCCCGCATCCGAAGCTGATCGCGAGCCAGCGCACACGCGCACGACCTCGGCGAGCTGCACACGATCGAAGAGATCGAGCTTCGCCGCGCGCGCGCCGAGCACGTCGGCGAGAGGATCGTCATCAGCGATCGGGCTCCACGCCGCGCGCAGCCGTGCGACCTCGGCTTCGACGAGCGCCGTGGTGATCCTCCCACCTTCCGCCAGCGTCACCAGGCGCGTCACCGAGGCGTTGAGGTCGCGGAAATTCCCCGGCCAGGTCGCTTCGCTCGAGGTCGCGAAGCTCACGTACCGCTCGCGCGCCTCACGACTCCAGGTCACCTGCTGGCCGATCGCCGCGCCGGCGCGCTCGGTCTCGTAGTCGAGGTTGGGAGCGAGATCTTCGCGACGCTCCGCGAGCCCCGGCAGCGTGAAGGTCCACAAGTTGATGCGCGCGAGGAGATCGGCGCGGAACTCTCCCTTCGCCACGGCCGCAGTGAGATCGCGATTGGTCCCCGCCAGCAACACGAAGTCACTCGAGGCCTCGCGATCGGCGCCGACCGGGAGAAAGACCTTCTCCTCGAGCGCGCGCAACAACATCGCCTGCTCGTCGAGCCCGAGCTCACCGATCTCGTCGAGGAACAGCACGCCCTCATTGGCGCGCATCAAGAGGCCCTCGCGCGCGTTGGCGGCGCCGGTGAACGCACCCTTCGTGTGGCCGAAGAGCGCGGCCATCGCCTGCTCACCGCGCAGCGTGGCGCAGTTCACGTTCACCAGCTCGCCCTTCACGAGATTGCGTGCGTGCTTGAGCTGAAAGATGCGGCGCGCGAGCTCTGACTTTCCGGCTCCCGTCGGCCCGAGGAGCAGCATCGGCGCGCGGGTGCGCAACGCAACGTGCTCCATCTGATCGATGAGCGCGTTGTACGCCGCGTTCTTCGTCGCGATGCCCTGCTTCAAGAACGAGCGCGCCTCGGTCGCCTCGACGCGGAAGCGCGAAGCGAGGCGGTCGTACTTGCTCAGATCGAGATCGATGATCGCGCGCGTGCCGGGCAGCCGCGGCGATTTCTTGTTCGGCGGCCCCGTCTGCACGAGCCGCCCAGGGAGATGCCGCGACTCGGCGAGCAGGAAGAGACAGATCTGCGCCACGTGCGTGCCGGTCGTGATGTGCACGAGGTAGTCCTCGCGCTCGGGCTTGAACTCGTAGCCGCGCGTGAAGTCGTGGAGCGCGCCGTAGACCTCTTCGAAGTCCCACGGGTCGCGCAGCGCCATGCGCACCTGATTCACCTTCGTCTCCGGAGACACCTGCTCGATGTCCGCCGCCACCACCTCGGCCAGAGAGGTGAACTTCGGGTCGAAGAGCAATTCGAAGCGGCTCACCACCAGCGCCGGGTCCTGACAGAGCGCCACACTCGGCCGCCAACGCGACCACCGCCCCGCTCCCTCGCCGTTGTCGAGCGTGGGTCCGAGCATGCCGATAACCACGAGAGGCCGGGCCATGCGCTGACTATCTCGTATTTGATACGAGATTCTAAGTCCTCCGAGGTCAGCCCACAGCCTTCCCTGCGTGAGCGCGATGGCACGCCGGCTGCTCTTGCGTCGACGCATCATGGAAACCAACTCCTTCAACGTGATCGAGAACGCAGGTGGCGCGCCGGTGAAGGCGTGGACGCGCGGTGTGTCGGTGGAGCCCAAGGCGCTCGATCAGCTGCGTCGCACGGCCTCGTTGCCGATCATCCACGGCTGGGTCGCGGCGATGCCGGACGTACACGTGGGCATCGGCGCGACGGTCGGCAGCGTGGTCCCGACGATCGGCGCGGTGATCCCGGCGGCAGTCGGCGTCGACATCGGCTGCGGCATGAGCGCGGTGTGCACCACGCTGACGGCGTCTGATCTCCCGACGTCGCTCAAGGGTCTGCGCACGGCGATCGAGATGCGCGTGCCGGTCGGCCGTGGAATGCACCGCAAGGCCGCTCCTGATCGCGACGCGTCATGGGCTCGCCTGGGTCCACGCTACTGGAAGCTGGTCGAGTCGCGCCCGACGCTGGGCTCGAAGGATCCCTCGGCACAGCTCGGCACGCTCGGCACCGGCAACCACTTCATCGAGGTCTGTCTCGATGAGCAGGACCGCGTGTGGTTCATGCTGCACTCCGGTTCACGTGGCCTGGGCAACCGCTTCGGCACCATCTTCATCGAGCTCGCGCGCGAAGACATGAAGGCGCACGGCGCGTCGCTGCCCGACGAAGATTTGTCGTACCTGCGTGAAGGCACGGCGCACTTCGACGAGTACGTCGAGGCCGTCACCCTGGCTCAGGAATACGCGGCCGAGAACCGCCGCTTGATGATGGCTGCGGTGGTCGAGGCGGCGAAGAGCACGCGCGTCATCAAGCCGTTCGACGCGACGTTGATGGTGGTCGACTGTCACCACAACTACGTCTCGCGCGAGAAGCACTTCGGCGCCGACGTGCTGGTCACGCGCAAGGGAGCAGTCCGCGCAGGCAAGGGGCAGCTGGGCATCATCCCGGGCTCGATGGGAGCGCGTTCGTACATCGTGCGCGGCAAGGGAAACCCTCAGAGCTTCGAGAGCTGCTCGCACGGCGCAGGCCGCACCATGTCGCGTACGGCGGCGCGCGCGCAGTTCACTATCGCGGAGCACGAGGCCGCGACGAAGGGCATCGAGTGCCGCAAGGACGAGGGCGTGCTCGATGAAACGCCCGCTGCGTACAAGCCGATCGAAGCGGTGATGGCGGCGCAGGAAGATCTGGTCGAAGTGCTGCACACGCTGCGTCAGGTGGTCTGCGTGAAGGGGTGAAAAGCGATGCTGCTCATCGACGGTTCAGAAGGCGAGGGAGGAGGTCAGGTGCTGCGCACCGCGCTTGGCCTCTCCCTCGTGACGGGGAAGGAATTTCGCATCGTGCGCATTCGCGGTGGGCGCGAGCGTCCCGGCCTGCTGCGTCAGCACCTCACTGGTGTGCAGGCGGCCGCGAAGCTGGGCAACGCCGAAGTCGAAGGAGCAGAGCTCGGCAGCATGGAGCTGCGCTTTCGCCCGCGCGCGCTGGTGAGCGGCGACTTCGAGTTTTCGATCGGCACCGCGGGGAGCACGACGCTCGTGCTGCAGGCAGTTCTCCCTGCGCTCCTTCGCGCGACGGCGCCGATCACGATCGCCGTCGAGGGTGGCACGCACAACGGGCTCGCACCGCCCTTCGAATTTCTCGAGCGCTCGCTCCTTCCGATCCTCACGCGGCTGGGCGCGAAGCTCGAGGTCGCGTTGATCCGCCCGGGCTTCGAGCCTGCGGGTGGTGGGCGCATCGAGGTGAAGGTCACTCCGTCGCCGCTGGGATCGCTGGAGCTCGTCACGCGCGGGAAGTTGCTGCGCCGCGAAGCGAAGGCGGTGGTGGCGTCCATTCCCCTCAAGGTCGCCAACCGTGAGCTGGGTGTGGTGCGCGAAGAGCTTGCGTTCACCGACGCCGAAATCCGCGCCGAGGAGATCACGGCTCCGAGTCCAGGCAACGCGGTGACGCTGACGCTCGAGTACGAGCAGGTGACGGACGTGTTCGTCGGCCTCGGTGCTCCGGGGATCATGGCTGAGAAGGTCGCGCGCCGAGCAGCGGGTGAAGTGAAGCGCTCACTGCGAACTGATGCGCCGGTCGGACTTCACCTCGCTGATCAGCTCATCGTTCCGCTCGCCGTCGCGAAGGGTGGCGTGTTCCGCACGGTCGAGCCGACGCCGCACACGCGCACGCAGGTGGAGCTCGTACCGCGGTTCTTGCCGGTGAAGATCGAGGCGACTCCGGAAGCGCAGAACGCGTCGACGTGGAGAATCAGGGTCGCGCCGATCTAGCTCGACCAGTGTCTGAATTTGGCTGTTGTGCCGTCGGACAATGGCTGCCAAACAGCTTTGAGGCCCTGGTGCTGAACGATTTTCGCCCTGCCGAACGGCCAACATGCCCCTCGAGCATCGAGCGAGTTGTCGTCAGTCGACCAGTGTCTGAATCTGGCTGTCCTGACGACCAATTTCACTCAGTGGTCGACCATTGCGTCGAAGATTGAGCTCGGAATGAGGGCTGTCGCGCCGTTCGGCTGCGCGTGACCAACGACACGACTTCGACCCCAGAGAAATGCAGCCTCACTCCGCGGCAAAGAAGAGCGGGTCGCGCTGCGCGAGGAAGTCGTTGATCGCGGCCTGCGCCTGCGGCTGCAACGCGCTGAACTGCACGCCCAGACCCGGGAACGCGTCCTGGTGCGTGTCGTTCACCTCGCGCACCCAGCGCACCACGCCCTTCGCTTCCACCTTCACTCCCGAGGGCAACGTGAACGCGAGATCGACCTCGGTGCCCAGCGGCAACAGGTTCACCGTCGCGACGAACAGGCCACCGTCGGAGATGTTCGCCGAGAAGCCGTTGAAGAAGTTGCTGTCGGTCGACAAGTCCACCGCGGCCTGCATCTTCACGCGCGGGCTCTGGCGCTTCTTCGCCGCTTCCGCCGCGGACACCGTGGCGATCTTCCCGATGGGCACCGTCTTTGGGCCCTCGGTGATCGGCCCGCGATCGCGCACGGCCACCGGAGCGGCCGCCGGCGCCGACGCGTTCGCCATCACCGGCTGCGACGCACGCGCTGGAGGCAGCGGAGCAGACTGCGTCACCGCCGCCGCACGCTCACGCGCCACCAGTTCCTTCTCATCGGCCATCGTCTGCTGGGCGAGCGCCTGCAGCTTCTTCTTGGCGTCGAGGATCTCCTTCTTCGCCCGCGCGTTCGTTTCCTGCCGCGCACGAATCGCCGCCGCCCGCGCCGTCCTCGCGCCGATCAGCAGGTTCTCATCGAGCTGCGGCGTCGGCGAATAGCTCCGCTGCACCATCGCGTTGTCGCCCGCGGCTTCCGCCTTGCGCCGCACGGTCTCGAGCCGCTGCGCGACCTCTTCGGCCACGGTCGCCAGCTTGGTCAGCTCGGCGTGGAGCGCTGACTCTTCAGCCTGCAGGTCTGCCTCGGTCCGATTCAGGTCGACGTCCAAAGGCGCTCCGTTTCCGTTTCCAAAACTTCCATCCATGCGCGAGCAGCGTTGCAGTCGCCATACCCACGTACGCCGCCCGTGAAATCAGCGGAGAAATTCTCGCCGGAGCCGGGGCAACTTGCGATTTCAGGGTGCGCGCACACCCACCACCACCTGAAGCACCCTCGACCCCGGACGATCGTCGATCAACGCGTGGCCCGTCGCAGAGAGAAAAGCGTTGAGATCTCCCCTCGCCGCCGGGTCGTCAGCCCACAGCTCGACCCGGGCGTGACTCCGCAGCGCCCTGGCCAGCTCGATGATGGGCATGGGACACGCTTTTCCCCGCGCATCGACCAGGTGGGCTGAAACCAGAATCCGTTCGATCTCATTCATGCGTGCATTGCGCGATTCCGCGCCTTTGCTAAGAGCGCCGCGGCCGAAACCTTTTGATTTCAGGGAGCCAAAATACTCATGAAACCTTCAGTCATCATTGCCCTCATCGTCGGCGGAGTCGTCGGCTTTGCAGTGGGCAGCATGTTCCAGAAGCCCGCCGATGGCAGCGCCCCGAGCGCCGTCGTCGCCCCGTCAGGTATCGCCGGAGCGCCCAATGCGCCGCAAGCGCGCGCGCCGGGAGCCCCTCCGCAGGACACCAGCGTCTACAAGGTGCCGCTCGACGAGTCCCCCGTGAAGGGCCCGGCGACGGCGCTCGTCACCATCGTCGAGTTCTCCGACTACCAGTGCCCGTTCTGCTCGCGCGCCAACAACACCATCGTCGAGCTCGAGAAGCAGTACGAGGGCAAGGTCCGCGTGGCGATGAAGCAGCACCCGCTCGACTTCCACCCGCGCGCCAAGCCGGCGGCCCTCGCCGCGCTGTCTGCCGGTGAGCAGGGCAAGTACTGGGAGATGCACCACAAGATCTTCGGCAACCAGCAGCAGCTCGAGGACGCGACGTTCGAGGGCTACGCCCGCGAGCTCGGCCTCAACGTCGACAAGTGGAAGGCCGACATGAACTCGCCGAAGTTCCAGGCGCAGATCACCAAGGACACCGCGCTCGCGATGCAGCTCGGCGCGACCGGCACGCCCGCGTTCTTCATCAACGGCAAGAAGATCTCCGGCGCGCAGCCCATCGACAACTTCAAGCGCGTCATCGACGAGGAGCTCGCCAAGGCCAACGAGCTGGTCAAGGGCGGCACCCCGGCCGATCAGGTCTACGCGAAGGTCATCGCCAACGGCGTGACGGCGCCGGCTCCCGCTCCGGCGGCGCCGAACGCTCCGGGCGCTCCGGCTCCCGCGGCGATCCGCAAGGTCGACGTGCCTGCCGACTCGCCTGCCAAGGGCGGCAAGGCCGGCGCGAAGGTCACCATCGTCGAGTGGTCTGACTTCCAGTGCCCGTTCTGCTCGCGCGTGGTTCCGACCATCAAGCAGATCCAGGACACCTACGGCGACAACGTGAAGATCGTCTTCCGTCACCAGCCGCTGCCCTTCCACAACAACGCGAAGATCGCCGCCGAGGCGTCGATGGCCGCGAACGACCAGGGCAAGTTCTGGGAGATGCACGACAAGCTCTTCGCCAACGCGCAGGCGCTCGATCGCGCGTCGCTGGAGCGCTACGCGTCGGAGGTTGGCCTCGATGTGGGTAAGTTCAAGGCCGCGCTCGATTCCGGCAAGTTCACCAAGCGCGTCGAGGAAGACTCGGCAGCCGGCATGGCGGTGGGCGCGAACGGCACTCCGACGTTCTTCATCAACGGTCGTGAGTTCGTCGGTGCGCAGCCGTTCGAGGCGTTCAAGAACGTCATCGACGACGAGATCAAGAAGGCCGACGCGATGCTCGCCCGTGGCATCAAGCCGATGGACCTCTACGCGGAGTTCCAGAAGGAAGCGGGCAAGGCGCCGCCTCCTGCCGCTCCGGGCGCTCCTGAGCCGGCCAAGGTCGTCACCGACCTGAAGATCGACGGCGCGCCGGTCAAGGGCCCGAAGAACGCTCCGGTCACCATCGTGGCGTTCAGCGACTTCCAGTGCCCGTTCTGCTCGCGCGTGGTGCCGACGCTCCACGACCTCGAGAAGCAGTACGAGGGCAAGATCAAGGTCGTCTTCAAGCACCAGCCGCTGCCCTTCCACAACAACGCCAAGATCGCCGCCGCCGCCTCGATGGCCGCGAACGACCAGGGCAAGTTCTGGGAGATGCACGACAAGCTCTTCGCCAACCAGCAGGCGCTCGATCGCCCGAACCTCGAGCGCTACGCGTCCGAGCTCGGCCTCGACATGGGCAAGTTCAAGGCGGCGCTCGATTCCAACAAGTTCGACGCCTACATCACGGCCGACTCGTCGGAAGGCATGCGCGTCGGTGCGAACGGCACGCCCACCTTCTTCATCAACGGCCGCCAGGTCGTCGGTGCGCAGCCCATCGAGGCCTTCAAGGCCGTCATCGACGATGAGCTGAAGAAGAAGAAGTAAGCCGGTTCTCTCCCTTTCGGAGATCTCAACGGCCGCTGCTCCTTTGGAGCGGCGGCCGTTTCATTTTCAGCACCGCTCACTGCATCGTCACCGAGACCTTCACGGTCTTGTCCGGCTCCACACGCACCAGCTTGGTCTGCGTCGCGAACTCCGGGTTGGTGAAGGTGCAGGAATACTCACCGGCCGGCCACTGCTGATCCGCGAACGGCGTGTCGTTCTTGAAGCGCACCTGAGGGCACTCGACGGTCGCCCACGGCTTGACGATGAATCGCACCGTGCCCTTGGTCGCGCTCGGCGGCGGGTTGTTCTTCACCTCAGGCTGCTTCACGTTGCCGTTGTTGTTCGGAGGCTTCACGTTCTTCACGGCCTTGAGCACGAACTTGTGCACGCCCTCGGCCGCGTCACCGACCACGAAGGTCTCCGTCACGGTCTGGAAGTTCTTGAGCTCCAACTTCACTTCGAGCGTCGAGCCCTTCTCCAACTTGCGGGAGATCGGCGCCGGCCCCAGCTCTTCCGCGCCGAGCGTCACCAGGGCGCCCGGAGGCTCGGAGATGAACTGTTCCTCGACCATCACCACCACCGGCTCCGGCGGCTTCACGTCGGTCACGGGAGGATCGTTGCTGATAACCGTGGGCCCCTTGTTCAACGGCTCCAACACCACCGCGGCGAGCGACTCGTGCACTCCGGCCTTGAGCACCAGCGCGCGCTTCTCGGGCTTGAAGTCGGCCTTCTCGATGGTGAGGGCGAGCTCTCCGGGCTCGACGTCGTCGAGGCGGCACGGCGTGACGCACAGCTCGCCCTTCGGCCCGCTGACCTTCGCTCCGGGTGGCATGGAATCGACCGAGAAGCTCGCGGTCTTCGCCGGGCCGAACATCACGAAGCCGCCGATGCCGAGCACCGCGACCACCGCGACGGCGATGACGACCAGCATCGCTCCTCGGCCGCGCCCATCGCTCTGGGTGGGCATGCTCGCTTCGGTGTGTGGATTGCCGGTGTCTCCGAGCGCGGGAATCGGCCGCTGTGAATCGAGCGCGATGTCGACGCGCTTCTTGCTGTTGCTCTGGCTGCGGCCCGGAGACTCCGCGCGCGTCTCTTCCTGATTGCGCTTGGCCGCCTTCGACGAGGTCGCCGAGCGCATCGACGTGGTCTGCCGCTTCACCGCGTCGAGCGACGGAGTGGCCTTCTCGCGCACCACTTCCTGCGAGTCGTTGCCGACCGCGCTCTCGGCGGTCTCGATCATCAACCGCCCTTCTTCCTGTTCGCGCGCGAGGCGCTCGGCGTAGATCTCCTGCAGGAACTCGGCGAGCTGCACCGAGCT
>JAEUJS010000115.1 GCA_016792935.1 Archangium sp. | reverse complement strand
AGCGCCTCGACAAGCGCAGCTACCGCATCGAGGCCCATCGCAAGCCGGTGACGCTCAAGTACCGCGTGTACGCGAACGAGTTGACGGTTCGCACCAGCCACCTCGACGGCACGCACGGCTACTTCAACGGCGCGACGCTGTTCTTCTATTGCGAGGCGCTGCGAAAGAACCCGTGCCGCGTGACGATCGACGCGCCGAAGGGTTGGAACACCACCGTCGCGCTCGAGCGTGATGGCAACACCTTCCTCGCCGCCGACTACGACGAGCTGGTCGACTCGCCGTTCGAGATCGGCACCCACACGCCGATTCACTTCACCGCCGCGGGCGTGCCGCACGAGATCGTCCTCTGGGGTGATCCCCAGCTCGACGAGAAGAAGCTGGTCGGAGATCTCGGCCGCATCATCGAGACCGAAGCCGCGATGTTCGGTGGGCTCCCGATGAAGCGGTACGTGTTCTTCGTCTACGGCACCGACAAGGGCCGCGGTGGGCTCGAACACAAGGCCTCCACCGCGCTGCTGTATCCGCGGACGGGCTTCGCCTCGAGCAAGGGCTGGGAAGACTTCCTCACGCTCTGCGCGCACGAATACTTCCACTTGTGGAACGTGAAGCGCGTGAAGCCGTTGCGCCTCGTGCCGTTCGACTACTCGCAGGAGAACTACACCGAGCTGCTGTGGTTCTTCGAAGGCGGCACCAGCTACTACGACAACCTGCTCACGCGCCGCGCCGCGCAGATGAGCGGCTCGCGGTACCTGACGCGGCTGGGTGAATCGCTGACGTCGCTGCACACCACGCCGGGGCGCAAGGTGTTGCCGCTCGCCGAGGCGTCCACCGTCTCGTGGATCAAGCACTACCGCCCCGACGAGAACACGGCGAACACCGCCATCAGCTACTACTTGAAGGGCGAGATCGTCTGTCTGCTGCTCGACCTGACGATTCGCCGCGCCACCGATGATCAGAAGTCGCTCGACGACGTCTGTCGCCTGCTGTGGAAGCGCTACGGCAACGAGAGCGGCGTTCCGGAAGATGGCGTCGAGGCCGCGTGCTCGGAAGTCGCCGGCACGTCGCTCAAGGACTTCTTCGCCACCGGGCTGCGCAGCACGGCGGAGCTCGACTACGAGGTGCTCTCGCACGTCGGCCTCGAGGTGAAGTTCCGGCCGCGGGAGTCACCTGCGGACAAGGGCGGTACGCCTCCGCGCCCGAAGGAACGCAAGGTCGAGGGGTGGCTCGGCATCGTCCCCAGCTCCGGTTCGCGCATCGTCACCGTGCTCGACGGCTCTCCCGCGAGCGTCGGTGGGTTGTACGCAGACGACGAAGTCATCGCGCTCGACGGGCTCAAGTGCGACGCGACGCAGCTCACCAACCGCGTCGAAGAGAAGAAGCCCGGCGAGACCGTGAAGGTCACCGTCTTCCGCCGCGACAAGTTGATCGAGGTCCCCGTCACGCTCGAGGCGAAGCCCGCCGATGGCGTCTACGTGCAGCGCGTCGAGCGGCCGACCGATGCCCAGCGCGCCGCCTACCAGAGCTGGCTCGGCACTCCCTGGCTCGAAGCCGCCCCTGCTTGAACAGCCCTCCGGAGCCGTGTAGGTCCCCCACCCTCATGCGTTCCCTGCTCCTTCTCGCGCTCCTCGTGGTGTCGACCGGCTGCCCCAACTACGTCCCGTACCTCCCGGACGGCGGTCGCGCGCGCGTGAACTGCAACAACTCGGCGGTCAACGTGCCGATCACCGTGCTCGATCGCGCGGGCATGCCTTCGCCTGACGCCGTCGTCGAGGTCGAGTACCTGAGCTACGGCGAGAGCGAGAACCTGATCACCGACGGTCGCGGCATCGCGCTCCTCACCGACAAGTACGGCCCGGGCGTGGTGCGGTTGATCGCCAACGTGAACGATCTCCGCTCTGACGTCGCTGAAGTGACGTTCAACGGCACCGAGTGCAGCACCTCGGTCGTGCCGCGCTCGCTCACCCTGCCGGTGAAGTGAACTCGAGCTGATGGCCGCCCGCCGCAGGGAACGCGCGCGTCTCGCTCCGCTGGGAGAATTGCGCCAGCGCTATCTCGTCGAGGGCGCCACCCTGCCCGTCGGCTTCCTCACCACGCTCGAAAAAGACGGCCGCGACGGAGCGCTCAAGCTCGCCGACGCCATCCGCAAGCGCCAGGCGGAGAATCGCGCCGAAGGGCAGCGCCTGCGCCACATGCTCAAGTTCGAGACCGAGCTGTGGGACGAGGGCTACCAGCAGATCGCTGGAGTCGATGAAGCCGGCATGGGCCCGTGCGCTGGTCCGGTGTGCGCCGCCGCCGCGATTCTTCCGAAGGGCTACAAGCTCAAGGGTCTCGACGACTCGAAGAAGATCCTCGACGAAGATTTTCGCGACGAGCTCGCGCTCGCCGTGAAGCGTGACGCCATCGCCTGGTCGGTCGCGTGGTGCGACGTGCAGGAAATCGACACCATCAACATCTACCAGGCCGGTCTGCTCGCGATGCGCCGCGCGGTCGAGGGGCTGAAGGTGAAGCCCGACTACGTGCTGGTGGACGCGCGCAAGATCCCCGGCATCACGCAGCCACAGCGCGGAATCATCAAGGGTGATGCGCTGAGCCTCTCCATCGCCGCGGGAGCGATCCTCGCCAAGACCTCGCGCGATCACGTGATGAACCAGCTCGACGAGCAGCACCCGGGCTACGGCTTCAAGTCGCACAAGGGCTACCCGACGCCCGATCACATCGCCGCGATGGAAAAGCTCGGCATCATCGACGCACATCGCAAGACGTGGGCGCCGGTGCGCAAAGTCCTCGGGCTCATCCCCGAGCAGCAGGAACTCTTCAGCTCTTGAGCGCTGCACCGATCCGACGCCACATCTGCGCCAACCGCAGCTGACCGCGCTCTTCCAACCACGCGAGCGGCTCATCGAGCGACGCTCCAGCGAGCACGGCCTTCACCGCGCGCACGTTGAGCTCGCTGCACGCGCTCTCCTTCTCGTATTTCGCAGCGCGCTTCGCAGCCGCTTCGGCATTGCCTCGTTGACCGGCCGCCAGCCACGACACGGCGAGGCACGCGCCGACCTCGGCCGGATCGACCTCTTCCGACCACCCGCCCGCACGCTCTTCGTGGAGATCGAGGCACGCCAGGAACTCGAGCCGCGCCTGCGTGAGCATCAAGTTGTCTTTCCGCTCCGTCCACGCGAGCAGCTTGAGCAACCCGGTCAGATGCCGCGACCACGCGATGAGCGGGATCCACTGGTTGTCTTCAGCCGCGCGCCGCGCCCGCGCGATGAGCGGCTCCGCCTTCGCCGTCTCGAGCTGCACCACCAGCGCCTGCGCCATCGCCGCCGGGGCATACGCCCGCGCCGCCACGTTGCCGATCTGCTCCGAGATCGCGAGGTACTGTTCTTGAGCGCTGACGGCATCGGAGAACTCTCCAGCAGCGGCGAGCACCAGCCCCAAATTGTGCAACGCGATCGCCTCACGACGACGGAAGCCCGTGCTGCGCGCCATGGCGAGGCTCGTCTCGAAGCCCTTCCGGGACGACAGCAGCTCGCCGTCGCGCAAAAAGAGAATCGACCGCGCGTTCCACGCGATGCACTCGTCACGCACGTCACCGCGCGCACGCGCGACGGAGATCAACTCGTCGGCGAGGCTCCGCGCCTTCGCTGCATCACCACCATGGGACTCGGCGATCTGCGCGGCGCGAATGAACGCTGGCGCGTGAAACCCGTTCCGCACGGCCTCCGGCCCGGCCTTCTCACGCGCACGGGCGCAGAACTCGCGGGCCATCGCTCCATCTCCGAGCGTCTCGGCGGCGAAGTGCGACCACGTGCGCGCCGTTCGCAGCCACAGCGCGCTGGCGGCCTTCGAGGGCTTGAGCTTCGCGAGCCGCGTCTCGACGTTTTGAAACGCGCGCCTGGTCTCGTTGGTCTGCGCCTGCGCCGCGAGCACCTCGGCGCGACCGAGCTCGAGTGACGTCTGCGCTTCGTCGGGCGTCAACACGCGCCACTGCTCCAGCTCGTCAGGCGCGTCGGCATCGATCAGCGCCTCCCAACCAGCCGGGAGCTCCGTCGCTCCCGCCACCGGCAACCGCGACGACGTCGCCAGCACCTCGGCAGCGCGCTTCAAGTCACCACGGAACACCGCGTCTTCCGCGAGGCGGCGCGCCAGCACCAATCGCCGTACGCCCGTCGCCAGGGCCTCGGCCTTCGCCAGACACTCCGACGTCTTGCTTCCCGAAGCTTCGCGCGCGAGCAGTTCCCACCCCAGGCTCTGGCGCACGACATCGCGCTTCACCTCGGCGGCGCGAATCGCCAGCGGCAACACCAGCGCGCGCACACCCTCGAGCTTCGAATGTTGGAGCCGCTCCTCGGCCCACGCGCCGATCGAGGCGGGCACTTCGCCCGACTGCCCACGTGCCCCGGCCCGCAGCAGCCACACTTCGCGGTCGTCTCCGCTCCGCCGAGTCGTCCCGGCCTGCGCGGCGCCGTGCGCTCGCAGCCGTTCGATCAACGCCTCGCAGCCCGGAAGTTCGCGCTCCAACGCGCTCTGCGGCAGGCGCCCGCCACACGCCTCGAGCACCTTCACCAGCCGCTGCGCCTCTTCGTCGAGCGGAGCCAGCGGCGGCATCGACGCGCGCGAGCCGATGGAATGCGTCGCGTGTTGGAGCAGCTTCGCGCCGTTGAGCGCCTCGAACTTCAGCTCGATGTCGCCGCGCGTCGCGTTCTCGCACCCGAGCACGATCAACGCGGGATGCGAGAGGCCGGCGATCAAGCTGAGGAGCCGCACCGACTCGGCGTCGAGTTCCATCGCGTCGGTGATCAGCCACACCCACGGCTGGTTGTGTTCCGAGAGCCAGCGCGCGAATTCGGCGAGCGCGCTTTCCCATCGCGTCTTGGAATCGAGCCGCCCGATCGACTGCTCACCCTCGCGCGCAGGCAGACCCGCGGCGAACCCGAGCAGCTCTCTCCCCTGTACATCGGAATGCGTCGTCTTCGCCTCGAGCGCGCCCCACGCGGCGGCGCTGTCCGCAGGGAGCGCGAACAACCCGCGCACCAGCGACTCGACGCCACCGCCCGCGCTGACGCCGACGTGCAACCCATCGGTGAGGACGTTCTCGAAGTTCTTGTCAGCGAGCTCGGACGAGAGCGAACGCATCGCGTCGTGCACGCCCACACCGGCCGCGGCCACCACCCGCACACTGGGTGGATGGAGCGCGCGCTCGAGCTCCATGGTGAACCACGCCTCGCTCATCAGCGACCTGCGGCGAGCTCGTCGAGAACGGTCTTCAGCTTTCGAAACGCGTGCCCGCGGTGTGACAGGCCCGCCTTCTCGTCGCGCGTCAGCTCACTCATGGTCTTGCCCCCCGGCAACACGAAGATCGGATCGTACCCGAACCCGTGCGTGCCCCGCGGCGCGTGGCCGATGGCGCCTTCACACGTGCCCTTCGCGAACCGCTCGGTCCCGTCGGGAAATGCGAGGCACAACACACAGCGAAAGCGCGCGGTCCGTTTCTCATCGGGCACGCCCTGCAATTCGCCGAGCATCTTCTCGATGCGCTCGGCCTCGGTGGGTGCGTAGCGAGCCGAGTAGACCCCCGGTCTGCCATTCATCGCATCGACCTCGAGGCCGGAGTCATCGGCCAGCGCCCACACGCCCGTCGCCCTCGCGAAGGTGTGCGCCTTCTTCGCCGCGTTTCCCTCGAACGTGTCGCGGTCTTCATCGACCTCGGGGATCTGCGGAAAGTCAGACGCGCTCTTCACGTCCCACGCGTCTCCGAGGAGCGCCTTGAGCTCGGCGATCTTCCCCTTGTTGCTGGACGCGAAGACGAGGGTTCTCATGTCGAACGCTCAGCCGAGCGCCTTCTTCTGCAGCTCGACCAGCCTGGCGGTGGCAGCAAGGCCGGCATCGAGCATGGCGTTCAACTGCGCGCGATCGAACGAGCCGTGTTCCGCGGTGCCCTGCACTTCGACCAGCTTTCCGCCGTCGAGCGAGACGATGTTGAGGTCGACATCGGCGCTGGAGTCTTCGACGTAGTCGAGATCGACGCTGACGTTGCCCTTCACCACGCCGACCGAGATCGCCGCGACGTGCTGCATCGGCGGCAGCTGCTTGATCGTTCCCTTGCTCTGCAGCTTGCGCAGCGCGAGCACCAGGGCGACGTACGCGCCGGTGATGCTGGCAGTGCGCGTGCCTCCGTCGGCCTGCAACACGTCGCAGTCGAGCGTGAGGGTGCGCGGACCGAGCGCTTTGAGATCGATGCACGCGCGCAGCGCACGTCCGATCAGCCGCTGGATCTCGAGCGTGCGGCCCTGCTGCTTGCCTTGCGCAGCTTCACGTCGCGAGCGGTCGTGCGTCGAGCGCGGCAACATCCCGTACTCGGCGGTGACCCAGCCCGCGCCGGTGCCATTGACGTGTGGAGGAACCTTCTCCTCCCACGAGGCGGTGCAATGCACTTTCGTGTCTCCGAATTCGACGAGACACGAGCCCTCCGCATGTTTGTTGACGTGCGGCGTCAACAGAACCGGGCGGCTATCCAGGAATCCGCGGTTGTACGAGCGCATGCGCGGCTCGTAACACGCCTGCTCGTCTTGTTCCGCTCGTTCGCGGGCTCGCTCGCTCACTTCTTTCCGTCGCGCGCTTCGATCTGCTCGAGGAATTTGCCCACACCCGCGCTGATCGCCCTGGCCAACCGCGCCTGGTACGCGGCGTCGGTGAGGAGCTTTCCTTCCTCGGGGTGAGAGACGAAGCCGACCTCGACGAGGATCGCCGGGGCCTCGAGCCCCATCAGCACGTAGAACGGAGCCTGCTGCACGCCGCGATCCTGGGCCTGCGTCTCGAGGATCAATTCCTCGTGCACCGAGTACGCGAGGCGTGACGAATCGACGTGCGTCTCCGAGCGCTGCAGGTCGGCGAGGATGAAGCTGAGCGTGTCTCCCGCGGCGCCCCTGGGTTGGCTGCCCGACTCGGCGTTCTCGCGCGCGGCGACCTTCTTCGCGTCTTCACCGGAAGCGGCGGCGGACAGGAAATACGTCTCGATGCCCTGATTGAGCCGGCGCTGCACAGCCGTGGGCATCGAGTTGGCGTGAATCGAGATGAAGAGGTCCGGCTGCTTCTTGTTGGCCAGCACCACGCGCTCACTCAACTGCACCAGCGCGTCCTTCTCGCGGGTCAGCACGACCGTCGCCTTGAATTCCTTCTCGAGGAGCTCCTTGAGCTGCTTGCTGATCGCCAGCGCGATGTTCTTCTCGCGTTGCCCGTTGGGGCCGATGGCGCCCGTCTGTTCTCCACCGTGACCGGGATCGATCACGACCAGCGGCGAGCCAGCGAGCGCGGCAGTGGAGACGAGAGTGAAGGCGATCAACCAGCGCATCAACGGAGGCAGATCGTACCCATGAAATCGGCGCCCACCAAACCGGGGCCTGCCAGAGTGGGCACATGACACCCGATCAAAAGCTCCTGAACGCAGCGCAGACGGGTCACCTCGCCGGAGTGCTCGTCTCGCTCGACGAGGGCGCGAACATCGAAGCGAAAGACGACTTGCAGCGCACCCCGCTCGCCTGCGCCGTCGAGGAAGGCCACCTCGAGGTCGTCGAGGCGCTCATCCAGCGCAAGGCCGACGTGAACGCGAAGACGTACGCCGACATGACGGCGCTCCACCTCGCGGCGCGCGATGGGCACACTGCGATCGTGAAGCGGCTGTTGGAAGCATCGCCGCCGAGCGAGCGCGTCCTCAACGACGTGCTCACCGTCGCGTCGATGTCACGCAAGAGCAAGCCGGAGATCGTCACGCTCCTGCAGGACTTCCGGGTGAAGTCCGTGATGCCGTCGGAGGTCGACGGCGACGCCGCCCAGCGGTTGATCGTCGGCGCTCACGACGGAGCGATCGACATCGTCCGTGAAGCGCTGAAGGCCGGAGCTGACGTCAACGCGCGCGACGGTCGCGGCATGGAGGCGATCTCCTGGGCCGCGCTGCGCGGGCACGCCGAGGTGATCTCCGAGCTCGTGAAGGGCGGCGCGAAGGTGAACGGCCTCAACGGCTCCGGTTGGCCTCCGCTGGGGCAAGCGTGCGGTCAGGGGCAGCTCGCGGCAGTGAAGGCGTTGCTCGCCAATGGCGCTGACGTGAACCTGCAGTTCGACGATGGAAAGACGGCGCTCGCGTGCGCGTTGCACCAGGGCTTCCCCGAGGTGACGAAGGCGCTCCTCGCGGCCGGAGCGAAGGTGAACGCCGACGAGCTCTGCGGAGCGGTGACCGAAGGATCATTCCCCGAGCGCTCGTGGACTGCGCTGGGCGCCGCATGTGACGTGCACGCAGCCGACGGCAGCGCGCCGCTCTGCGTGGCGGCGAAGGTGGGGAACCAGAAGGCGGTGGTGGCGATGCTCGACGGCGGTGCGTCGATCGACTTCGTGGATCAGGGCAAGCGCAGCGCGCTGATGTTCGCGGCGTTCCAGGGCCAGGGCGTGGTGGTGGCCGAGCTGCTGCTGCGCAAAGCGAACGTGAACTTGAAGAGCAGCGCTGACTTCACCGCGCTCGACTACGCGCTCAAGGGAGCCGAGCCGCAGATCGCGACCCTCCTCCTCGCCTCGGGTGGACAGATGGGAGACATCCCGAGCGTGTTGAGCTTCGTGGCCGACCACGGCTCGGTCGAGCTCGCGAAGATCGTCCTGGTGTTCAAGCCGGACCTCAACGCGCTCGACGCACAGGGCGTCGCGCCGCTGCACACGCGGTGCTCAAGGGCCACGTCGCGCTCGCGAGGTTGCTCGTCGAGAATGGGGCGAAGCCTGACTTCCCGGCGAAGAACGGCGCAACGTCGCTCCAGTTCGCTGCTGGGAAGCCCGAGATGCTCGCAGCGCTGGGAGCATGAGCTCCCTCAGCGAACTTCGATGCCGACGCGCCCGGGAACGAGCTGACCGACGATCCACCCGTCGACCTTCTTCCGAGCGAGCGCAGCGAGCACCTTCGGAGCGTCCTTCTCCGCGACCGCCGCCAACAACCCACCGTTGGTCTGCGCATCAGCGAGCACGTGCTTGATCGCCTCAGGCAATTCCCGCGGAAAGATCGTCCCGCGTTCAGCATGCGCCAGATTCGTCTTCGTCCCGCCCGGCACGACGCCCTGCGAAGCGAGATCAGCGATGCCGGGCAACAGCGGCACCGACTCGAGCTCCAACACGAGCTTCTTCTTCGCACCGCGCGCCAACTCGAGCCCGTGACCGAGCAACCCAAAGCCCGTCACGTCCGTCAGCGCATGCACCTCGAACTTCCCGCTCGCGAACACCTCGCCGGCGGTCTTGTTCAGCGCGCACATCTGCCTGGTGACGAGCTCGACCAATTCCTTCGAAGCGACGCCCCGCTTCAGCGCCGTCGTCGCGATGCCCGTCCCGATCGGCTTGGTGAGGATCACGAGGTCCCCACTCTTCCCGCCCGAGTTCCGCAGAATCTTCTTCGGGTGCACGACGCCAGTGACGGCCATGCCGTACTTCGGCTCCGGCGACTGCACGGAATGCCCACCGAGAATCGGAATGCCCGCTTCCTTCGCCTTCGACGCCCCGCCCGCGAGGATCTCCTTGAGCACGCGTGTGTCGACCTCTTTGGGAAACGCGACGACGTTCAGCGCGAACAGCGCCTTCGCCCCCATCGCCCAGATGTCGCTCATCGCGTTCGCCGCCGCGATCTGTCCGTACGCGTACGGGTCGTCGAGCACCGGCGGGAAGAAGTCGACCGTCTCGACCACCGCCATCGACGGCGACAACTTGTAGACGGCGGCGTCGTCACTGGTCTCGAAGCCCACCAACGCGTCCTTCGACTTCACGCCGCGCGGCAGACCACCGAGCAATTCCGACAACAAATCGGGCCGCAATTTCGCGGCGCATCCCGCGCAGTTCGAGAGCTGAGTCAGTTTCAACATGAGATCACGTCCGACAGCACATCACCAAAGCCCCCTGGGGCGACGGCGATGGGTAGGGAAACGGGCTGACCGCTGGGTTGCGGAGCTGGAGCTTGCACCTCTGGTCGGACAGGTTCGATTCCTGTTCGGTCCACTGAAGCGCAGAAGACTGAGAAGCCGAATCACGCGCCGCGCAGATAACCGCGCTCGAGCAGACTCGCCACGGCCGTCGCGATCACCACGTCATCCTGCGACGCGTTGTCGAACACGCCCTGCAGCGTTCCCCAGTTGATGATCAGCTGGAGCACGTCGAGCTCTTCCGGCTGCAGATCGCGCAACGCAGGCTGCATCGGCACCGCGAGCATGAGCGTCTGATCCATCGCGGGCAACGACGACGACACCCGCCGCAACTCGTCGAGCTGGCGCAACGCGTCCATGAGCAGGTGCTCGGTGGACTCGTCGAGCTCGGTCATGAACTCCTGGTTGTCCGGCGGACGCAGCTCGAACTCACCGCGCTCCCACGTGATGATCCGGTTGAAGCTCTTCTGCGGACCGAGGTCGTGGTTGTCGTTGATGACCGCGTAATAGACCTTGCCCTGCCGCAGGTAGATCTTGCCTTCCTGATCGTTCGAGACGACCAGCACGCCGTTCTTCTTCGACGTGTGGAAGAGCTGCAGCAGGTCGGGCAACGGGACTTCTTCGATCTTCCCCGTCATCGCCGTCTTGGTCTGACGGGCCGACTGCACGGCGGCGACCTGCTCGAGGTTCTGCTTCACCTGCGCGTCGGACAGCTCCGGCGCGTTCGCTCCGGCCTTCACCAGCTTGAGGATCGACGTGCCGACGAGAATGCGATCGCCTTCCTTGAGGCGGCTCGACTTCACCTTCTCACCGTTGACGAAGGTGCCGTTGGTCGACCCGAGATCCTCGATGGTGATCTTCCCGCCGGCCAACGTGATCTTCGCGTGCTTGCGCGAGACCATGTCTTCGACGAGCACGATGTCGAGCTCACTCGAGCGGCCGATGATCAGCTGCTTGTCGCCCTTCAGGGGGAACTCGCCGCCCTGGTACTTGCCGGAGATGAACTTGAGGGCATACCCGTCAGACACGTGCTTTCTCCCTAACGGCGTCGCCCCCAGGGGCTTTGCGTCCTTCGCTCCCGACAGCGCAGGCGCGCTTTGAACCTGAAGCATCACTCAACCGACCCGTCCTTTGCAGCAGGTTTCGTCTCGCCTGGCGTGGTGGGCATGTCCTTCACCAGGCTCAGGTACATCTCAGCGCTCTTGTTGCCCGGATTGCGACCGAGCACGTCTTCCCAGACCGTAATCGCGTCGGCGCGCCGGCCCGCCGCGTAGAGCGTCACGCCGTAGTGCACGCGGCCGGGCAGGTAATTGGGGTTCTGCTTCAGAATCGCCTCGAATTCCTGCAGCGCGCCGGCGTGATCGTTCAGATCGCGCATCACGTTCGCGAGCTTCAAGCGGA
>JAEUJS010000090.1 GCA_016792935.1 Archangium sp. | reverse complement strand
CGGTGCACGCGTCGTTGTCGTCGCAGTCCATCGTGACGAGGCAGCAACCCGGAATGCGCATGTTGGTGCAGCCCGAAGGCTCGGCACACATGTCCATCGTGCACGCGTCGCTGTCGGCGCAGTTCAAGTTCGTTCCCGCGGTGCACGCTCCGCCCATACAGCGCTCGGTTCCGTTGCAGGTGAGCGTGTCGTTGCACGTGGTGCCGTCGGCCGCCGCGAGATCCATCGGGCAGGTGTTCGACGTGCCGGTGCAGTTCTCGACCGCGTCACACGCCTGCGCCGCCGCGCGGCACACCGTCGTCGTCGGAGCGAAGCCATCGTTCGGGCACGCGCCGCTCGTTCCGTTGCACGACTCCGCGACGTCGCACACGCCGTTCGCCGCGCGGCACTGCGTTCCCGAAGCCGCGAAGCCATCGTTGGGACACGTTCCGCTCGTGCCGGTGCAGCTCTCGCTCACGTCGCACAGACCGTTCGCCATGCGGCACGTCGTGCTCGACGGAGCAAAGCCATCCGCCGGGCACGAGCCGCTCGAGCCGCTGCAGTTTTCAGCGACGTCACACACTCCGTTGGCCGCGCGGCACTGCGTGGTGGTCGGAGCGAAGCCATCGTTGGGGCACGTCGCGGCCGTTCCACTGCAGTTCTCGGCGACGTCGCAGAGCCCGTTCGCTGCGCGGCACTGCGTCGTGCTCGGAGCGAAGCCATCGTTCGGGCACGCACCACTCGTGCCGCTGCACGTCTCGACCACGTCGCAGCCGCCCGCGCTGTTGCGGCAGATTGTGCCGCTGCCGAGGAACGCATCGTTGGGACACGCGGTGCCCACGCCGTCACACGTCTCCTGCGTGTCGCACAGTCCGTTGGCGCTGCGGCACACGGTCGCGCTGTTGCGCACCTGGTCCGCGGGACACGCCGCGCTGCCGCCGGTGCAGGCTTCTCCGATGTCGCACGGGCCCGCGCTCGCGCGGCACGTCGTGGCGCTCGAAGCGAAGCCGTCGTTGGGGCACGTGCCGCTCGTACCGCTGCACGTCTCCGCGACGTCGCAGATGCCCGCGCTCGCGCGGCACTCGGTGCCACTCGCGACGAAGGTGTCGGTCGGGCAGTTGGCGGTGCCTCCGTTGCAGCTCTCGGCGATGTCGCAGCCACCGACGCTCGCGCGGCAGACGCCAGACGTCGCGAAGTTGTCGGTCGGGCACGCGCCGCTCGAGCCGGTGCAGACCTCGGCGACGTCACAGATTCCGTTCGTCGCGCGGCACTCGGTGTTCGCCGCGGCGAAGCCATCGGCCGGGCACACGTCGCTCGTTCCGGTGCAGGTCTCCTGCACGTCACACAGTCCGTTCGCTGAGCGGCACACGACCGTCGAGGCCGCGAAGCCGTCGGCAGGACACGCTGCTGCGAAGCCAGTGCACTGTTCGGCGACGTCACACGTCCCGGTCGAGCCGCGACACGTCGTGGAGGCAGAAGCGAAGCCATCAGCGGGGCACTGCGCGCTCGAGCCGTTGCACGACTCAGCGACGTCACACACGTCGGAGCCGGGCCGACACACGCCGCTCGTCGCGAGGAGGTCGGCAGGGCACGCGACTCCGCTTCCGTCGCAGCTCTCGGCGAGGTCGCAGGGGCCGGCGGAGACACGGCACGTTCCCGTCGAGGCGAAGCCATCGAGCGGACAGTCGCGTGAAGCGCCATCGCAGGTCTCGGCGACGTCGCACACGCCGTTCGAGCCGCGACACTCGGTGCCGGCGGAGAGAACGATGGGAGTGCACGCGCCAGCTCCGTCGCACATGTCTTGCGCGTCGCAGGTTCCGTTGAGCGCGGGCCCGCAGAACGCGGTCACCGGCGCCCACGTGCAGTTCAGCTGACAGCCACATTCCGCTCCCGAGACGCCGCCGGAGTCACATTGCTCGGTGCCGTTCACGAGGCCGTCGCCGCAGCCGCCGATGGAGATGGCGTAGTCCTCGACCTCACCGTCGGCCATTGGGCCGGTCGCCAGGGTGGGGTTGGTCGAGGCGACGCGAACGCGCATGAAGCTCGGTCCGCGGTTGGAGCCTGCGGGCACCGCGACGTTGATGGTGTTGTTGCCGGCGACGAGCGCGGCGTTGCTGACGGGTTGCTCTCCCGCGCCGAAGGCGCCGTCCTGGTTCCAGTCGACCCACACCGAGACGCGCGCTGCGCCAGCGGAGACGATGGTCAGCGGGGTCGTCGCGCCCTGGTAGAAGCCGCCAAAGGTGACGCCGTCTTCGTCGTCGTTGCCGCCGACGTCGTCACCCTGCGCGTTGATCGAAGACTGTTGCGCAAACTCTCCGTCGGACGTGACGCCGATGAACACCACCGAGTTCATGTGACCCGCGGAGCCGTAGCTCGCCGGAGCGTCACCGAAATCGGCGAACACGTTCGTGCGCGGGACGATGGTGAGGTCGTCGATACCGATTTCGTCTCGCGAGCCGGTGCCGGCGACGTCGTTCGACGAGAAGCGCAAGTAGAGGATCTGGTTTGGAGCCAGCTCGAACCCGCCCAGGGTCGCGCTGCGTGCGAGCTGCTGCCATCCCAGTGCGTCGAGCGGCGCGGCGGTCGTGAAGTTCAGCGCCGGGAGGTCGACGAAGTTGACGCCATCGACCGAGAACGCGGGGTTGAAGGACGTCGAACGATCTTGATCGTTGCGGTGCCACAACGTGTACGCGATGTCGGCGCCGTTGAAGGTCGAGCCCGACAAGTTCTGGAAGCGCAGCGTCAACGTGCCGGGGGCAAAGTCGGTGCCTCCAGGCTGAATGCCGAAGACGCGATTTCCGGGAGCGACCGCGAATGAATAGAAGCCGCCCGTCGTGACGGCGACGGTCGAGAAGCCGCGCGTGTAGTCGGTGTTGGTCGTCGTCTGCGTGCCGCCAAAGGCGAGGTTGCCGTTGCTCCAACCCGTCGCGGCGAACTGATCAGACGAGAGCTGGCCACAGGTCGGGTTCAGCTGGAAGCCACCACCGTCGTAGGTCTCGAAGGTGAGGCGCACCGGGTTGGTGTTCAGGTACGAGATGCCGGGACCCGCGCGGAAGATGTTGAAGTCGGCCGCCGCAAACGTGTGGGCTGCGATGCCGATGTTCGCGCCCGGAGCAGCTGCCACACCGTGAAACTCGTTCGAGCGGAACCCGTTGGTCGAGTTGAGCAGCGTCGCGACGTAGCGGATGTCGGTACCGAGCTGCGCGCCGAGGTCACCCATCGAGAAGCCAGACCACTCGGCCACACACGGAGGCGGCACCGTCACCACCGAGCTGCGGGTGATGTTCTTCACGAAGACGTGCGAGCCGCCACCCACCAGCTCGAACAGCCCCGTGAAGCCGTTCTGAATGACGATGGCGTAGTCGGGCGCGAAGCCAGCGGCGAAGTTGAGCTGTGCGCGCGCTCCGTCGGTGCCCATGCCGCTCGCCGCCGCGCGTCCCTGGTCAGCGAAGTCGGTGAAGGTGCTGGTGTCGGCAAAGCCGCCAGTGCGCGAGTCGAGATAGATGACGATGGAATCGGTGGCGCCTTGCGTACACGTCGCGGCGGTTGCGGAGAGCGCGAAGGCGAGGTTGCCGTTCGAGTCCGAGTCGAACGAGAGCGTCGCTCCCTGGCCGAGCACGCCGTTGAAGCCGTTGCCGAGGCCCGCTGAGCCGCCGGAGTACTCGCCGATGTTCACTGTCCCGTCGTTCACCGGGAAGGTGGCGGTGCCATCACCACAGAAGTTGGCGGTGGCGGCATACGTCGACGACGCGAGGGCGAAGACGGCGAGGAGAGCGAGGCGCATGGCGCGGCAACCTAGCCTGATCAGCCGGGCAATCGAGGCCCGCCTGTTCCGTACAGAAGGGCATGACTGAGACCCAGCCCACGCAGACCAAGCAGTGCTCGGCGTGCTTCAAGGACATCGACTCACGCGCCACGCGCTGTGGCTTCTGCTCGCAGCGCCAGAACGACATCGTCGCGCTCTACCGCAACGTTCCCGGGCGCGCGGTGGCAGGAGTGTGTGCGGCGCTCGCCCACCACTTCAACTGGAACATCGCCCTGGTGCGCGTGCTGTTCGTGGCGAGCCTCGCGGTGACGGGTGGGCTGGTGTTCTGGGTCTACGCGGCGGCGTGGTTGCTGACGCCGTACGAGCAGAACGGCAAGTCGCCCATCAACAAGTTGCTCGATGCGGTGCGCGATCTCTTCTCGCCTCCGACGACGGGCGTCGAACGCATCACGCCTGATCAGCACAACGGGTGACTACGGCGGCGGCGCGGCCTTCAGGCAGGTCGGCAGCGCCTCTTCGCCACACACGGTCGCGACGAGTTCATCGGGAAGCTCCCACGGAGGCAGCAGGTAGAGCGCCGACCTCAGCGCGGTCACCGCGGCCACGTGATCGCCCGCGGCCGCTTGCGCGCGAGCCAACATGGCGAAGCCCTCTGCGCTTCGAGCCTTCTTCAGCTCAGCTTCGAGGCCCTTCACTGCCGTCGAAGGATCCGTTTCGGCGAGGTGTTCGAGTCGAGCCAACTCAGGAGCCTGCACGTCGATCTTCTTCGCCGCAGCGAAGCAGACGTCGCTCTGCTCCTTCATCTCGAGATCGAGATAGAGATGACCGCAGTGTGCGAGTGATGCAGCGACTCCCAGCGCGTCCAAACGATCGAGCGCCTTGATCCACTGCGCGCGCGTTCGCTTGTCCGTCAGCTTCGCCTCGAGCACTTCGGCGAGACCCCAGCTCTTCTCGAACCGCTGCGCCGCCTGCTCGGTCTGCCCGAGTTCCTGCAGGGCAAGCGCGAGCACGATCACCGAGCGTCGATTCCGCGGGTCCGCGGCGAGCGTGGCTTCGAGCTGCTCGATGGCTTCGGCGTATCTTCCATTGAGGTACAGAACCTCGCCGAAGAAGGCAGGCCCGTTGACGCGAGAGCCGAGTTCGAGCGACTTGCGACACGCCGCCTCGGCTTCCTTGAGCTTGTTCTGCTTTCGAAGCGCCAGACATTGGCGTGAGAACAAACCGCTTGGAGAAGCGTCGGCCCCGCGCGCGTCACGAATGGCGACGCGGTCCAGCTTCGCTGCACGAGTCGTCTTGAGCGCCCCTTCGTTGTCCCCTTCGCTGAGCTGAAGCGACGCCAGCGTGATGATCGAACTCAGATCGTCCGGGTCTTCCTTCAAGAGTCCCTGCAGGAGCTTCTTCTCGCCTGGACCATCCGCCATCCAGCTCAAGAGCCACCCTGCGCTGCGGTCGGTGCGTCTACTCCGCAACGCTTCGTACAGATCGAACGCCGTGCTGATGCCGAACTTCGACTCGAGTTTGCCGGTCTTGATCATCCGCTCGACGGCTCGTCGAGGACCTGCCTGCTTCAGATCCTGAAGATCCTCGCGCGCATCGAACCGCACGAATTTCTGAAAACGCGTGCCCGCTGGACACTCGAGATTCGCAACCCAGGCATGCACCTTGGTGCTCGGGGTCGTGTTCGTTCCGACGACGAGCTGATCTCGGCAGAACACTTCTTCGACGAGGACCGCGAACGACTGGTGACCGGGAACGTAGAGAATGTCGTCTGGCTTCCCACCCGCGGCAGCGATCTTCTCGCGTGCGGCCGGAGACACTGACGGGATCACCGCTGCGAGCCCTTTCACGGCCACCCATGTCGGGTCGGGTTCGCGCAGTTCCTTGAGAAAGAGCTCGCTTGCGAGCTCAAATTCTCCGAGCGACGCGTGCGCGCTCCCCCTGGCTGCGAGGAAGCCGTGACGTGACGCACACGCCGAGGGTGCTTTCTCGAGCGTCTCAAGCGCAGCCCTGGCCTTCTTGCTGTTGAGACCACGCATCGTGCGGGAGAGGAGCGATTCGCAATCGACTCCACCGTCCTGCGCCAACGCACTCGATCCGATCACCACGACCGCCACCACCCAGCGCTTCGTCATGAAGCGAAAGTAGCGCTCAGATCGTCTTCTTGGCGATGACCAACAGCAGCACCGCGATGCCGACGCCCCAGACCAGCGCGAAGCCAATTCCAGTGAGCGCCTGATACCGGCCATCGAGCTCGGGCCTGCGCGCGATGCGCACCAGACTCGCGATGCCGGTGGCGATGGCCGTCAGCGCTGAGATCGCCGAGAGCGGCCCGAAGCACATGCCCACCAGCGGCAAGATCGAGAACAGCAACAGCACGATCGAGCCGATGCCCGCGGCGAGCGCGAGCACCGAGAGGTCATCCGTGGGGCGTGCCGCAGGGTCTTGCATGCGCGCGACCCTCTACCTCGCGGTTCAGAACTTGTCGCACTCCGGACGATCGGTGATCACGCCGATGGGGATGACCTTCTTGAGGCCGTCCTCCAACTTGTTCCAGCGCGCGAAGTCCTGCGTGCAGGTGTAGGTCTTCTTGTCGTCGCCGCGCAGGTGCAGCGTGTACGTCTCGCCGTGCGCTCCTTCGCGCTCGCAGCCCAGCGAGTTGCCCTGCCGCGCGAGCGTGAACTTCGGCCAACTCGGAGCGGGACTCGTCCCCTGCCCCGTGCTCTTCGCCGTGCGCACCACGCCCCAGCGATCGATCGTGTAGTAGCACTTGTCGTCGTACACGGGCTCGCTGCGGTACTTGGTCTTGCACTCCTCCCGGCGCTCGAACGTTCCGTCTCCGCGATCGACGTTGCGCGTGCTGCAGGTCTGCCCATCGGGGATCTGGCGGGTGCTGCGCTGCTCACGACGACGCG